>JACQJQ010000221.1 GCA_016204945.1 Elusimicrobiota bacterium
CTGCCGCCGGACGACTGGGACCAGGTCTTCAACCTCACGGCGAAATAGAGAATGAACATTTTCTGGCGGCTGATGTTCGGCCACCTGCTCTGCGACTTCACTTTCCAGACCAACTACATCAACCGGTGGAAGCGCGAGAGCCTCTGGGGCCTGCTCGTGCATTGCCTGATGCACCCGGTCGCCTACCTGGTCCTCGCCTGGCCCTTTCTCGGCGAACACTGGATCGAGAACCCCTTTTTCCGCTTGAGCGGCTGGACGTGCGTCTCGATCATCTTCATCACGCACTTCCTGGAGGATTGGTGGAGGGTGTACACCATCTCCCGGTACGGGATGCCCGACAACACCGTGTTCTTCGCCTGGGACCAGGTCATCCACTACGCGGTGATCTTCTCCGTGGCGCCGCTCGCCGTCACCACGACGGCGGAGGGCGGGTTCTTCCCGGAGAAGTGGCCGGTGCTCGGCTGCCTGTTCGTGCTCGCCACCCACGCCTGCACGGTGCTCATCTATTTCGTGGAGAAGGACATCCACGGCGCGGATTACCCGGGCGACGACGAGAAGCACCTCGCCATGGCCGAGCGCCTCGTGCTGGCGCTTTGCTTCATGTTCCCGACCGCGCTCGGCGCGGGCGCGCTCGCGGCCGGCTGGCTGGCCGTGATGTTCTTCCTGCGCCGGCGCCGCCTGTTCGACCTGACGGCGTTCACCTTCTACGCGGGCGCGGCCGTCGCGGTGCTTTGCGGCCTGGCCGCCCGCTTCATATACTACGGATCATGAGCGAAATACTTATCCTCTCCGCCTCCCGCACTCCCATCGGCTCGATCAACGGCGTTCTCGCCGGCTACACGGCGCCCCAGTTGGCCGCCAAGGCCGCCGCCGACTCCCTCGCCAAATCCGGCGTCGCGGCGCCGTCTCTCGGCGAAGTCGTGCTCGGCTGCGTGATTCCGGCGGGCATCGGGCAGGCGCCGGCGCGCATGGCCGCGATCGGAGCCGGCATCCCGGTCTCGGCGGGCGCCACCACGGTCAACAAGGTCTGCGGCTCGGGCATGAAGGCCGTCATGATGGCGTCCCAGGGCATCGCGCTCGGCGAGCACGACTACGCGCTCGCGGGAGGCATGGAATCCATGTCGCGGGCGCCGTATCTCCTCGACAAGGCCCGCTCCGGCTACCGCTACGGCGACGCGAAGCTCCTCGACTCCGTGCTGCGCGACGGCTTGATCGATCCGTATGACGGCGTGCACATGGGCGACTGCGGCGAGCTTTGCGCCAAGGAGCACGGCCTGACCCGCGAGGCGCAGGACGCCTGGGCGGTCCGCTCGTACGAGCGCGCCCAGGAGGCCGTCGCGAAGGGCTGGTTCAAGAACGAGATCGTCCCGATCGACGGCGTCGAGCTCGACGAGGAGCCCGGCCGCTTCAAGCCCGAGAAGGTCTCCAAGATGCGCCCCGCCTTCCAGAAGGACGGCACCATCACCGCCGTCAACGCGTCCAAGCTCAACGACGGCGCCGCGGCGCTCGTCCTCTCCTCGGCGAAAGGCGCCGCCGGCAGGAAGCCGCTCGCGCGCGTCGTGGGCTGGGCCACGCACAGCCAGGAGCCGAAGTGGTTCACCACGGCGCCGGCGGGCGCCGTCGAGAAGCTCTTGAAGAAGATCGGTTGGACGGTCGATCAAGTGGATCTCTTCGAAGTCAACGAGGCCTTCGCCGTGGTGAGCCTCGTCGTGGCCAAGCTCGCGAATCTGCCCCACGAAAAAATGAACGTGCATGGGGGCGCCGTGGCCCTCGGCCATCCGCTCGGCGCCTCCGGCGCGCGCATCCTGGTGACCTTGATCAACGCGCTCAAGATCCGCGGCGGCAAGCGCGGCGTCGCCGGCATCTGCCTCGGCGGCGGGGAGGCCGTGGCCGTTGCCCTCGAACTCGTTTAAGCTCGGTTCGAGCCCGACGCTCGAGACGCTGTCCGCCGTCGCCGCCGCCGACCGGAAAACCGTCCTCGCGCCTCGCGCCCTGCGCCGCGCGGCGTCCTCGCGCCGGGTTCTCGTCGACGCCATGGCGTCCGGGAAAACGATTTACGGCGTCAACACGGGCTTCGGCGAGCTCGCGTCGACGCGCATTACCCCCGACCGCCTCGCCCGGATGCAGCGCAATCTCGTGCTGTCCCACGCCTGCGGCGTGGGGGAGCTCCTGTCCCCGTCCGAGGCCCGCGCCGTCCTGTTTTTGCGCGTCAACGAGCTGAGCCGGGGATTCTCCGGGGTGCGTCCGGCCCTCGTGCGGCACCTCGCGCGGATGCTGGAAGCCAATATCATCCCGCTGATCCCCAGCCGGGGCTCCGTCGGCGCCAGCGGGGATTTGGCGCCTCAGGCCCACATGGCGCTGGCCGTGATCGGCGAGGGCAAGGTGCTCTTCCGCGGCCGCGTCGTTTCCGCCGTCAAGGCGTTGAAGGCCGCCGGACTGCGCCCCTTCGTCCTGGCCGAAAAGGAGGGCCTGGCGCTCTTGAACGGCACCCAGGCGATGCAGTCCGTCGGGGGCCTGGCGCTTCTGGCCGCGGAGCGGGTCTACCGGGCGTCCAATCTGGCTTGTGCGGCGAGCCTCGACGCCTTGACGGGCACGCCCGCGCCGTACGACGAGGCGATCATGCGCTTGAAGCCCCATCCCGGGCAAATAGCGGCCGCGCGCTCCCTGCGCCGGCTGCTGGCCGGCTCCGAGATCCGCAGATCCCACGCGGCCGGCGACCCCCGCGTCCAGGACTCCTACTCGCTGCGCTGCGCGCCCCAGGTCCACGGCGCCGTCATGGACCGCTTGTTCGAGGCTCGCCGCGTCGTCGAGGTCGAGCTCGGCTCGGTCACCGACAACCCGCTCGTCGCCGGCGGCCGCGTGATCTCGGGGGGGAACTTCCACGGCCAAGCCCTGTCGTTCGCCTTCGACTCCGCCGCCGGCGCGCTTGCGGCGCTGTCCAATATCTCCGAGCGCCGCACCTTCCAGGTCACGGCCGGCGCCGCCCCGCGCCTGAGGCCCTTTCTCGCCCGCGACCCGGGCGTCGAGTCGGGCTATATGATCGCCCAGTACGCCGCCGCGGCGCTCGCCTCCGAGAACAAGACGCTGGCGCACCCGGCCTCGGCGGATTCCGTGCCGACCTCCGCGAACAAGGAGGATTTCGTCTCGATGGGGATGTGGTCCGCCCTGAAGCTCAAGCAGGTCGTCTGGAATTCGGCGCAGATCGTCGCCATCGAGCTCGTCTGCGCCGCCCAGGCGATCGAGTTCCACCGCCCGCTCAAATCCGGCCGCGGCGTCGAGGAGGGCCTCGCCGTCCTGCGCGCGAAAGTGAGGGCCTCGCGCGGAGACGAGGTCCTCTCCGGCAAGCTCGAGGCCGCGCGCGAGCTGCTTCTCGCCGGCGCCTTCGACGGAGCGTCAGGCCCGCGAATTCGTTGAATCGCGCTTCATGAGAACGATCCGAGCGCCGCGCGGCGGGAAGTTGTCCTGCAAGGGCTGGCAGCAGGAGGCGGCCCTGCGCATGCTGATGAACAACCTCGATCCCGAGGTGGCCGAGCGCCCGCGGGACCTCGTCGTATACGGAGGGCGGGGGAAGGCCGCGCGCGACTGGGCCTGCTACGACGCGATCGTCGCCTCGCTCAAGACGCTGGAAAACGACGAGTCGCTTCTCGTCCAGTCCGGCAAGCCCGTCGCGGTGTTCAAGACGCACGAGCACGCCCCGCGCGTGCTGATCGCCAACTCGAATCTGGTCGGAAAATGGGCGACTTGGGAGCATTTCGACGAGCTCGACAAGAAGGGGCTCATGATGTACGGCCAGATGACGGCCGGCTCCTGGATCTACATCGGCACCCAGGGCATCCTGCAGGGCACCTACGAGACGTTCGCCGCCGCCGCGAAGAAGCATTTCGGCGGGAGCTTGAAAGGGCGCATCGTCGCGTCCGCCGGCCTCGGCGGCATGGGCGGAGCCCAGCCGCTGGCGGCGACGATGAACGGCGCCGCGTTCCTCGGCGTCGAAGTGGACCCGACGCGCTTGCGCATGCGGCTCCAAACGAGATACCTCGACGTCGTCGAGGAGGATCTGGACAAGGCGCTCGAACGCGTGAACCGGGCCCAGGAAAAGGGGGAGGCGCTTTCCGTCGGCTTGCTCGGCAACGCGGCTGAAATTATGCCGGAACTGGCCAAGAGACGTTTTCCCATCGACATTCTGACGGACCAAACATCCGCGCACGATCCGTTGTACGGATACATACCGCGAGGATACGACGTAAGCACGGCCTCTCAACTCAGAAAGAAGAATCCAAAAGAATATGTCAAGAAATCGATCACATCGATCGGAAAGCATGTCGAGGGGATGCTCGCGCTCCGGAAACAAGGCGCCGTGACCTTTGATTACGGCAATAATATCCGCGCTCGCGCCGTCGAGGCGGGCGTACAGGACGCCTTCGACATTCCCGGCTTCGTGCCCGAGTATATCCGTCCTTTGTTTTGCGAGGGCAAGGGGCCGTTCCGTTGGGCGGCGCTGTCGGGCGACCCCGAGGATATTCGTGCGACCGACCGGGAAGTTCTCGCGGCTTTTCCAAAAAACGAGGCTCTTCGGCGTTGGATCGAATTGGCCGGAAAAAAAGTCGCGTTCCAGGGGCTCCCGGCCCGCATTTGCTGGCTGGGCTATGGCGAGCGCGCCGAGATGGGCGCGCGCCTGAACCGGCTCGTTAAAATGAAGAAGGTCGCGGCGCCCATCGTGATCGGGCGCGATCACCTCGACTGCGGCTCCGTCGCGAGCCCCAACCGCGAGACCGAGGCCATGCGCGACGGCTCCGACGCGGTGGCGGACTGGCCGATTTTAAACGCCCTCCTCAACACCGCCTCCGGGGCCTCCTGGGTCAGCTTTCACCACGGCGGCGGCGTCGGCATGGGCTATTCGCTCCATGCCGGCCAGGTCACCGTCGCCGACGGCACGAAGGCGATGGGCGCTCGTCTGGAGCGCGTCCTGACCAACGATCCCGGCCTGGGGGTCGTCCGGCACCTCGACGCGGGCTATCCGCGGGCCGAAGCTTTCGCGCGCAAGAACAAATCCCTGAAAATACCCATGGCGAGGTGATCCGATGGCCAGCGACTATTCCTTCGACGCGGTGTCCGACGTGGATCTCAACTTGGTCTCCGAGGTCGTGGCCGTCGCGATGAAGGAGATCGTCAATCGCTTCGATCTCAAGACGGCCAACGCCTCGATCGAGCTCGACGCGAAGGAGAAGAAGCTGATCGTGCGCGCGAGCGACGCGTTCAAGGTGGAGCAGGTCTACGACGTGCTGCTCACCCGCATGGCCAAGCGCGGCCTGCCCATCAAGAACCTCACGAAGGGCAAGGTCGAGTCGGCGCTCGGCCAGACCGCCCGGCTCGAGGCGGCGATCCAGTCGGGCATCCCCACGGACAAGGCCAAGAAGATGCAGCAGGCCATCAAGGACGCCAAGCTGAAGGTGAACGCGCAGATCCAGGACGGCCAGCTGCGGGTGACGAGCAAGTCGAAGGACGAGCTCCAGGCGACGATGAACGTGCTCAAGTCGGGGGCATTCGAGCTCGACCTGCAGTTCAAGAATTTCCGCTGACCGATGCCGACGCTGATCCTCAACGCCTCCGAAATCCTGACCATGGCGGGCCCCGAGGGGCCCCGCTCGCGGCGGGACAAGGGCGCCCTCGGCCTGCTGCGCGACGGCGCGGTGCTGGTGGGGGAAGGCAAAATCGTCGCGGCCGGCCCCAAGGCCGCCGTATTGGCCGAGCCGCTCGCCAAGGGCGCCAAGATCTTGAGCGCCGAAGGCGGCGTGCTGATGCCGGGATTCGTCGACGCGCACACGCATCCCGTGTTCGCCGCGCCCCGTCTCGACGACTTCGAGGCGCGCCTCGCCGGCAAGAGCTACGCCGAGATCGCCTCGCGCGGCGGCGGCATCCTGTCCACGGTGAACGGGGTCCGCGGCGCGAAGGAGGCGGATTTGACGGCCGGGCTGCGCCTGAGAGCCCTCGATTTCGTGTCCTCCGGCACGACGACGATCGAGGCCAAGTCCGGCTATGGCCTCGATCTCGACAACGAGCTGAAGATGCTGCGCGCGATGCGCGCGGTCTCCTCTCGTGGGCCGCTCGAGATCGTGCCGACCTTCCTCGGCGCGCACGCCGTGCCGCCCGAGTTCAAGGGGCGCAAGGACGAGTTCGTCGAGCGGATCTGCGCCGCGATGATCCCCCGCGTGGCCGAGGAGAAGCTCGCGGCGTTCGTGGACCTGTTCTGCGAGAACGGCTACTTCGACCTGGCCGACCTCGAGCGCGTCGCCGCGGCCGGCAAGAAGGCGGGCCTCCGGCTCAAGGTCCACTCCGAGCAGCTGTCCCGCATGGGCAGCCTCGGCGCGGCGCTCAAGCTCGACGCCGTCACGGCCGACCACCTCGACTGCGTCGAGGAAGGCGATCTTCCCGCGCTCGCGGCCTCCGGGACGCTCGCTTGCCTGGTGCCCGGCTCGAATTATTTCCTGGGCAAGCCCTATCCGCCCGCGCGCCGCCTGCTCGACAGCGGCGTGGCGGTCGCGCTCGCCACCGATTTCAATCCCGGAACCTGCCCCTGCTTCGATATGCGCATGATCGTCTCGATCGCCTGCACGCAGATGAGGATGAGCCCGGCGGAGGCGCTCGTCTCGGCGACGATCAACGGCGCGCACGCGCTCGGGCTCGGAGCGACGCACGGGTCGTTGGAGCGCGGCAAGACCGCGGATATCGCCTGCTTCGACGCCGAGGATCACCGCGAGCTCGCCTATTGGTTCGGCGCGCCGCGCGCGCGCTGGGTCATGAAGCGCGGCGAGGTCGCCTGGAAGTCCTCGTGAAAGTCCTTCTTTTCGACATCGACGGGACCTTGATCCGCGGCGGCGGCGCCGGACGCAAGGCGTTGAACCGCGCCGCCTACGAGCTCTACGGGAAAAGGAACGCGTGCTCGGAGCTGTCCTTGGCCGGGCGCACCGACCTTTATAATTTCGGGAAAGCCCATCGCGCCGCGACGGGCCGCAAGCCGACGCGCGCCGCCGTGGAGCGGCTCCACCGGGCGTACCTGAAGTTCCTGCCGCGCTACGTGAAGTCCGCCCTGCGCCGCGGGACCTACCGCGTCCCTCCGGGGCTGCGGACCTTGCTCAGGCGTCTGAGCCGGGATCGCCGCGTTCTTCTCGGGTTGGGAACCGGGAACATGGAGAAAGGCGCCCGCATCAAGCTGGGCCCCTCCGGCTTCAACGCCCACTTCAGGTTCGGCGGCTACGGCTCGGACGCGTTTCACCGGCATGCTTTGTTGAAAAAGGCCGTCGTTCGCGCCAAGAAGCTGTCTCCCGCTCCATTTACGGAAAAAGACGTTTATGTCGTCGGCGACACGCCTTTCGACGTCGTCGCGGGGAAAAAGGCCGGCTACAAGACGGTGGCCGTCGGCACGGGCTACGCCGATTGGGACGAGCTCGCGGCCTCCCAGCCCGACCACCTCGCGAAAGACTTCAGGAACACTAAAATCTGGTTGGACTGGTTTCAACTGTGAGGGAGCTCATATGAAGCTTGTCGAGTGCGTGCCGAATTTCTCCGAGGGGCGGGACAAGGTCAAGGTGCAGAAGGTGGTGGACGCGGCGAAGTCGGCCGGCGTCGTCATCCTCGACGTCGAGACGGACGCGGACCACCATAGATGCGTTCTTTCGTTCGTCGGCGCCCCCGACGCGTGCGTCGAGGCCTGCTTCCGCGTCGCCGAGACGGCGATGCGGCTCATCGACCTCAATCTCCACAAGGGCGCGCATCCGCGCATGGGGGCCGTCGACGTGATCCCGTTCATCCCGGTCGCGGGCGTGACGATCGAGGACTGCGTCAAGCTCGCCGAAAAGCTCGCGGCGCGCATCGGCAACGAACTGGGAATACCCGCTTATCTGTACGACCATGCGGCGCGCAGGCCCGAACGCAGGGACCTCGCCAACGTGCGCAAGGGACAGTTCGAAGGCCTGAAGGAACTCATCGGCAGGGACGAAAGCCGGACGCCCGATTTCGGCCCCAATGCCGTTCATCCCACGGCCGGGGCCGTCGCGGTCGGGGCCAGGCGGCAGATCGTCAATTTCAACATCAACCTCGACACCCACGACATGGCCGCCGGCAAGGATATCGCCAAGCGCGTGCGCGCGTCCGGCGGTGGCCTTCCCGCGGTGCGAGGCAAGGAGATCGACCTCGCCGCGCGCCGGCAGGTCCAAATCTCGACCGTGTTGACGGACTACAAGACGAGCTCGATGGCGCGCGTGCTGGCCGCGACGAGGGCCCTGGCCGAGGAGCACAAGGCCAAGGTCAAGAGCACCGAGATCGTCGGCCTCCTGCCGCGCCAGGCGCTCGTGGATTTCGCGATCGAGACGCTCCAGCTCGAGAACTTCAACCCGGAAGTCCAAATTCTGGAGAGCCGACTTGAGGCCGTCGGCGCTTTGGGTGGGGGGGGCGACTGGATGGCGGCGGGACGCCGCGTCGCCGAGGCGATGTCCAACACCGACGCCACGCCCGGAGGCGGCTCGGCGGCGGCGATCGCGGGCGCCATGGGCTGCGGCCTGGGCGAGATGGCGGTCGGCATCACTTTGAAGTCGAAGAAGCTTGAGGAGGGCAAGCGCGCGCCGCTTTTAGCCGCGCATAAGTCCCTGAGCGAGTTGCGCGCGGCGTTCGACCGCCTCGCCGCGGACGACGCGGCCGCTTTCGACCAGTTCATGGGCGCGATGTCGCTGCCGAAGGACGACGCGTCGCGCCCCATGAAGATGCAGGCGGCGCTGCTGCATGCGGCGGGGGTGCCGCTCCAGACCGCCCAGACCGCGGCCAAGGCGCTCGCCGCGGCGCGCCGGGCGGCGCCGCTCGCGGGCGCCGCCGTGGCCTCGGACATCAACTGCGCCGCGCACCTGCTCAAGGCCGCGGCGCTGTGCGCGGCGGAGAACGTGCGCATCAACCTCGCCGGCATCAAGGACGCGGAGGCGGCGAAAGACCTCGAAAACCGCCTCGCAGAAATCGTGGCAGCCTGCGCTTAACTCAGCGACTTTTTAAGGAGCGGCGGCGCGAGAAAGGTGGTGACGACCACCATAGCGACGACGGCGGCGTACAGGGCCGGCTCGATGATCCCGGCCGTGAGCCCGATCTGCGCGAAGATGAGGCCGACTTCGCCGCGCGGGATCATGCCGAAGCCGACGGCCCAGCGATTGAGCGTCTTGTCGCGCACGGCGAAGGCGCTGAGGATTTTGCCTAGGACCGCCGCGAGGATGAGGAGGGCGGCAAGTCCGAGCACCGCGCGGTTCTCCGGCGTTGAGGGATTGAACGCCGAGAGGTCCACCTTGGTGCCGACCATGACGAAGAACACGGGCGCGAAGATGTCGACGACCGGGCGGATGGTCTCGTCGATATCCTCTTTCTTGTCGGTGCGGGCGAGCAGGATGCCCGCGGTGAAGGCGCCGATGATCATCGCGGTGCCGAGAGCGCGCGCGGCGAGGGCCATGGCGAACGCGAAGCACACGGCCAGCCCGATAAGGACGCCGCGCACGCGCATGCGGTGGACGATCCTCACGAGCGGGCCGGAGAGATAAGGCCCCAGCCAGAGGGCCGCGGCGAGAAACGCCGCCGAGAGCGCCGTTGTTTTGAGCGCGCCTCCCCATTGCATGGAGCCCATGACGGCGGCGCCCTGCGCGGCGGAGAGGATGATGATGCCGAGCACGTCGTCGATGACGGCGGCGCCGAGGATGATCTGAGCCTCGGGGAGCTCGAGCTTGCCCATGTCGGAGAGCACGCGCGCGGTGATGCCCACGCTCGTCGCCGTCAGCGCGGCTCCGATGAAGACGGCCTCCATGCCGCCGCGGCCGAGTGCGGTCATGAGGCCCCAGCCGAGGACGAACGGGGCCGCGACGCCGATCGCCGCGACGGCCGAGGCGGTCGGGCCTGCTTTCAGGAGCCGGTCCAGGTCGCTGTTGATGCCGGTCTCGAAGAGGAGCAGGATCACGCCGATCTCCGACATCAGGACGAGGACGGGATCGTCGGGGCGGAAGAAGGCGAACAGGCCCGTGCCGAGCACGACGCCGCCGACGAGCTCTCCCAGCACGGCGGGCTGGCCCAGCCGCTCGGCGAATTCGCCGAACAGCTTCGCGCCGAGGAGTATGACGAGGAGCTCCGCGAGGAGGCGGACGACGTCCGGTTCGTGCATGTCCGCGCGCCCTGTTAGGCCGCGACCCTGCTCTTGAGGCGGTCCTTGAGCGCCTCGAACTGCCGAGCCAACTCCTTCGGCAGCTTCGCGCCGAACTGATCGAAGAAGCTTTTCACGCCCTCGAGCTCCGCGGTCCATTCCTCGGGCTTGACCGACAGGAGCTGGTCCAGCGCCCCGGCGGGCAGGCTGAGGCCGGACAGGTCGAGGGCATCCTTGGCCGGCAGCCAGCCGATGGGGGTCTTCTCGGCCTTGCCCTCGCCGCGCGCGCGGGCGAGGATCCACTCGAGCACGCGCAGGTTCTCGCCGTAGCCGGGCCACAGGAACTTTCCGGCGGCGTCCTTGCGGAACCAGTTGACGTGGAAGATCTTCGGCGGCTTGGGGATTTTCGCGCCCATCGCGATCCAGTGGCCGAAGTACTCGCCCATGTTGTAGCCGCAGAACGGCAGCATGGCCATCGGGTCGCGGCGGACTTCGCCGACCTTTCCGGTTTGGGCGGCCGTGCGCTCGGAGGCGACGGTGGCCCCGAGATAGACGCCGTGGTTCCAATCGAACGACTCGAAGACGAGCGGCGCCAGGCGCTCCCTGCGGCCGCCGAATATGACGGCGGAGATCGGAACGCCCTTGGGATCCTCCCAATTGGGCGCGATCGACGGGCACTGCCGGGCGGGGGCGGTGAAGCGGCTGTTCGGATGCGCGCCCAGGAGGGGCTTTCCGTCCTTGTCCTTGAAGTCCGGCTTCCAGGGCTTGCCCTCCCAATTCGTGCCGGACGCGGGGGGCGCCCCCTCGCCGTCCTCCCACCAAACGCTCAGGTCGTCGCCCAGGAGGACGTTCGTGAAGATCGTGTTCTCCCGCATGGTCTTGATCGCGTTCGGATTGGACTTGGAACTCGTGCCGACCGCGACGCCGAAGAAGCCGGCCTCGGGGTTGCAGGCCCATAGGCGGCCGTCCTGACCGACGCGAAGCCAGGCGATGTCGTCGCCGAGGGTCCAGATCCTGTAGCCCTTGCCCTTGAGGCCATCGGGAGGAATCAGCATGGCGAGATTGGTCTTGCCGCAGGCCGACGGGAAGGCGGCGACGACGTACTCCGTCCGGCCGTCCCGCTCGACGCCGAGGATGAGCATGTGCTCGGCCAGCCAGCCTTCCCGGCGCGCCTGCCACGAGGCGATGCGCAGCGCCAGGCACTTCTTGCCGAGAAGCGCGTTGCCGCCGTAGGCGGAGCCCACGGACCAGATCGTGTCGTCCTCGGGGAAGTGGAGGATCATGCGCTTGTTGACGTCGAGGTCGGCCTTGGAGTGGAGGCATTTGATGAACTTGCCGTCGGTTCCCAGCTGCTCGAGCACGGGCCGGCCGATCCGCGTCATGATGCGCATGTTCAAGACCACGTAGATGGAGTCCGTGAGTTGGACTCCGATCTTGGAGAACGGGGAGCCGATCGGGCCCATCGAGAAGGGGATCACGTAGAGGGTGTGGCCGACCATCGAGTTCTTCAGGATTTCCCGGGCTTTCGCGTAGCCCTCCTCGGGAGACATCCAGTTGTTGGTCGGGCCGACCGCCTCCTTGTCCTTGGCGCAAATGTAGGTCAGGTGCTCGGTGCGGGCGACGTCGTTGGCTTTGGAGCGGCTGTAGAAGCAGCCGGGAAACTTTTCCTGATCAAGGGGGATCAGCTGGCCGCGGGCGACGCCGCGCCTCTCGAGACGCCTCTTCTCGTCCTCGGATCCGTCCACCCAGACGACGGCGTCGGGGGTGCAGATCGCGGCGATTTCATCGACCCAGGCTTTGAGTTCGGCGTGTTTAATGTTGACCATATCCCATTTTAGCACGCCTTGAGACGCCGACGCACGAGGGAGGCCCGCAGGGCGTCCCGGTCCCGGTGCGTCAGCTCCTTCTGCGCCAGCAGGTCGAGGTGGGCGGGTTGGGTGGATAAGGTCAGCTCGTTGACCAGGGAGAGATCCGACGGCAGCTTCCATCCCATCGCGAGCCCGAGCCGCAGCCGCGAAAGGTGCTGCTGGCATTCCTCGAACGGCAGCAGGCGCGCGGCGCCGAGCAGGGCGATGGAGCGGTGCACCTCGTCCTCGAGCCGGATCTTCGCCGCTCCGGTCGAGAGCGCCGCGCGCGCCTCGTTCTCCCGCGCGGCGATCGCGGCCACGGACTTGTCGAGCGCGGCCAGGATCTCGCGCTCGGTGCGCCCGAAGCCGGTCGCGTTGGAGAGCTGGAACACGTCGCCGACGACGCGCGTGCCCTCCCCGTACAGACCGCGCGCGATGAGGCCGGCGCGGCCGAGGTTTTCGAGCAGCCTGCCGACGGCTCCGGTCATCGTCAGTCCGGGCAGATGCATCAGGCAGGAGGCGCGCATGCCCGTGCCGAGGTTGGTCGGGCACGCCGTCAAGTAGCCCAGGTCGTCTCGGAAGGCGAAGTCGAGCACCGCCGAGAGGCCGTCGTCGAGGCGGTCCACCGCCGCGTGCGCCGCGTGCAGCTGGCGGCCGGGAAGGAGGACCGCCAGGCGCAGGTGATCCTCCTCGTTGACCATGACGGCGATCGTCTCATCGTCGCCGACGACGACGCCCCGCTGGGCCGGGTGCGCGGCCAGCAGGGGGCTCGCGAGGTGCCGTTCGACCAAGAACTCCCTGTCGGTTTCGTCCAAATCGGACATCTTGAAAAACGCCGCGTTCTTGACGGCGGCCAGCTTGATCGCGTAGAACGCGTGGTCGAGCGTCTTCTTCAGCGTGTGCGGGCCGATGTGGCCCGGAAACGGGCCGCGCAGGTTGCGCGCCAGGCGCACGCGCGTCGAGAGCACGATCTCGTGCTGAGGCCCCGCGGCTTCGGCCCACGCGGTCTTGAAGCGCAGCATGTTGTGCAGCTGCATCAGCGCCGTCCCGGCGTCTTGCCGCGATGCTGGTAGGCGCCGGCGTGCACGCGCGGCAGGAGATCCCTCACCTGGGCCAGGAAGTGCTCGTAGCAGTTCGGGCAGCCGAAGCGGCCGGTGTCCCGGAAGGTCGCGAAGGAGATCCGGCAGGTGGGACAGCGGGCGGGTTGGGCGCGCGTGCGCAGGGCGGCGAGCGCCCCCATCATCGCGTCGAGCGCGGCCTCGGCGTGAAGGTGTCCGGCGCACGTCGAGCACAGCGCCGTTTTCGCGAAGTGGTTTCCCACCACCGTTTGGACGAGGGCGGTCGCCTCGCGCGTTCCGCAGTTCTGGCAAACCATCGCTTAAATTATAAGATACTCGCCATGGACGCCGCTCTGGCCGTCGTCGCGCGCTTCATCCACAGCGATCCCCAGCAGGCGGCGCTGGCGCTCGAGATGCTGCCGCCCGTCATGGCGGCCGACGTGATCCGGGGCCTCCCGCCCAAAGCGGCGGCGCGCGTGCTGGCGCTCGTGCACCCTCAGCACGAGGCCGCGATCTACGAGCACATGATTCCCGAGCCCGCGGCGTCCTTGATCGGCCTCGCCGATCCCGACGACGCGGCCGACGCGTTCCGCGCGCTGAGCGGCGCGTCCCGCCGCGCGCTTCTCGGCGTGCTCGCGCCCGAGCGCCGCAGGGAGCTCGAGGAGCGCCTTTCCTACCCCGACCACAGCGCGGGGCAGATCATGCGCACCGACGTCGTCTCCTTCTCCAAGGACGCGCGCGTGCGCGACGTGGTCGCGCGCCTGAAGACGATCACCGCCACCAAGCATCCGCAAAGCTATGTGTACGTGGTGGACGAGCATCGCCGCCTGCTGGGCGTGCTCAACATGCGCGACCTCCTGCTCGCCGACGACGACGCTCGCGTCGAATCCGTCATGCGCGCGGACGTGCTCTCCGTCCCCGCCCACATCGATCGCGAGGAGCTGCTGTCCGAGCCGCGCGTGAAGGGCTACCTCTCGATTCCCGTCGTCGACGCGCAAGGGCGCCTGCTCGGGGCCGTGCGCACCTCCGACCTCATCGAGTCGAGCCAGGAGGAGGCGACCGAGGACCTCCACCGGCTGTTCGGCGCGAGCGCCGAGGAGCGCGCGTTTTCCCCGCTGATCTTCAAGGTCCGGCAGCGGCTGCCCTGGCTGACCGTCAACCTCGCCACCGCCTTTCTGGCCTCGGCCGTCGTCGCGCTGTTCCAGGACCTGATCGGCAAGCTCGCCGTGCTGGCCGTCTTTTTGCCCATCGTCGCCGGCCAGGGCGGCAACGCCGGGGTGCAGTCGCTGTCCGTCGTGCTCCGGGGGCTCGTCATCGGAGAAGTGCGCCTGCGCGACGCGCTGCGTCTGACTTCCCTCGAGGTCGGCGTCGGCCTCGTCAACGGCGCCGTCATCGGCCTCGTCACCGCGCTCGGCGCGTGGCTCTGGAACGGCAATCCCTGGATGGGCCTCGTCATCGGCCTCGCGATGGTCGTCAACATGGTCGCCGCCGGCCTCGCGGGCGCCGTGATCCCGCTCGGCATGAAGCGCTTGGGCTTCGATCCGGCGCAGTCCTCGGGCATCTTCCTGACGACCGTCACCGACGTGGTCGGCTTCTTCTCCTTCCTCGGCTTCGCGACGCTATTCCAGGCGCGTCTCCTGCCCCCGTGATCCTCTCCGGCCTGAGCCGGCCCGTCGGCACGATCTGGTGCGTCGGGCGCAACTACGCCGAGCACGCGAAGGAGCTCGGCAACGAGGCGCCGTCGGCTCCCGTGATCTTCCTCAAACCCGCGTCTTCTTTGCTCGTCGACGGGGGAATCCTACGCCTGCCCCCGGACAGCCGGCGCGTTGACCACGAGGTCGAGCTTGTCGTCGCCGCGGGCCTGAACCTGATGATGGCCGTCGGCATCGACTTCACCGCGCGCGATCTTCAGGAGGACTTGAAGAGGAAAGGGCTTCCGTGGACTTCGGCCAAGGGCCGCCCCGGCTTCGCCGCGATCGGCAATTTCACGCCGCTGGCTTTGCCCGCGGAGCTCGAGTTGTCCGTGGACGGCCAGGTTCGCCAGCGCGGCGGCACGAAGGATATGATCTTCTCGGTCGAGAGGTTGATCGAGCACCTCGACCGGACCTACGGGCTCAGCGAAGGCGACCTGATTTTCACTGGAACGCCGTCCGGCGTAGCCCCCGTCGCCGCCGGGGCGCGCGTCGAGGCGCTTCTTAACGGCGGAGAGAGCCGTCTTCGCCTGGCCGTCGCCGCTTAAGGAGCAGCGGCGCGATCAGAACGCCCAGCGCGGCCGCGGACGCCGCGAGCAGGGCCGCCGGCCCCCAGGCCTTCGAGGAGCGCGCGAACAGGCCGTTGAGGCCGCCCGGAGCCGCGGCCCCGGCGCCGGCCGTCTTTCCGGCCGCTTCCGCGCCGCGCAGAAGGAGCGTTTTATACGCCTCGGCGAAGCGCCCGTCGAGATTCGCGGCCGTCTCATAGTCGGCGAGAAGTTCAGCGTGCGGGCGGCCGAGCGCGCGTCGGGCCTCGGCGCGGGCGGCGTAGGCGGCTCCCAGCCGCGGTTCGAGCGCCGCCGCTCCAGCCGCGTCCTCGAGAGCGCCCGGCGCGTCGCCCGTTTCCAGGCGCGCCTTGGAGCGCTCGACGCGCGCCGCCGCGTTCCGCGGATCGGCCGCCACCGCGGCGTCAAAATGCCCGAACGCCGCTTTCGGATCGAGTTTGATGAGGTTCCAACCCGTTGCGATTTGTTTTCGCGCCTCAAGCGAGGCGATGTTTGTCATAGCCACGCCGGGGCCGCGCGCCGCCGCTTGTGCCGTCGCAGACGAAGTCTGTTCCATTTCGCCGGTCGCACCTTTTGCCGGGCTCGGCACCGAGGCGGCGTCCCGGCCTTTCACCTGCATGTACAAGGAAAGCGCGTCTTTATCCTTTGGATTATTTTTTAGCACGCGCTGCGCCCGCTCGAGCGCTACAGCGTAATTGCCTGCCTTGTAGTAGATCTCCGAACCTGCGAGCAGGGCCGTCCGGATCAGCTTCGGATCTTCCGAGGCCTCAGCGAGCTCGAGTCCTCGCTCGGCGTAGGGGACGGCGCGGGGAGCTTCTTCCACGGAAGCGAGGCTTATTCCGACGGCGATCTGGGCGTCTATGTCGCCGGGGCGTTTATCGGCGATTGCCTCGATATTTCCGATCGCTTCCTGTATTTTTTTATCGGTGATGGCGGCGGCTTCGGAAGGAATATCTTGAGTTGGAGCGTTCCGACGAAGATGTTCTATTTGTTTTTGATTAACTTTCAATTCCTCGGGCCATGCGATGTCTTCGACACGCGCATCCGCGCTCAAAAAGAAGAAAATAGCAGCAAGAAGAATCTTCATTTGCTTAGCTTGCGAAGGTCCATGATCCTGAGATGGATTAACTCCTCGGCCTTATAGGCGGCGATGGTTTCGGCGGTGTCAGAAGCAAGTTTTGTTTGTTCGACCAATCCCATCGGACCTTCACTATTTACGGCAGCGATAAGTTTTCCGGTTAAGTTTATTCTGACATCAAAGCCATCAACATATTTCGCTCCGTTTCTTTTCACAATAGCCGCATTTCCAAGAACTATTTCTTTGGGGATCAGCTTCCCATCCTTGCTCTGGGTGGAGATCACGTAGAGTGCGCGCGTTTTTTTGTCGGGGGTATCGTCGGATTTGTAGCGAAGCGCCCTGGTGGTAACCGTATCGGACTCAAAACCGAGATTTTTACTTAAGGGGGCTCTCAGCACGCGATCTGTGCCGTTTGTTAAAACATACTTCGCGAGGGTTTCCCAGGTTCGGGTGTGCTGGGCGGGAATGGGGGAGCCGACGGCGGGTGGGGGCGTCAGGGTGAGGAGGGACGCGGCAAGCATGTGCGCAGCCCCTATCTGAGTAAGGTATTTAAATACCTTACTCAGATAGGGGCTGCGGGAGGTGGGGTGGGATGGCGGCGGGGTCATGATGGCGCTAGGGGCTCACGCTTAGGCGAGCTCGATGCCGACCGGGCAGTGGTCGGAGCCCATGGTCTGGGGCTGGATGAAGGCGTCCTTCAGGCGCGGGCGCAGGTTTTGCGATATGAAAAAATAGTCGATGCGCCAGCCGACGTTGCGGTCGCGGGCGCGGGATTGCTGGTCCCACCAGGAGTAGTGCTCGGGGCCTTTCTCGAATTCGCGGAAGGTGTCGATGAAGCCGTCGGCGAGGAGGCGGTCGATCCACGCGCATTCCTGGGGCAGGAAGCCGGAAATCTTGCGGTTCTCCTTGGGCCGCGCCAGGTCGATGTCCTTGTGGGCGGTGTTCACGTCGCCGCAGATCACGATCTTGTCGTCGCCGCGCCTGCGGTAGCGGGGGATGACTTCCTCAAGGAAGGACTCATAGAAGTCCATCTTGAACTTCAGGCGCTCGTCGCAGGACTTGCCGTTCGGAAAATAGACGTTGAAGAGCGTGAGGTCGCCGTGCTTCGTGGCGAGGACGCGGCCTTCGTTGTCCAAGGCCTTGATCCCGAAGCCGCGCTCGACTTTCGCGGGCGGGACCTTGGAAAAGGTGGCCACGCCGGAATAGCCCTTCTTCTCGCCCCAGTGGAACTCGCCGTGGTAGCCGTGCGGCTTGAGCATGTCCGGGGTCAGCTGGTCCGGCTGGGCCTTCGTCTCCTGGAGGCAGACGACGTCCGCCTTCTCCGCCTTGAACCAGTCGCCGAAGCCCTTCTTCCAAACGGCGCGCACGCCGTTGACGTTCCAGCTGACCAGGCGCACGGCTACTTGGCCTTGACGGCCTCGTACACCGGCGTGCCGGAGGAGTTCGCGTAGTCGCGGAAGTGCTTGATCAGGATCCTGGTCGTGGGGCCGCAGACTCCCTTGCCGATGACGCGGCCGTCGATCTTGACGGCGGCGATGACCTCGGCGCCGGTGCCGGTCAGGAACACCTCGTCGGCGCCGTACAGCTCGTAGCGGGGGAAGTTCCGCTCAAGGACCCTGTTGCCGAGCTTCTGCTCGCACAGCTCCATGACGACCTGGCGCGTCACGCCCACCAGGATGCCGGCGGAGGTCGGGGGAGTGAAGATCCTCCCGTTCTTGACGTAGAACAGGTTGTCGCCGGAGCACTCGGAGACGTGGCCCGACGCGTTGAGCAGGATCGCCTCCTGGGCGCCGGCGGCGGTGGCCTCGGCGCGGGCGAGGATGTTCGCGAGGTAATTCAGGGACTTGACCCCGGGCGTCACCTGGTCGAGCCCCTTTTGGCGGATCGTCGAGGTGATGACCGTGAGCCCCTTCTCGTAGAACTCCTCGGGGTAGAGTTCGATGCGGTCGGCGATGATGAAGAGCGTGGCGCCGGCCTTACACTTGCGCATGTCGAGGCCGAGGTCGCCGACGCCGCGCGTGACGACGAGACGGAGGTAGGCGTCCTTGAGATTGTTGAGGCGGACGGTCTCCAGGATCGCCTTCTCGATCTCCTTGATCGGCAGCGGGAGCTTGAGGAGGATCGCGTTGGCGGACTCGGCCAGGCGCTGGAGGTGATCGTCGAGGCGGAAGACGCGGCCGTTGTAGGCGCGGATGCCCTCGAAGATCCCGTCTCCGTAGAGGACGCCGTGGTCGAAAACGGATACTTTCGCATCGTCCTTATCGAAGAATTTGCCGTTGATGTAGATTTTCATCGCGCAAAAGGATATCAAATCATTCCGCGGTCGTCATTCGATTTCCCGCGCTCGCGGCGCGCGCTCGAGGAGCAGGACGGCGCGCCGGGCCGCGGCGAGCGCGGCGCCGAAGATCAGGACGCGCGCGAGCGCCGGCAGCGAGCGTAGCGCGCCCTCGGGCGTCAGGACGTTGGCCAAGGGATGCAGGGACCAGAACCATAACGAGGCCTTCTCGGCCGCGAACTGGTCCGAGCCCGGCCACAGCAGGTAGGCGCCCGCGGCGTGCGTGAGCATGGCCGCGGCCGCGGC
>JACQJQ010000223.1 GCA_016204945.1 Elusimicrobiota bacterium
CCTTGATGATATCGGGATTGGGAACCAGGGTCAAGCGCAGCGGCGAGGCCGAGCGCTTGAGCTTGTGCGCGGCGGCGCGCGGCGCGCGCCAGTCGGAGACGGCGGCGGCGCCGATGACGACGCAGGCGGCGCGCGCGCGCCGCAAGGTCTCGCGCCGCATCTCGAGCGCGCTCGTGACGGGCGCCACGAAGACGCCGCGCGGCGGCGCCAGGACGGACGGCCCGCTGACGACCGCCACCCGCGCCCCGGCGGCGCGCGCGGCGGCGGCGAGCGCCCAACCCATGGCGCCGCTCGAGGCGTTCGTCAGGAATCGGACGGGGTCGAGATGCTCGCGCGTGGGCCCGGACGTGATCAGGACCGCGCGGCCGCGCAGGCTCACTTGAGGACGCGGCGGACGATCTCGTCCGGCTCGACGAGGCGGCCGTTGCCGACCTTCCCGCTGGCCAGCGGCCCCCGCGCGGGTCCCAGCACGCGGTACCCCAGCGCCTTGACCCGCGCGAGATTCGCCTTCGTCGCCCGGTGCTCCCACATCTCCCGGTCCATCGCGGGGCAGACGACGACGGGCGCCTTCGTCGAGAGGACGAGCGCGTCGAGCAGGCCCTCCGCCCGGCCCTGGGCCAGGCGCGCCATGAAGTCGGCGGTCGCCGGCGCGATCAAGACGACGTCGGCCCAGCCGGCCAGGGACAGATGCGCCATCTCCCACAAAGAGGGATCGAGCAAGGTCTGCGCGACCGGATTCCTGGAGACCGCCGCGAGCGCCAGGGGCGCGACGAAGCGGGCCGCGCTCGGCGTCAGCACGCAGCGGACCTCCGCTCCCTTCGCGACCAGGCCGCGGACGATCAGCGGGGCCTTGTACGCCGCGATGCTGCCGGTCACGCCCAGCACCACGCGGCGCGCGGGCTTCATACCTTCGCGGGAGTCCCGTCGCCGTTGGCCGCCGCGGCCTTCTTCAGGTCCTTCCAATCCACCTTGCCGCCCAGCACCTCGCGCACGGCGAGATCGAGCAGCTCCGCGGGCGTCAGATGGCGGTTCTCCTCGCGCTTCCGGAGCTCCTTGACCCAGAGCGCGGCCATCGGGATCGCGGAGTACTTGCCGCGGGGGAAATTAAGGATCATTTCCTCCGTGGTCTTCGCAAGCGGAACGCCCTTGACGACTTCCTTTTTGGCCATTTGGCTTTCTCCCTAGGCAAACGCGGCATAGAACGGCGGGGTCGCGCCCCTTTCGAGCCGGGACGTCCTGAGCGTCTCGGCGGTGAGGATGCACGAAATCTGGTCGACGGCCTTCTCGAGCGCGTCGTTGACGACGACGTAGTCGTAGTCCTTGGCCGCGGCGAGCTCGCCGCGGGAGTTGGCCAGGCGCTTGGCCACGGCGTCGGAGGCGTCGCGGCGGCCCGCCAGGCGGGCCTTCAGCGCGTCCATCGACGGCGGAAGCACGAACACGAGGATGGCCGCCGGATGCTTGCGGCGGATCGCCATCGCGCCCTGCACGTCGATGGCCATGATCACGTGGACGCCGCGCTTGAGCTGGTCCTCCACGAAGCGCCGCGGAGTGCCGTAGTACTCGTCGTGCACCTTCGCCCACTCGAGCAGCTCGCCGCGCCGGATCCTGCGCTTGAACTCCTCGCGGCTCAGGAAGAAATAGTGCCTGCCGTCCTTCTCTCCGGGGCGGGGAGAGCGCGTGGTGCAGGAAATGGAATACCGCAGGTTCTTGCGGCGCGCGAGGAGCCTGCGGCAGATCGTGGTCTTGCCCGCGCCGGACGGGGCGGAGATGATGAGCAGGGCTCCTTTCCTCATGTAGCGGATCATTCTAGCGGATTGCGAGGGCATGCGCAACCTATCCTCCCATCCCGGCGCATGGCTTGGAAAATCCGCGCCGACATATGGTAGCCTCCCGCACGCATGAATGCCCCGCGCCTCAGCGTCATTCTGATGTTTTCTCTCACGGCGGCCGCCTCGGCCGCCGCGCCGCGCGACGCCGGGGGCCAACGCGGCCCGCGCCGCGGCCTGATCCACCCCCTGTTGGATGTCGACCCGAACCGGGAGTTCAGTGAACTGCGGCCCTTTCACCACAAGATGCTCCAGGAAATCGAGCGCCAGAAGAAAAGCGGGGCGATAACCTCCGCGTCTTTCTATTTCCGGGACCTCGACAACGGCCCCGTGATAAGCCAGGACGAGCACACCCCCTTCAAGGCGGCCAGCCTCCTCAAGGTCCCGGTGATGTTCGCGGTGCTCAAGGCCGCGGAAAAAAATCCCGCCATTCTGGACCGGCGCATTCCCGCTTTGCCCCTCGTCACAAATCGAGACCAGCACTTCAAGACCATGCGCCCGGTAACCGCGGGGCAAGAGTACAGCGTGCTCGAACTGCTCCGGGCGATGATCTCGGGCTCCGACAACGGCGCCGTTCGCGCCTTGGTCAACACGCTCAACAGAGACCAGTACCTCTCCGTCTTCACCGATTTAGGCCTGCGCATCCCAAACGTCCGCGACCTCGACAACTCCGTGACGGTGAAGGAGTACGGGACCTTCTTTCGCATCCTCTACAACGCGTCCTACCTCGGCCGCGAACAGTCGCAGCTGGCGCTGGAGATGCTCGCCAACTCCGAGTTCAAGCGCGGCCTCGCCGCGGGCGTTCCGCTCGGCGTGACGATCGCCCATAAATTCGGCGAGACGACCGACGCGGACGGCCAGCGCCTGCTCCACGACTGCGGAATCGTCTACCATGAAACGCGCCCGTACCTGCTCTGCCTGATGACGCGCGGCGAGGACTTCGACCGCCTCGCCGGCGCGATCGCGGCGCTCTCGAACCTGGCCTACCGCGAGGTGGACGCCTCGGCCCGGCGCGAGCGGAACCCGGAGCCCTCGTTGGAGGGAGAGAAAGCGGGCCCCGGATCAAGTCCCGATCGATGAGGCCGCCGCGCGCGCCCCGCGCCTACCTCGTCTGCGTCGGCAGCGAGCTGCTCGCGGGGCAGTTGAACACGCACCAAGCGTGGCTGTCGCTTCGCCTGCGCCGCCGCGGCTTCGACGTCGCCGGCGAGTCGTCCGTGCCGGATTCCGCGGCCGCGATCAAGACGGCCCTGCGCCGCGCGCTCGACGCCGCGGACGCGGTCATCGTCTGCGGCGGGCTCGGCCCGACGTTCGACGACGTGACGCGCGAGGCCGCCGCCGCGGCCCTCGGCCGGAAGCTGCGCTTCGCGCCGAAATTATGGCGCGCGATCCGCGCGCGCCTCGCGCGCCGCCTCGCCGCCGTTCCCGAGGAGAACAGGCGCCAGGCCGAGGTGCTGGCGGGCGCCGAGGTGCTGGCCAACGCCGCGGGCTCCGCGCCCGGCCAGCGCCTCGAGTTCCGGTGGCGGGACGGGCGCCCGCGCTCGCTCATCCTCCTTCCCGGCCCGTACTCCGAGATGGCGCCCATCTTCGAGCGCGTCCTGCCCCGGCTCGCCGCGCGCCACGCGCGCGGCGCGGGCGCCGGCCTCGTTCTGCGGCTGGCCGGCGTGCCCGAGTCCGTCGCCGACGAGAGGCTCGACGCGGTCCGCGCGCGCTTCCCCGCCGCGTCGTTCACCATCCTCGCCTCCGGAGGAGAGGTCTCGTTCCACGCGGCCGTGCGCGCGCGCACGGCCGCGGCGGCCCGCGGCGAGCTCAAGCGCCTGCGCCGGCGCGCGCTCGACGCCGTGGGCCAGTGGTGCTTCGGCGAGGGGGACGCCACGCTCGAGTCCGCGCTGGGCCTGCGCCTGCGAGAAAGCCGCCTGACTTTGGCCGTCGCGGAATCGTGCACCGGCGGCCTGCTGGGGGGGCGCTTGACGTCCGTGCCGGGCTCCTCGGCCTGGTTTTACGGCGGAGTCATCGCCTACGACAACGCGCTCAAGACCAAGCTGCTCGGCGTGAGCTCCCGCCTGCTCCGCGCATACGGCGCCGTGTCGGCCCAATGCGCCGAGGCCATGGCCGCGGGGGCGCGCAGGGCGGCGGGAACGGACATCGGAGTCTCGATCACCGGCGTCGCCGGGCCCGACGGCGGAACCAAGGATAAGCCCGTCGGGCTGGTGCATATCGCCGTCTCCGGCCCCGGAACGGCGCTGCTCTCCAGGCGCCACGATCTCCGCGGCTCCCGCGAGACCGTCCGATCCCGCGCGGCGAGCGCCGCCTTGACCTTGCTTCAAGAGGCCCTCGACGGGCCGTCCCTGACGGGAACGCGCTTGACGGTTCCGTCGAGGTTTCATAGAATAGGGGCAACATGATAACGAAAGAAAACAAAGTTGAAATCTTCAAGAAGCATGGCAAGGGCGCCCAGGACTCCGGCAGCGCCTCCGTCCAGATCGCCCTGATCACGGAGCGCATCAAGCATCTCTCCAGCCACCTCAAGGCCTCCCAGAAGGACTACGCCTCCCAGCGCGGACTTCTGATGCTCGTCGGCCAGCGCCGGCGCCTTCTGAGCTACCTCAAGAAGCGCGACCTGACGTCCTACAACACGATCCTGAAGCAGTTGGATCTGAGGAAATAAACCATGTCCTTCAACCAGAAGATCAGCCTGCAGGAAACTGTGGGCGGCAAGACCATTACTTTGCAGACCGGCACCTTGGCCAAGCAGGCCGGCGGCGCCGTCACCGTGCGCCTCGATGAGACCATCGTGTTCTGCGCCGCCACCGTCCAGAAGAACCCGAAGGAGGTCAGCTTCGTCCCTCTGACCTCCGACTATCGCGAGCGCGCCTACGCCACCGGCCGCGTTCCCGGCGGCTTCTTCAAGCGCGAGATGCGCCCCCGCGACAAGGAGACCCTGACGTCGCGGCTCGTCGACCGGCCCATCCGGCCGCTGTTCCCCGAGGGCTGGAACCATGAGACCTCGGTGCAGTCCATCGTCGTCTCCTGCGACCTCAAGAATGATCCCGACGTGCTCGCGATCACCGGCGCCTCCGCGGCGCTGATGCTCTCCGACGCGCCGTGGAACGGCCCCGTCGGCGGCCTGCGCATCTGCCGCGTCAACGGCGCGTTCGTCATCTTCCCGACGTGGGAGGAGCGCGCGCTGGCCGACCTCGAGCTCGTCGTCGCGGGAAAGAAAGACGCCCTGCTGATGGTCGAGGGCTCGGCGCAGGAAGTGTCCGAAGAGGTGTTCGCCGAGGCGCTCGACATCGCCCAGAAGGAAATCAACAAGCTCTGCGACCTGCAGCTGAACCTGCTCAAGCAGTCCGAGGCCTCGGGCCGCAAGACGCTCAAGAAGCAGGTCAAGGCGCCCGAGATCCCCGCCGCGGTCTCCGCCCTCGTGAAGTCGCGCTGCGAGGACGCCATCAAGAAGGCGCTGCGCTCGAAGCTGGACAAGCACGGCCTCGACGCCCAGGTCGACGCGCTCAAGGACGCGGTCAAGAAAGAGCTCGACGAGAAGAAGGCCGACCCGGCCTATCTCGACGGCTCCAAGTGGGTCGGCAAGATCGTCGAGGACATCCTCTACGTCCAGAGCCGCGCGCTGACGCTCGACGAGAAGCGGCGCCCCGACGGCCGCGGGTTCGAGGAAATTCGGCCCATCGAAATCATGATGAAGCCCTTCGAGCGCCTCCACGGCTCGGTCGTCTTCCAGCGCGGCCAGACGCAGGCGTTCTGCTCGGCCACGCTCGGCACCCCGGGCGACATGCAGATCATGGACGTCATCGAGGGGGAGTACAAGGAGCGCTTCATGCTCCATTACAACTTCCCGTCCTTCTCCGTCGGAGAGGTCCGCCCCGAGCGCGGGCCCGGCCGCCGCGAGATCGGCCACGGCGCGCTCGCGCGCCGCTCCATCGCCGCCCTGCTTCCCCCGGTCGACGAGTTCCCGTACACGCTGCGCGTGGTCTCCGAGATCTGGGAGTCCAACGGCTCCTCGTCGATGGCCTCCGTCTGCGGCGGTTCCTTGGCCCTGTTCGACGCCGGCGTGCCGATGAAGGCCGCCTGCGCCGGCATCGCGATGGGCCTCGTCCTGGAAGGCGGCAAGTACGCCGTGCTCACCGACATCGCCGGCATCGAGGACCACAACGGCGACATGGACTTCAAGGTGGCCGGCACCCGCAAGGGCATCACGGGCTTTCAGCTCGACATGAAGGTCGAGGGCCTTTCGATCGCGATCCTCAAAGAGGCGCTGGAGCAGGCCCGCCAAGGCCGGCTCTTCATCCTCGACAAGATGGACGCCGTCTTGCCCGAGCCCCGCAAGGAGCTCTCGCAGAACGCGCCTCGCCTGTATCGCCTGCAGATCCCGGTAGACAAGATCGGGGCCCTCATCGGCCCCGGCGGCAAGAACATCCGCCGCCTCATCGAGACCTACGGGGTCGAGGTCGAGGTGGAAGACGACGGCTCCGTCTTCATCGCCGGGACCGACGCGACGGGCGTCGACCAGGCCAAGGCCGAGGTCGAGGCCCTCTCCATCGTGCCCGAGGTCGGGAAGATCTACAA
>JACQJQ010000232.1 GCA_016204945.1 Elusimicrobiota bacterium
ATCCTCGCCGCGGCCTGCGAGGTGGCCCGCGACGGCTCGCGGGTAAGCCCGGAGATCATGGTCCCGCTCGCCGGCCACGCCGCCGAGCTCGGCGATCAGCGCCGGATCGTAGAGAGGGTGGCGGCCGAGCTCTTCGAGAGCTACGGCTTCTGCATCGAGTACAAGGTGGGGGCCATGATCGAGGTGCCGCGCGCGGCGCTCACCGCGGGGGAGATCGCGGAGGAGGCGGAATTCTTCTCGTTCGGCACGAACGACCTCACGCAGATGGCGCTCGGCTACTCGCGCGACGACTACGGGCGCTACATCGGCGAATATCTGGAGATGGGGCTGCTCGACGCGGATCCGTTCCGCACGCTCGACCGCTCCGGAGTCGGGCGCCTCGTGCGCATGGCCGTCGAGGATGGCCGCAAGTCGCGCCCGACGCTGAAGATCGGCGTGTGCGGCGAGCACGGGGGCGACCCCGCCTCGATCCGGTTCTTCCACGACGCCGGCCTGGGCTACGTCTCCTGCTCGCCCTACCGCGTGCCGATCGCGCGGCTGGCGGCGGCCCAGGCCGCGATCGCCTCGAAAGCGCTGACGAACTGATCGGCGCCGCTCCTAGCGGAGATCTTCCAAGGCATGTCCGGCGAGTTTGAGTATCCGGAGCAGAAGACCTTTGTGAAGATCTCGCTGGTGCATCGGGATCGACAAGTGCCGCTGCGCTTCTTCGTGGGTCATGATCAGATGCGAACCTTTCTGCCGTCTCTCGATCCAGCCTTTCCGTTTCAAAAAACGGACGAGGTCTTTCGAAGTGACCGGCACGTTAAACGGTCGCCGTTACCTCGCCCATGTCGACGACGCGATGAAGGGGACGAGGGGGGAGTTCGCCGTCTTCGCGGCAGACCTCGAGATAGAGCTGGAGAGCCTCTTTTAGGTCTTTTTTCGCCGCGGCAGGCGTCCGACCGACGCCGTAAACGCCGGGCAGGTCGGGAAGATACGCCCAGTATCCCCGGCCTTCCTTGACGATGACGGCATCATATCGGAACGTCATACCCTTCATACGATTAGGGTAGCAGGAAAGTTTCATCGCCGCCACCCTCCGGATGTGGAAAAAGCGCGTCAAAAACGCTAGGATCAGGCCTCGGCCGGCGTCGGTCCGGCTCCCGGAGGTCTCATCATGGCCATTAAAGTCGGCATCAACGGTTTCGGACGCATCGGGCGCCTCGTCATGCGCGCCTCCCTCAAGAATCCGGACATCCAGGTCGTCGCGATCAACGATTTGACGGACGCGAAGATGAACGCGAACCTCTTCAAATACGACTCGACGTTCGGCCCGTACCCGGGCACCGTCGAAGCCGTCGGCAACGACCTGAAGATCGACGGGCGCCTCATCAAGGTGTTCGCCGAGAAGGACCCCGCGAAGCTCCCTTGGTCCTCGGTCGGCGTCGAGATCGTCATCGAGTCCACCGGTCTCTTCACCGACGCCGAGAAGGCCAAGGGTCATCTCGCGGGCGGCGCCAAGAAGGTCGTGATCTCCGCTCCCGCCAAGGGCGAGGACATCACCGTCTGCATGGGCATCAACAACGAGCTATACGATCCGGCCCGGCATACCGTGATCTCGAACGCCTCCTGCACGACGAACGCGCTCGCCCCGCTGGGCAAGGTCCTCGATGAGGCCTTCGGCGTCAAGTCCGGCCTGATGACCACGGTTCACGCCTACACCAACGACCAGAACCTGCTCGATCAGCGCCACACCGATCTGCGCCGCGCTCGCGCGGCCGCGGTCTCGATGATCCCGTCCTCGACGGGCGCGGCGAAGGCGATCGGCCTCGTGCTTCCGCGGCTCAAGGGCAAGCTCAACGGCTGCGCGATCCGCGTGCCGGTCCAGGACGTCTCCATCGTGGACCTGACGGTCGTCGTCGACAAGCCCGTCACGAAGGAGGCCGTCAACGAGGCGTTCAAGAGGGCCGCGGCGTCCGGCAAGCTCAAGGGCTTTCTCCAGTACAACGAGGACCAGATCGTGTCGCGCGACGTGATGGGCAACGCGCACAGCTCCGTGTTCGACGCGACCCTCACCGACGTCATCGACGGCACTCTCGTGAAGGTGTTCGGCTGGTACGACAACGAGTGGGGCTACTCGAACCGCGTCGTGGACCTGGTCGCGTACATCGCCAAGAAGTCGGCCGTGGCCGCCTAACCGGAGCGCGTGAAAAAGCGGCACGCGACGGTCATCGGCGTCCCTCTGGACTACGGCGCCTCCAAAAAGGGCGCCTCGGGCGGCCCCGCCGCGGTGCGGCGGGCGAACCTCATCGAGGGGCTCGAGGCGCTGGGCCTCGAGATCACCGACGCCGGCGACCTGCCCGTGCCGAAGATCAAGGCCGCCTCGAAGGGCAAGCTCAAGAACGGCGCGGCCATCCTGAAGGTCTGCCAGAGCCTCGAGAAGCAGACCTACGAGGCCGTGGCCAACGGCTCGATTCCGATCACGCTCGGCGGGGACCATTCGCTGGCCGTCGGCTCCGTCTCTGGGGTGGCGCGCGCGTTCCGCGACAAGGGGCGCAAGGTCGGCCTGATCTGGGTGGACGCGCACGCCGACATCAACACGCCGGAGTCCTCCCCCACCGGTAACGTGCACGGCATGCCTCTGGCCCACCTGCTGGGCATGGGCCACAAGGACTTCGCGCGCCTCGGGGGGTTTTCGCCGAAGGTCGATCCGCGCAACGTCGTCCTCCTCGGCATCCGCGACGTGGACCGCGCGGAGGCCGTCAACATCCGTAAATCGGGAATCCGCGTGTTTTCGATGCAGGAGATCGACCGCTACGGCATGGGCGTGGTGACCGAGCAGGCCATCGACATGGCGAGCGACGGCACCGCGGGTTTCCATCTGAGCTTCGACATCGACTCCGTGGACCCGGGCAACGCCCCGGGAACCGGCACGATCAAGCGCGGCGGCCTCACCTACCGCGAGTCGCACCTGCTCATGGAGCTGTGCGCCGACTCCGAGCGCATGATCGGGCTCGACCTCGTCGAGGTCAACCCGCTCGAGGACACGCAGAACGCGACCGCCGTCCTGGCCTCCGAGCTCATCGCCTCCGCGATGGGCAAGAACATCTACTGACCCATGACCGACAAGCCGGCTCTCAAGCTCAAGCGCCTCCAGGATATGGCCGTCAAGGGCAGGCGCGCGCTGGTCCGCGTCGATTATAACGTCCCGATGAAGGGCTCCCGGATCGAGGATAATTCCCGCATCCGCGAGACGCTCAAGACTCTCGAGCACCTGATCGCGGAGGGCGCCAAGGTCGTCCTGGTCGCGCATCTCGGCCGCCCCAAGGGGAAGGTCGAGGCGAAGTATTCCTTGCGGCCCGTCGCGGCGGAGCTGGCGAAGCTGCTCAAGCGTCCGGTCGCGTTCGCGGACGACTGCGTGGGCCCCTCCGCCGAAAAGGCCGCCGCGGCCTTGAAGCCGGGAGAGGTCCTTCTCCTTGAGAACCTCCGTTTCCACGCCGAGGAGGAGGCTAACGACCCGGCCTTCGCGAAGGCGCTCGCCAGGAACGGGGAGCTTTTCATCCAGGACGCCTTCGGCGCCCTGCACCGCGCGCACGCCTCGACGGCGGGGGTGACCAGGCACCTGCCCGGCGCGATCGGCTTCCTCGTCCAGCGCGAGCTCGAGTTCCTCGACCGGGTGATCGGCAACCCCCAGCGTCCGTTCCTCGCGGTCATCGGCGGCGCCAAGGTCTCCGACAAGCTCGCCGTGCTCGACAAGCTCCTGGAGCGGGTGGACTCGCTGCTCATCGGGGGCGCCATGGCTTACACCTTCCTCGCCGCGCAGGGCATCAATATCGGCAAGTCCCTGCTCGAGAAGGACCAGATCGACGCCGCCAAGGCCGTGATCGAGAAGGCCTACAACAAGAAAGTCGAATGCTTGCTGCCCGCCGACCACCTGGTCGTGCGCGAGATCCGGGAGGACGGGGCGGCGGTCGCGACCCAGGCGATGGCGATTCCGCCCGACATGATCGGCGTGGATATCGGCCCGCACACGATCGAGTTCTTCGTCGAGCGCATCGCGAAGGCGCAGACGATCTTCTGGAACGGCCCGATGGGCATCTTCGAGATGCCGTCGTTCTCCCACGGCAGCCGCGCCGTGGCCAAGGCCATGGCCGAGGCGACGAGCCGGGGGGCGACCACGATCGTGGGCGGCGGCGACAGCCTCTCCGTCCTGGCCAAGGCGGGCCTGGCGGGCAAGATGAGCCACTGCTCGACGGGCGGAGGCGCGAGCCTCGAGCTGCTCGAGGGCAAGACCCTGCCGGGATTGGCCGCGCTCGCATCCTGAAAATAGGTATAATCAGGCTTCCATGTACCACTTTCTGCTGACGATCCATGTTATCGCCTGCTTCGGCATGATCTTGTTCGTGCTCCTGCAGACCGGGCGCGGCGCCGGCCTGTCGATGTTCGGGGGCGGGGGAGACTCGCTGATCAACACGCCGAGCGGCTCCAGCTTCATGAAGAAGTTCACCGGCGGCTTGGCCGCGACGTTCGCCTTCACCTCGCTTTTCCTGACGCTTCTCTCGGATCGGACCGGCATGTCGAGCGTGACCTCGAGGACTCCGTCCATGCCCGCGCCGATTCCGGCGGCGGCGCCGGCCGCGGCTCCGGCCCCGTCCGGGCCGTCGTCCCAGGCGGCGGCCGACGCCTACAAGCCGATCGCGCCGGCGCAAAAGCCGGCCGCAGAGAAAACCTCGAAGTAAAAAGCAGCAAACCCGCGCACGGGTGGTGGAACTGGCAGACACATACGCTTGAGGTGCGTACGCCCGAAAGGGTTTGGGGGTTCGAGTCCCCCCTCGTGCATTTTTATGATCCAACTCGTCGAAGGCGCGTACGCCTGGTCCGCCTTCAGTCCGGACAAGAAGTTCAACTTCAACGGCCACATCCTGCGGACCTCCGAGGGGACGGTCATCGTCGATCCCGTCGCGTTCTCGGCCGACGATCTGGCCTATATCGAGGCCGCGGGCCTCAGGCCCGACGCGCTCGTGATCACCAACCGCCATCACCTGCGCGAGCGCGAGTCGGCGCTCAAGCGCTGGAAGATCCCGACGATCCTCCATGAGGCTGAAGCCGAGGGGGCCGCCGTCGCGTCCGCGCAGACGGTCAAGAACGGGGACTCGATCCACGGCCTCGTTTGCGTGCATCTGCCCGGCAAGACGCCGGGGGAGATCGCGCTGTACTGGCCGCCGCGGCGGCTTTTTCTGGTCGGGGACGCTTTGATCGCGCCCTACGGCAAGCTCGGAACCGTGCCGCTCGACAAGCAGGCCGATCCCCCGGGGCTCAAGAAGTCGCTCGAGCTCCTGCGGACCTACGACTTCGACCACCTGCTCGTCGGCGACGGCGACCCCCTGCTCGGCGACGCCAAATCCGCCGTCGTCGCCTACCTCGACGGCAACCCGTGAGGAAGTTCTCCTGCCGCATCTACGGCGTCCTGCGCGAGGGCGAGCGCGTCCTGCTCACGCGCTCGCGCTTCGGCCCCAAGACCTTCATCAATTTTCCCGGCGGCGGCGTGGAGATCGAGGAGGCTCCCGGCGACGCCCTGCGCCGCGAGTTCGCCGAGGAGACCGGCCTGGTCGTCAAGCCCGTCCGGATCCTGCACGCGAGCCTGGAGGCGCACCTCTCCACGCAGGCGCCGATCCAGATCGTGTCCGTCTATTGGCTCGTGGAGCGGGTCTCCGGCGAGCTGCGCTTGAGCGGCAACGGCGAGGACGTGCTCGAGCTGTTCTGGCGCGGGCTCGCGGACCTGCCGCTCCAGGAGATGTTTCCGGCCGAGCTCGAGTTCTGCGAGCGTCTGCCCGCCTTGCTCGCCCCGCGCGCGGCGACGGTCGAGTGACCCCGTTTGGACGCGGGAATCGACGCGGGTCTCGCCATGAAGGGCTGGAAAATCGATTTTCGAGGTCTTTACGGCTGGTGGGGATGGCGCCGGCGCGCCAAATTCCATCTGACCGAGGAGGTCTTCGAGTCGCCGGACGGTGACGCCTGCGTCGTTTTCTACCACATCGGCGAGATCAGCCTCGCCGGCTCGGCGGGTCGCCTGGCCGTTTTCAAGGACAAACGCAATCCGCGGCGAATCTTGAAGGGAGGCGGCGCCGTCTATTGGCACTGGGGCGAGGAAAGCGTGCGATGGAGCAGTGACGGCGCACGGGCGTTTATTTCCAGGTGCCAAGAAACGGGAGGCTGGCCGGGCCGCCGCCCCAGAAGACTGGACACCTATTTGACGGTGCTGGACCTTCGGCGGGAGCGATGGGCCGGTTGGAGCCATGGGCTCGACGATCTGCAAGCCCTCCAAGACCTCGATCATGACGTCATCACGGTGAACGGCGGGCCGCAGACCGCGGACCGGCAGCCGAGGCAGATTCATCTGAGCCGTCTTGATTGGAAGCGCTTTTACCGGCTTTGAATCCGATCGCGCTCGCCGCCGTTGGCGTCGAATCGAAAGCTTTCCGGCGGGGTTATCGGGACGGACGGATTCGCGTCCAAAAGCTCGCTCCGGGCTTGGGTGATCTCGAAAATGGACGCGATCTTCGTTTTGTTCGTCCAGTTGATATTGAACATGGGAAAATCACTCGCGAGGGCCGCCCATGCGGGCCCTTGGCGATCATCGAGTGTAGCCCCGGATTCCAAAAAAGTAAACCCGCGCACGGGGCCATGGAGTTTCTGCCGCAAATGAGCCCGGTCTCGGTGGGAAAACGTTAACCTTGAGCAAGGTCTGCTCTATATTGTAAAATCAAAATCAGGAGAGCCGAGGGAGATCCTAATGAGCCCTCGGTTCGCGGGCTTGTTCCTGGTCAACTCTAGCCGCAACGCCAACGCCGGCAAGCGTTGACAAAACAGCGTTTTGGGCCTTTAGCTCAGCTGGGAGAGCGCCTGCATGGCATGCAGGAG
>JACQJQ010000014.1 GCA_016204945.1 Elusimicrobiota bacterium
CATCGACATCGAGTGCGAGCTGATCGCGCCGATCGCGATGGAGAAGGGCCTGCGCTTCGCCGTTCGCGAAGGCGGCCATACCGTCGGCGCCGGCGTCGTCGCCGACATTATTAGCTAAATCGTCCCAGGAATAAGGTATAATATGGCCGAGACCAACAATCCGCAGCAAAGAATCCGCATCCGCCTTCGCGCTTACGACCACCGCGTCTTGGACGCCAGCGTCGGGAAGATAGTCGAGACGGCCCAGCGAACGGGAGCTGTCGTTTCCGGCCCCATTTTGTTGCCGACGCACATCAAGAAGTACACCGTGCTGCGGTCTCCGCACGTCGATAAAAAGTCGCGCGAGCAGTTCGAGATGAGAATCCATAAGCGTCTTATCGAGCTCAACAGCACGACCTCGAAGACGGTTGATGAGCTCATGAAGCTCGATTTGCCCGCCGGAGTCGACGTCGAAATCAAGCTCTAGCCAGGCTTGGCGGACGGCCTTTTCCGGGCTTTCCAGCTGTGAGGCGTCTTTTTCGTTTATTTTTAGGAAGAAACTATGAGCGAGCAGCAGACGACTGAATCGACGGTTGCGAGTGACGGGGTCAAAAAGGCTCCCGCCACGTTTCGCGCCATCCTGGGCGAGAAGATCGGCATGACGCAGATGTTCCACCCCAAGGACCGCAATCTCTACGGCGTTACCATCGTCAAGGCGGGGCCGTGCCCGGTTTTGCGGGTCAAGACCGCCGGATCCAAGGACGGCTATGACGCGGTGCAGCTCGGCTTCGGCGCGCGCAGGGAGAAGTCTTGCGACAAATCCGAGCTCGGCCAGTTCAAGGCCGCCGGCATCGCGCCCGCCAAGCACGTGCGCGAGATTCGCGCTGCCAATCTGGCCGGCCTCGAGGCCGGCCAGACCGTCACCGTCGAGGCCGCGTTCAAGACCGGAGATTACGTCGACGTTCAGGGCGTCTGCAAGGGGAAGGGCTTCGCCGGCGTCATGAAGCGCCACAATTTCAGGGGCCTGCCAGCCTCTCACGGGGCGTCGGACAAGAAGCGATCGCCGGGATCGTTGGCTTCCCGCCGCTCCCTCGGCCGCGTCATGCCCGGCCAGCGCATGGCGGGCCACATGGGCAACGTCGCGACTTCCACCATTAAAATCGAGGTTGTCGCCGTTGACGCCGAAAAGCACTTGATCTATCTCGCCGGCGCCGTTCCCGGCCCCCGCGGCGGCCTCGTGACGATCTTCGAGACCGTCAAGAGCAAGAAGGTGCGCGTCGAGCCCGTCAGGTCCGCGGTCAAGAAGGACAAGATGGGCAACATCATCAAGGCCGCCGCCAAGCCCGGCGCGGCCAAGAAGTAGGCCGGAGATATCGCAATGGATGCCAAGATCATCGACGTCAGCGGCAAGGAGGTCGGCTCGGTCGCGCTCGCCGAGCCCATTTTCGGACTCAAGCCCCAGCGCCGCTTCCTGCACGAGTTCGTCACCATCTATCTCGCGAATCAGCGCGCGTGGACTTCGAACACCAAGAGCCGCACGACGGTGTCGGGCGGGGGCCGCAAGCCCTGGAAGCAGAAGGGAACCGGCCGCGCCCGCGCGGGTTCGACCCGATCCGGCCTGTGGCGCCACGGCGCGATCATCCATGGCCCGCGCATGGGCCGGGGCGCTCGTTTGGATTATCCTCGCCAGAAGGCGAAGCTCGCCCTCGCCCAGGCCCTGTCGGCCCGCGCGCAGGACGGCGGCCTGATCTGCCTGAAGGAATTTTCGATCAAGGAGCCGAAGACCAAGCTGTTCGCCGCGGCGCTCAGCAAGCTCGGCTGCGAGGGAAGGACCCTGCTCGTCTTGGACGCCCCGAACCCGGGCCTGGCTCGCGCCGGAAGGAATATCCCGACCGTGGCGATCCGCCTTGCGGCGGACGTCAACGCCTACGAGGTCCTGTACTGCAAAAAGCTCGTGATCACGCAGCCCGCGCTTGAGAAGCTCGGCGCGCGCTGGAACTGAGGGAGTACGACGATGTCCGATAAAGCTCTTCATGAAATCCTGGTCCGGCCCCTTCTGACCGAGCGCGGCACCGGCGTTCAGGAGAAGTACAACCAGTATCTCTTCGAGGCCGCCCCTGACGCGTCGAAGACGGACATCAAGCGCGCCGTCGAGACGCTGTTCAAGGTCGAGGTCGAGAAGATCCGCACGATGGTCGTTCCCGGCAAGTTCCGCCGGTTCGGCCGCGGCGGAGGAATGCGCCCGGACTGGAAGAAGGCGATCGTGACGGTCGCCAAGGGCCAGAAAATCGATTTCGCGACGGCCGCCTAGAGAGGATTCCCATGGCAATCAAGTCCTACAAGCCGTACACCCCTTCGCGCCGCGGAATGACGTCCCAGGACTACTCGGACGTCAGCACCAATGTTCCCGAAAAAAGCCTGGTGTCGAAGCTGACGCGCAAGGGCGGCCGCAATAATACCGGCATGATCATGGTCCGCCACCAGGGCGGGGGACACAAGCGCGCATTCCGCGCGATAGATTTCAAGCGCTTCGACAAGGCCGGCGTTCCGGGCAAGGTCGTTTCGGTCGAATACGATCCGAATCGTTCGGCCCGTATTTGCCTCGTCAACTACGCGGACGGCGAGAAGCGCTACATCGTGCAGCCCGCCGGGCTCAAGGTCGGCGATCCGATCATGAGCGGGCCCGAGGCGGAGATCAAGCTGGGCAACGCCCTCCCGCTCATCAGGATTCCCGAAGGCACGTTCGTCCATTGCGTGGAGCTGAATCCGGGCAAGGGCGCGCAGATGATGCGCTCGGCCGGCGCCCAAGCCCAGCTGATGGCCAAGGACGGCGGGTATGCCCAGATCAAGATGCCGTCGGGCGAGGTCCGGATGGTTCCCGACGCGTGCTATGCGACGATCGGCCAGGTCGGCAATACCGAGCATAACACGATCACGCTCGGCAAGGCCGGCCGCAATCGCCACCTCGGAATCCGCCCGACGGTTCGCGGCGGCGCGATGAACGCGACCGACCATCCGCTCGGCGGCGGCCGCGGCAAGTCCAAGGGCAACAACCACCCCCGTTCCCCCTGGAATCAGCTTTCAAAGGGCTTTAAGACCCGCAACAAAAAGAAGGTTTGGGGCTGGATGATCGTCTCAGACCGGCGCCGATCGGCGCAGCACGCGGGATAAAGAAGAGGAATAGCGAGACCATGAGCCGATCCACCAAAAAAGGGCCTTACGTCGAGGCGAGCCTCCTCAAGAAGGTTCAAAAGCAGAATACGGCCGGCGAAAAAAAGCCGATCAAGACCTGGGCGCGCCGCTGCACGATCACGCCCGAGTTCGTCGGGCACACTTTTTCGGTCCACAACGGCCGCAAATTTTTGCCGGTCTACATCAATGAGCAGATGGTCGGCCACAAGCTCGGCGAATTCTCCTTTACCCGCTTTTTTAAGAATCATGGCGGGACGCACAAGGAAGCGGACGCCAAGACCTGAGGAATAAAGAGAATCAACATGGAAGCGACAGCACATTCACGGTTTCAACGTTACGGCACGCGCAAGGTCGGGCAAGTCCTCAAGGAAATCCGCGGCAAGTCCGTTTTTGAGGCCGAGCGGATCCTTCCGATGATGCCGCGCGTCTGTTCGACGATGGTCGGGAAGGCCGTTCGTTCCGCCGCGGCGAACCTCGTCGACCGGGCCTCGAAGAGCGGCCGCCCGGTCGATCCCGAAAAGGTCTACATCAAGTCCTGCTGGTCCACGATGGGCCCGATGGGGAACATGAAGAGGATGCTGCCCGCTCCGCAGGGCCGCTCCTACACCTTCAAGCGAAAAGTCTGCCACTTGACCGTCATCGTCAGCGATGAGCGCGTCGTCGGCAAAGGAAAGTAATCCCCATGGGAAATAAGATCCATCCGAACGCGCTTCGCCTCGGTTATATTCACGATTGGCAGTCCAAGTGGTTCTCCACCAAGGACGCTCCTGCCCTGATCGGCGAGGACTTCAAGATCCGCAATCTGGTCCGCAAGGCCTTCAGGATGGCCGCGGTCAGCTGGGTGGGCATCGAGCGCGCCGGTTCGTACCTGCGCGTCAACATCCACACGGCCCGGCCCGGCGTCGTGATCGGGAAGAAGGGGGCCGATATCGAGGCTCTTAGGAAAAACGTCGAGGCCATGACCTCCCGCAAGACGTACGTCAACGTCATGGAGATCAAGGACCCGGAGCTTGACAGCCGCCTCGTCGCGGATTCGATCGCGGTTCAGCTGGAGAAGCGCATCGCCCATCGCCGCGCCATGCGCCGCGCCATGGAGCGCACGATCCAGTCCGGCGCCCTCGGCATCAAGGTCATGATTTCGGGGCGCGTCAATGGCGCCGAGATTTCGCGCCGGGAGTGGCAGCGCGAGGGGCGCGTGCCCCTGCATACTTTCGCCGCCGATGTCGACTACGGCACGGCCGAGGCCATGACGCACGCCGGCCTCATCGGCGTGAAGGTTTGGATCTTCAAGAAGCAGCACTTCGTGAAGTCCTTGAAGGAGCTGCAGATGATGGCGAAAAAAGAGGCGGCGCTCGTCGCGGCCGCGATGTCCATCGAAAGCGGGGAGACGCCGTCGGCGCCCGCGCCGGCGCCCGAGGGAGGGCGCTGAGATGCTGATGCCGAAGCGCGTTAAGTATCGCAAGCCGCACTCGCATCCCCGCATCAAGGGGCCCGCGAAACGGGGCGTCAGCCTCGCGTTCGGCGAGTTCGGCCTCAAGGCGCTGGAGCCCAAGTGGGTCACGGCGCGCCAGATCGAGGCGAGCCGCGTGACCATAAGCCGCCATCTCAAGAAAGGCGGCAAGCTGTGGGTCCGCATCTTCCCCGACAAGGCCATTACGAAGCATCCCGCCGAGACCCGCATGGGCAAAGGCAAGGGGGCTCCGGACCATTGGGCCGCCGTCGTGCGGCCCGGCCGGATGCTTTTCGAGGTCGGGGGCTTGACGCTTGACGAGGCTAAGAAGGCCTTGAAGATGGCTTCGTACAAGCTGCCGATCACCACCAAGTTCGTCGCCCGCGAGCACATTTAAACCTATGGCCGACAAGAAGAATAAAACCGCTACGCAAGACGGGGCCGTTCTGAGCCCGATGGAGCTTAAAAACAAGCTGCGGACCGCGCTTGAGAAGCGCGCGAAGCTCGCGTTTCAGCATAACGTCGCCCCCCTGAAGAATCCGATGGAGCTGCGCCATCTCCGCCGCGAGATCGCGCGCCTCAAGACCCATATTTTCCGAAAGGAGGCCGCGAAGTGACAAAGATCGCCGCCGCTCCCGCCGAGATGTCCGATCGCGGCAACCGCAAGTCTCTTGAAGGCGTTGTCGTGTCCGACAAGATGAGCAAGACCCGCGTCGTCCGCGTGTCCCGCTCCGTCCGGCACCCCTTCTATGAGAAGATCATGAAGAAGTCCAAGAAGTTCCATGCCCACGACGAGAACAACGAAGCCCGCGAAGGCGACATCGTGGAGATCGCCAGCACGAGGCCCCTGTCCAAGTTGAAGCGCTGGCGCATCGTGCGCGTCGTCAAGGCCGCGCCGAAGGGTTCGGGAGATGTCAAATGATCCAGCTTCGCACGATGGTCAACGTCGCGGATAATTCCGGCGCGCGCCGCCTTCAGTGCTTCCATGTGATGGGCGGCTCATATCGCCGCTATGCCTCGCTGGGGGACATCATCGTATGCTCCGTCGTGGATGCCCTGCCCAACGGCGCGATCAAAAAAGGGACGGTCGTCAAGGCGGTCGTGGTGCGCGTCAAGCGCAACCTGCGCCGGGCCGACGGGTCCCATGTCTCATTCGACGACAACGCCGCGTGCCTGATCGACGACAAGAACGAGCCGAAGGGCACCCGGGTCTTCGGGCCCGTGGCGCGCGAACTGCGCGATAAGGAGTTCCTGAAGATCGTGTCCCTTGCTCCGGAGGTCGTCTAACATGAAGTTGAAGATCAAGAGGAAGGATAAGGTCGTCGTAATTTCCGGCAAGGACAAAGGAAAAACCGGCGAGGTGCTCGAGCTCATCGCCGGCGACGCGTTTACTCCCGCCCGCGTGCTGATCGCCAGGGTCAATATGGTGACGAAGCACAAGAAGCCGACGCAGACGGATCCGGGCGGCATCACGAAAATTGAGGCCCCGCTGTCCCTGAGCAACGTCATGCTCGTCGATCCGAAGACCAGCAAGCCCACGCGCGTCCGCGTCAAAACCGCCGCGAACGGAGACAAATCCCGCGTGGCGGTCAAGTCCGGCGAGACCATCGTTTAAGCAGGTATAGAATAATGGCTGAAAAGACAAAAGACGACAAAGCGAAGGCCGCGGCCCATAAGGCGGCCCAGGCCGCCAAGAAGGCGGGCCTCGAGAAGCAGGCCGCCGCCAAGGCGGGCCCGGCGTTCGAGCTGAACCAGGATGGGCGCGAGACGGCGCACCCGACGCCGCGGCTCAAGGCGCATTACCGCGAGAACGTGATTCCCGCGTTCATGGAAAAGCACGGAATGACGAACCCGCACGAGGTTCCGAGCTTGCGCAAGATCGTGCTCAACGTCGGCGTCTCCGAGGCCCGCGACAACGTTCAGATGCTGGATTCGGCCCGCGAAGAACTGGCGCTGATCACCGGTCAGTGGCCGCAGGTCCGCAAGGCCACGAAGTCGATTTCCAACTTCAAGCTGCGTCAGGGCATGCCGATCGGCGTGCGCGTCACCCTTCGGGGCGACCGCATGTGGGAATTTCTCGACCGGCTTATCGCCGTCTCGATTCCGCGCATACGGGACTTCCGCGGTCTCGAGCCCAAGGGCTTCGACGGCGGCGGCAACTTCAACCTCGGGCTCAAGGAGCAGCTTATTTTCCCGGAAATAAAATCCGAACGCGTTCCAGTGCAGCGCGGGATGAATATCTCGTTCGTGATCGACGGCGGGAAAGACGAGCTCAGTCTCGCGCTCCTCAAGGAGCTCGGGATGCCGTTCAAGACGCCGGAACAAGCCGTTCGCCCGGGGAGAAATTAAGTTATGGCCACCACCGCATGGCGCGCCAAGATGACCAAGACGCCTAAGTTCTCCACGCGGCATCGGAATCGATGCCAGATCTGCGGCCGTCCTCGCGCGTTCTATCGCGATTTCGGCCTGTGCCGCATGTGCTTCCGGAAAATGGCCCACCAGGGCCTCCTGCCGGGCATTAAAAAATCCTCGTGGTAAGGTAATCATGGACCCCATCGCCGACTTGCTCACTCGCATCCGCAACTCCAACATCCGGCAGAAGGACCGCGTCGACGTTCCCATGTCGAAGATGAAGATGGAGGTCGTGCGCGTTTTGAAGGAGGAGGGGTTCATCGCCAACTTCAAGACGCTGCACAACGGAACCAACAAGCGCGGCACGATCCGCGTGTTCTTGAAGTATTCACCGACCAAGGAGGCCGTCATCCGCGGGATCAAGCGCGTGTCAAAGCCCGGTCTTCGGATTTATCGTCCGCACGACGGCATTCCGCATTCGCGCGGAGGGTTCTCGGTGACGATCATGTCCACGTCCCAGGGCGTGATGACCGACGCCATGGCGAAGGAAAAAAAAGTCGGCGGCGAAGTTCTCTGCCAGGTGTGGTGATCTAACATGTCACGAATCGGAAAACAGCCCGTCGTCATCCCCAACGGCGTCCAAGTCAAGCTGGAGGGCGGAGTCGTCGTCGCCAAGGGGCCCAAGGGGGAGCTCAGAGAGGCCATTCACCCCTACGTCAAGGCCGAGGTCAAGGAAAAAGAAATCGTGCTGTCCGCGGACATCGCGGCGGCCCGCGACGCTTCCGCGATCTGGGGCATGACTCGCGCCCGCCTACATAATCTCGTTCAAGGCGTGGCCGTCGGCTATTCGAAGGTCCTCGAGATTCACGGCCTCGGCTTCCGCGCCGAGATCGCGGGGCAGAAACTCACGCTCGCGCTGGGGAAATCCCACCCCGTCGTGTTCGAGGCCCCGAAGGGCGTGACGGTTTCGGTCGACGCGAAAAAAACCCTGCTCACCGTATCCGGCGTGAGCAAGGACGCGGTCGGCGCCGCGGCCGCGGATATTCGCGAGCTGCGCAAGCCCGAGCCCTACAAGGGGACGGGCATCCGCTATCAAGGCGAATACGTGCGCAAGAAGGCGGGCAAGACCGCCGCCGGCGCCGGCGCCGGCGCGGGAGGCAAGAAGTAGGCCATGAAAAACAAATGGGCTCGCTCCGAATTCAGAAAATCCGCCACGCGCAAGCGCTTGTTCGAGCATCGGGGCGAACGGCCGCGCTTGACGGTGCACCGCAGCCTCAAGTACATCTACGCCCAGGTCATCGACGACAACCACGGCGTCACCCTGGCCGCGGCGTCCTCGTTGGACAAGGACCTGCGCGAGGCGATGAAGTCGCATAAGAGCGTCGAGGCGGCGAAAAAAGTCGGCGAGAGCATCGCCGCGAAAGCCGTGAAGGCCGGCGTCAAGAAGGTCATGTTCGACCGGGGCGCGTACATCTATCATGGCCGGGTCAAGGCCTTGGCCGATGCCGCTCGCGCCGGCGGCCTCGAGTTTTGACATGGAGATTTTCTAATGAGTACTGAAACGACCACGACGGTTCCCCAGCAGCCCATCGTTCCCGCGGCCGTCGAGCGGCCCGAGCGCGGCGGCGAGCGCGGGCGCGGAGGCGCCCGCGGCCCGCGCCGGCGCGATAACCCCCGGGAAGAGGGGGGGTTCAAGGAAACGGTCGTCACGATCAATCGCGTAGCCAAGGTCGTCAAGGGCGGCAAACGATTCTCATTTTCCGCTCTCGTCGTCGTCGGAGACTCGGCCGGCCAGGTCGGCTACGGCATGGGCAAGGCCAAGGACGTGCAGGCCGCCATCCTGAAGGGCAACGCGCATGCGCGCAAGGCGCTCGTGAAATTCCCGATCGTTCCAGAGGGCACGATTCCTCATGAGATCGTCGCCAAGTTCGGCTCCGCCAAGGTCTGGATGAAGCCCGCGACCCCCGGCACCGGAGTCATCGCCGGCGGCGGCGTGCGCGCGGTCCTCGAGGCCGCCGGCGTCAAGAACGTGCTCACCAAGAGCCTCGGCTCGTCGAACGCCTTCAACATGGTCGGCGCGACGTTCGAGGCCCTCAAGCTCCTTCGCACGAAGGAAGACATCATCAAGCTCCGCGGGAAATAAAGTGTCCAAATCAAAAGCCCCAGTCCAGACGATCACCCTCTCTAATCTCGAGCCCGTTCCCGGCTCGCGCCGCCGCCCGATCCGCCTCGGCATGGGCGAGGGCTCCGGCACCGGGCAGACCGCGACGCGCGGCCAGAAAGGGCAGCGGTCCCGCTCGGGAGACGGCAAGCTTGTCGGCTTCGAGGGCGGCCAAACGCCGCTGATCCGCCGCATCCCGAAGCGCGGCTTCACGAACGGCTTGTTCAAGACCGTATACCAGGTGATCGATCTCGGCACGCTCGACCGCGTTTTCAAGAATAAGGCCGAGATCACGATCGAGGATCTGCGCATCCATAACTTGATCAAGGGCCGCAAGCCGGTGAAGATCCTCGCGGATGGCGAGCTCAAGCGCGCCCTTAAGGTCAGCGCCCACGGCTTCTCCGCCAGCGCCAAGGAAAAGATCGAGAAGGCCGGCGGCAAGGCCGAGCTCGTCAAGGCCGCGAAAGCCTAAGATGCGCGGACTCGGGGATATTTTCGACGTACCGGAGCTCCGCAAGCGAGTGCTGTTCACGCTCGGCGCGATCGCGATTTTCCGCCTTGGCGCCTCGATCCCGATCCCGGGCGTCAACGGCGACGCCATCCGCGCCATCTTCAACGCGCAGCAGAGCAGCCTGCTGGGCTTCCTTAACACGTTCTCAGGCGGCGCCCTCGGGCGCTTTTCGATCTTCTCGATGGGGGTGGTTCCTTACATCAACGCCTCGATCATCATGAGCCTCCTGCAGGGCGCCCATGTGCTGCCTTTCCTCGACCGCCTGGCCAAGGACGGCGAGCTCGGCCGCCGCAAGCTCAACAGCTACACGCGGTATCTCACGCTTTTCCTCGCCGTTTTCCAATCCTTCGGCCTGACCATCGCGATCACGAAGATGCAGGCTCCGGGCGGCACGCCGACCGTCGTCGACCCGACCTGGATGTTCTACTGCGTGACCGTCCTGACGATGACGGCCGGCACCATCTTCGTCATGTGGCTCGGCGAGCAGATGACCGAGCAGGGCATCGGCAACGGCGTCTCGCTGCTGATTTTCACCGGCATTGTCGAGAGCATACCGGCCGCGGCGTACAGCCTTTTTGAGCTCGTCCGCCTCGAGGAGATCAACTTGTTTTCCGCCCTCGCGATCATCGCGGCGCTCGCGGCGGTCGTCGTCTCCGTCGTGTGGGTCGAGACGGCCCAGCGCAAGATTCCGGTCCAATACGCCAAGCGCATGGTCGGCCGCAAGATGTACGGCGGCTCTCAGAGCTATCTGCCGCTTAAAGTCGACCAAAGCGGCGTGATCGCGGTCATCTTCGCGCTGTCCTTGCTGTCGGTGCCGGTCACGATCGTGACTTTTACGCCGAATCAGCCTTGGGCCGAGGGCGCGATGAGATTTTTCGGCGGCGGAAACTACGTCTACGACGCCGTGTACGCGGGGCTCATCATCTTCTTTTGCTACTTCTATAATTCCGTGTCGATCAACCCGGTGGATCTCGCCGAAAACATGAAAAAGTCCGGGGGTTTCATACCGGGAATCCGTCCCGGCGAGCCGACGGCCAAGCACATCGAATGGATTCTTGAGCGCATCACCCTCGGCGGCGCGCTGTTCGTGGCCACGATCGCGGTCCTGCCGGACATCATGAAGCGCGAGTTCAGCGTTCCCTTTTTCTTCGGCGGCACGTCGCTGCTGATCGCGGTGGGCGTAGCCCTCGATACCATGGGCCAGCTCGAGGCGCACTTGATCATGAGGCACTACGAGGGCTTCCTCAAGAAAGGCCGCATCCAGGGACGCTGGTTCAACGTCGGCAGCGGGGTCGCCCAATGATCGTCATCCTGCTCGGCTCCCCCGGTTCGGGCAAGGGCACGCAGTCCAAGCGCCTGGCGGATAAGTATGGATTCGTGCATCTCGCCACGGGCGATATTTTCCGCGCCGAGATCGCGCAAAAGACCGCGATCGGCCTGAAGGCCCAGGACTACCTGAAAAACGGCAGGCTTGTCCCCGATTCGGTCGTCATCGAGATGGTCGCGGGGAAAATCGAGACCGGCGGCAAGTACCTGCTCGACGGCTTTCCGCGCACGATCGAGCAGGCCCGGGGTCTCGCCGAGATGCTCGGGCGCGTCGGCGCCTCCGTGGATCTCACGGTCTTTCTCACGCTGCCGAGAGAAGAGGCCATCCGCCGCGCGGCATCGCGCCGCATCTGCGCCAATTGCGGCGAGGTATACAACGTCCTGAGCCGTCCGCCGAAAGCGGACGGCGTCTGCGACAAGTGCTCGGGCAAGGTGGTCCAGCGGGATGATGATTCCGAGGCCACCGCGGCCAAGCGCTTAATGGTGTTCGAGGACCTGACCCACCCGCTGGTCGCGTATTATAAATCCGAGACGACGTTTCATGAGGTGGACGCCTCGCAGGCGCCGGAGAAGGTCGAGGCCGCGCTGTCGGCCGTCATCGAATCCGTCAAGGCGGGGCGCTGATCGTGCTCATGAGCAAGGCCGTCGAGATCAAGAATCGCGAGGAGCTGGCGATCATGCGCGCCGCCGGCGTCGTGGTCGCCGATATCCTCGTCCTGCTCAAGGGCGCGATCCGGCACGGCATGACCACCGGCGAGATCGACCAAATCTGCCGGGAGGAGCTCAAGAAGCGAGGAGCGAGCCCGGCGTTTCTCAACTATCACGGATTCCCGGGTGTGATCTGCGTTTCGATCAACTGCGAGGTGGTGCACGGCATTCCCTCTGATAAACGCGTTCTCAAGGAGTCCGATATCGTCGGCCTCGACTTCGGCTGCATGATCGACGGCTGGTTCGCGGACTCGGCCATGACGGTTCCCGTCGGGGCGATTTCCCCGGAAGCGGAGCGACTCATACGGGTGACGCGCGAGTCCCTGGAGAAGGGCATCGCGGCCGTCAAAAACGGAGGCCGCATCGGCGACATCGGCTCGGCGGTGCAGACCCACGCCGAGGCCGCCGGCTACACCTTGGTCCGCGAGTTCGTCGGACACGGCATCGGCCGCGCTCTGCACGAAGAGCCGCCGATTCCCAATTACGGCAAGCCCGGCACAGGCGCGCGCCTGAAGACGGGCATGACGATCGCCATTGAGCCGATGGTGAACATGGGCCGACCCGAGGTCGCGACCCTCGGTGACGGTTGGACCGCCGTAACCAAGGACGGGAAGCTGTCCGCGCACTTCGAGCATACGGTCGCGGTCACGGATGACGGCTGCGAGATTCTCACGCTCCCCACGGTTTAAATGACGAAGGAAGAAAAAATCGAAGTTGAGGGCCGAATTTTGGAAGCGCTCCCGAACGCGATGTTTCGCGTCGAGATCGCTCCCGGCAAGATCGTTTTGGCCCATATTTCCGGCAAGATGCGGATGCACTACATTAAAATCCTGCCCGGAGATAAAGTCCGCATCGAATTGTCCCCCTACGATCTGACTCGGGGACGCATCACCTACCGGGAGTAACGACATGAAAGTCAGAGCGAGCGTCAAACCCATTTGCCAGAAGTGCAAGATCGTGAAGCGCAACGGCGTCGTTCGAGTGTTGTGCTCGAATCCGAAGCACAAGCAGAGACAAGGCTGAACGCAAAGAACGAAAGGAAAAACGGAGAATAAAGTATGGCGCGTGTGGCAGGAGTCGATCTTCCCAAGAACAAGCGTATCGATGTGGCGCTTCAATACCTTTACGGCATAGGGGAAACCCGCTCCAAGGTGGTGATCGCGAAACTCAACGGCATGGTCAAGCCCGGCACCCGGGTCAAGGATCTCACGGAGGAGCAGGTCGTGCTCATCAACAACCTCCTGCTCAAGGACTTCAAGGTCGAAGGCGAATTGCGCCGCGAGACCCTCGCGAACATGGCTCGCCTCACGGAGATCGGCTCATTCCGGGGCCATCGCCATCGGCGGAACCTTCCGTGCCGCGGACAGCGCACGAAGTCGAACGCGCGCACCCGCCGGGGCCGCCGCAAGACGGTCGGCGTGGGCAAGGCCGCCTCGCCCACGGGCAAGGCCTGAGGACGCTTTTTAGGAGAATATATCATGGCTGACGAGAAAATCGCTCCCGCCGCGGCGAAGACCGCCCCTTCGGCGGCACCCCGCAAGAAGGCCTGGAAGTCGGTGACCTTCGCGAAGGTCCATATCCAGTGCTCATTCAACAACACGATCGTGACTTTGACCGATGATCGCGGCGACGTGCTCATTTGGGCGACTGCCGGCGGCTCGGGTTTCCGGGGCACGAAAAAGGGCACGCCTTTCGCCGCCGGCGTGACGGCGAAGAAAGTCGCCGATCGGGCCGTTCAGCTCGGCGTCAAGCAGGTCGCCGTATTCATCAAGGGTCCCGGGCCGGGCCGCGAGACCGCGGTGCGTTCGCTGGGCTCGGCCGGTCTGATGGTTATCAGCCTGAAGGATGTCACGCCGATGCCGCACAACGGCTGTCGTCCGCCTAAGGCGAGGAGAGTCTAGTTTTATGGCCCGCTATACCGACGCCGTCTGCAAACTGTGCCGCCGCGAGCAGCAGAAGCTGTTCCTCAAAGGCGACAAGTGCTACACGAAGTGCGTTCTCGAGAAGCGCCCGGGCATCCCGGGCATGGCGAAGCCTCAGCGGGGCAAGCCGTCGGCCTTTTCGATCCGCCTGCGGGAGAAGCAGAAGCTTCGCCGCATGATCCAGATGAACGAGCGCCCATTCGAGCGCGCGGTCACCAACGCGACGGCCTCGCGCGAGGCGTCGGGCGACGCCCTTCTGCGCGGCCTTGAGCTGCGCCTTGACAACATCATCCGCCGCATGGGCGTGGCGACTTCGATCAAGACGGCGCGCCAGCTCGTCCTGCACGGCCACGTCAAGATCGGGGGCAAAGTGGTGGATATTCCATCCTATCCCGTCAAGGCCGGCAGCGTGGTGTCCGTGAACGCCAAGATGAAGGAGAACGTCGGCGTCAAGCTGAGCTTGGAGACGTCCAAGAAGCTCAACAACCGCCCGGCCTTTCTGGAGTTCAACGAGGATGCGTTCTCCGCGAAGGTGCTCCGCATCCCCGAACGCGGCGAAACGTCCTTCCCGATCAACGATCAGCTGATCATCGAGTACTATTCGCGCTAACCGCCATCCATATCCCGGAGAAATAAAGAACATGGCTTATAAAGAACTGATTCTGCCGCAGAAGCTGTCGGTTGACGAGAAGTCGATGTCGGACAGCTACGCGAAGTTCGTCGCCGAGCCGTACGAGCGCGGCTACGGACATACGGTCGGCAACGCGCTGCGCCGCGTGCTGCTCTCGTCACTCGAGGGCTCCGCGGTCACCGCGGTCCGCATCGAGAAGGCGACGCATGAGTATCAGGCGCTGCCCGGGGTCAAGGAAGACGTCATGAACGTCCTTCTCAACCTCAAGAAACTGCGGGTCAAGCTGTTCTCGAACGGCCCTGAAACGGTTTACTTGTCCGTCAGCAAGGAAGGAGTCGTGACGGCGAAGGACATTCAGGGCAATGCGAATGTCGAGGTCGTCAACAAGGACCTTGTGATCGCGCATCTCGAGGCGGGCGGCAAGATCGACATGGAGATCGAGGTGTCCAAGGGACGCGGCTACGTCCCCGCCGAGGAACTGCGCCAGCAGAACCAGTGGGCCGCCGGCTTCCTGCCCGTCGACGCCTTGTTCTCGCCCGTGGTCAAGGTTCATTACGACGTTGAAAACGCCCGGGTCGGCCAGGTGACCGACTACGACCGCCTGATTCTTGAAATTTGGACGGACGGCTCGCTGAATCCGGCCGAAGCGCTGATCCAGTCCTCGAAGCTGCTGCGCGAATCGCTCAACATCTTCATCCCCGAGGAGGAGCAGGCGGCTTCCGGAGGCCTTTCAGACGGCTCCGCGTCCGAGAGCGGCGCGGTTTCCATCGCCGGCCTGGATCCGAAGCTGCGCGAAATATTGAATCAGCCGATCGAGATGATCGAGTTGTCGTCGCGGGCGTCGAACTGCCTGAAGGTCGCCCGCATTCGGACCATCGGCGAACTCGTCGGCAAGCGCGATGAAGAGCTGCTTGCGGTGAAGAACTTCGGGAAAAAGTCCCTGGACGAGATCAAGGACCGCCTGAAGGACATGGGGTTGTCGCTGGGCATGCAGGTCGGCCAGCTCGGCTGAGCCCGGATCATTAGGAGTCAATCATGGCGTCTAAAGCACTCGGTCGTCGGCAGCTTGGAGTCACCAGCGCGCATCGCCGCGCGCTGCTTCGGAACATGGCGACGAGCCTGTTCAAGCATGAGCGCATTGAGACCACCATCGCGAAGGCGAAGGAGCTCAGGCCGTACGCGGAAAAGCTCATCACCAACGCGAAGAAAGGCGAGCATTTCATGGTGCGCCGCCAGATTCAGGACAGGATCGTCTACAAGAAGCTCTTCGAAGTCCTCGCGCCCCGGTATGCGCAGCGCCCAGGCGGCTACACGCGCATCTTGAAGATCGCTCCGCGCATCGGCGACAACGCCAAGCTCGGATTGATCATGCTCGTCTCCTGAAATTAAGGTAAAATAAGGCCAGGAATGCTCGATTTCCTCTTCAGCCTGTTCTCGAACGACATGGGTATCGACTTGGGTACGGCCAATACCCTTGTTTACGTCAAAGGCCAGGGAATCGTGCTGCGGGAGCCCTCCGTGGTCGCCATTGATCGCGAGACTCGCCGCGTGCTTGCCATAGGCGCCGAGGCCAAGCGCATGCTTGGCCGCACCCCCGCGTCGATCATCGCGGTGCGGCCGCTGCGCAACGGAGTCATCGCCGACTTCGAAGTGACGCAGGAGATGATCAAGTACTTCATCCGCAAGGTGCACAACCGGCGTTCGCTGCTGCACCCGCGCGTCGTCATCGGCATTCCCTCCGGCATAACCGAAGTGGAGCGCCGCGCCGTCCAGGAGTCCGCCGAGCAGGCGGGCGCTCGCCGCGTGTTTCTTATCGAGGAGCCGATGGCCGCCGCGATCGGCGCCGACCTGCCGATTTCCGAGCCGCACGGCAATTTTATCGTCGATATCGGCGGCGGCACGACGGAGGCCGCCGTGATATCCCTCGGC
>JACQJQ010000231.1 GCA_016204945.1 Elusimicrobiota bacterium
GAGCTCAAGCGCACCGGCGACGAATGCGTCTATCTCGACATGACGCACCGCTCGCGCGCCTTCTTGAAGGCGCGCTTCCCCAACATCTACGAAAAAGTGAAGTCCTTCGGCATCGATATGGCCCGGTCCCCGATTCCCGCCGTTCCGGCCGCCCACTTCTTCTGCGGCGGCGTGCACACCGATGCGAACGGGCGGACCTCGGTGCCACGTCTCTACGCCGTGGGCGAGACGGCGCACACCGGCCTTCACGGCGCCAACCGCCTGGCCTCGAATTCCCTCCTCGAGGGCTGCGTCTTCGCGCACCGCCTCTTCGAACATCTCGCCGCGCCGGGAGCGCCGGCGCGCGCGAAGCCCTTCGCGGCCAAGCCGTGGAACCCCGGCCGCGCGGTGACCTCGGACGAAGCCGTCGTCATCTCCCAGAACTGGGATGAGATCCGGCGGCTCATGTGGAACTACGTGGGCATCGTGCGCACGGACAAGCGCTTGGCGCGCGCCTGGGCCCGCCTCAAGCTTCTCCGGCGGGAGATCGCCGAGTACTACTGGGACTTCCTCCCCACGCCCGACGTCGTCGAGCTCCGCAACATCGCCGACGTCGCGATGATGGTCATCTCCTCGGCCATGCGCCGCAAGGAGTCGCGCGGCCTGCATTACACGCTCGACTTCCCTAAACCGAGGCCGTCCTGGCGCCGGGACACCCTCATCCGTCGCGAAGCCGGCCGGCGCTGAGCCCCTCGGCCGCCGCGGCCGCCTGGGTGTGCTGGCGGCAGAGCAGCCGGATGTTGCGCGCGTCCCCCGATCTTCCTCCCTTGGCGAACGGCCGGAGGTGATCGTACTCGATCCAATCTTTCGAGCCGCACACCGTTCCGTCCTCCTCGCGCCAGGCGCAGCGCCCGTCGTCCCGCGCCCAGACCGCGCTCTTGACCTTGGCCGGGATGTAGCGGCCCGCGGCCCACGAGCGCAGAAATCGCGTCGGAAGGCGCTCGTCGTTTTCGGCCGGAGGCGGCGCGGACGCGCATTCGGCCCGCGCCGCCTTCAGTTCCAGACGTCTTTGGGGGTCCTTGCGGTCGAGATACGCTTCCAGCGCTTCACGGATCAAGTCCTCCAGCCGCCCTTCCGGATACTTATGCCGCAGGATCTGCCGGACTCTTTCAATCAATCGGGCGACGATCGAAGCCGCGTCAAAGCCGACACGAACGCGGTCGGACGACACGGGCGATAATTGCTGCCAACCCCAATCAAGACGCGGCGGCGCGGCCGGCAGCGGCGCCCAGTCGCCGGGAGAAGGCGCCGGCACATCTCCGGATGATCCGGGAACCACCTCGCACGCGTCCGGCGGTGCACATGAAACGACCGCGGGACAAGATGGGAGATTCCTGACCGCATCGGGCTGGGGCGCCTGCGGGTAACGCGCCGCGACCAAGGCCTCCAGCTCCCGCCTGGACTTCCCGGTTGCGGCCTTCAGCCATTCAGCCACATTTTTTCTTTCCAGCCATGGAGACAGCACGACCAAGGACGACGAGGTGACACGCTTCTGCGCGAGCGCCGTCAAAGCCTCGGGGAAAGCGCGGATGACTCTCGCCACGCGTATGCGCCGATAGGCTTCGCCTTCCTCGAACCCCAATGCGCAAACGCAGTATTCATACAGAGAACGGTAGCCCTCCTCCAAACAGAGCCGCCGGGCATCGAACTCGGCGAGGTGCTCCAGAAGACGGACCTCGTTGCGCCTGGTCCTCTCGGCAAGGAATTTCGTTTCCCGAACGAGGTCCGCATCACTCAGTTTCTCGCACAGGGACGCTGAATGGACTTCCTCACGGTTCATGTTTCCCCCTGGCCGCCGCAACTGTTTCCGGAAACAGTTGGGCGGCTTCATATATCAGACGATCGACCCCCAATAAAAGTTGCATATAGTACACTTGTTCGATAGAGTCAAAATGCTATACTGGCGATCATGGACGTTATACGAGTCGTCGGCGCGCGCCAACACAACCTCAAAAATATCAGCCTCGATATCCCGCGCGGGAAGATCGTGGTGGTGACGGGCCTCTCCGGTTCGGGGAAATCCCCGCTCGCCTTCGACACGCTCTACGCCGAGGGCCAGCGGCGCTACGTCGAGTCCCTGTCGGCGTACGCCCGCCAGTTTCTCGAGCTGATGGATAAGCCGGACGTCGACCTCATCGAGGGCCTCTCCCCCGCCATCGCCATCGAGCAGCGCAACCCCTCGCACAACCCGCGCTCGACCGTCGCCACCGTCACCGAGATCTACGACTATCTGCGCCTGCTCTTCGCCCGCGTGGGCCTGCCGCACTGCCCCGACTGCGGCAGCCCCATCAAGAAGCAGTCGGCCCAAGCCATCGTCGGCGAGGTCCTGCGCGCCCGCGCGGGCCAATCCGTGTCCATCTACGCCCCGCTCGTGCGGGCGCGCCCCGGGACTTACGAGGATTTGTACAAGCGCCTGCAAAGATCTGGTTTCGTCACGGCCCGAACGAACGGCGCGACGCACGAGTTGGCTTCGCCGCCAAAACTTGATCGCTATAAAAAACAGACGATCGATCTCTTTGTCGACAAACTGAAAGTTTCCATCGAAGACAAACAAAGACTCCATGATTCCATCGAGATCGCCCTCAGGGAATCACGGGGGCTCGTCCGCGTCGAGCCCGCGGGCGACCCGTCCGCCGGCGCGCTCCATTCCGAGCACCACGCCTGCCCCAAGTGCGGCTTGTCCCTGCCCGAGATCGAGCCGCGCCTGTTCTCCTTCAACTCGCCCTACGGCGCCTGCGCGACCTGCGACGGCCTCGGGGTGAAGACGGACGTCGATATCCGGCGGATCGTCCCGGATCCGAGCCGTTCGATCCGGGATGGAGCCGTCGTCGCCTGGTCGGACCCCGTCACCACGCGCACCAACCGCTGGAAGAAATCCTGGTCCGGCTACTACACGGAGATCCTCGAACAAATCTGCGGTCAGTTTAACATCTCCTTGGATAAACCTTGGAACAAGCTGACTCACAAACAGCGGGATATTATCCTTCACGGAGGCGGGACCTACACCCCGTCCTGGGCGAAGAATCCCCAGGAGTTCGAGGGCGTCGTCGGAAACCTCGAGCGCCGTATAAAAGAAAGCGAGTCCGATTTCGTCAAGGGCGCCATCGCCGAGCGCTTCATGGGCCGCGCGCGCTGCCCGGCCTGCAAGGGCGCGCGCCTCAAGCCCGAGGCGCTCGCCGTCAAGGTCGGCGGCCGCGGCATCGACAAGATCGTCGAGATGTCCGTGGAAAACGCCCGCCGCTTCTTCAAGGAACTCGCGCTCAACGACACCGAAAAAACGATCGCCCGCCAAGTCCTCAAGGAGATCGTCGCGCGCGTCGACTTCCTCTCCGCCGTCGGCCTCGATTACCTGACCCTCGACCGCGCCTCCGAGACCCTCGCCGGCGGCGAGGCCCAGCGCATACACCTGGCGACGCAGATCGGTTCGGGGCTCACCGGGGTCATGTACGTGCTGGACGAGCCCTCGATCGGCCTGCACCCCAGGGACAACGCGCGTTTGCTGGCGACCTTGCGCCGGCTGAGGGATCTCGGCAATACCTTGATCGTCGTCGAACATGACGAGGAGACGATCCGCTCGGCCGACTGGATCGTGGACCTGGGCCCCGGCGCCGGCGCGCACGGCGGGAAAATCGCCGCGCAAGGCCGGATCGGAGACATTCTCAAGGCCAAGGAGTCCGCGACCGGCGCCTACCTGCGCGGCGAAGGCCCGCGCCCGCCGCCGTCCAAGGAGCGAGCGCCGAGGGGCTGGCTCCGGGTCCGCGGCGCGCGACAGTTCAACCTCAAGGACCTCGACCTCGACGTTCCCCTCGGCCTGATGGTCTGCGTCACCGGAGTTTCCGGATCGGGGAAATCGACCTTGGTCCACGAGGTGATCTATAAAACGCTCGCCAAGCGGCTCAACGGCGCCAAGGACGAGCCCGGCAAGGTCGAAAGCGTCTCCGGCGTCGAAAACCTGGACAAGATCATCCTCGTCGACCAGGCGCCGATCGGGCGCACCCCGCGCTCGAACCCCGCGACCTACACCGGCCTCTGGGGGCCCGTGCGCGACCTCTTCGCGATGCTGCCCGCCTCCAAAGCCCGCGGCTACAAGCCGGGCCGCTTCTCGTTCAACGTGAAGGGCGGCCGCTGCGAGCATTGCCAAGGCGACGGCATGCTGAAGATCGCGATGCAGTTCCTTCCCGACGTCTACGTGCAGTGCGACGAGTGCCAGGGCCACCGCTTCAACGAGGAGACCCTCGCCGTCCGCTACAAGGGCAAGAGCATCGCCGAGGTTCTCGCCATGACGGTTTCGGAGGCTCGGGGCTTCCTCGCCTCATACCCCAAGATGACGCGCATGCTCCAGACCCTCGAGGACGTCGGCCTGGGCTACGTGGGGCTCGGGCAGTCCGCCACGACCCTCTCCGGCGGCGAGGCGCAGCGCGTGAAGCTCGCCGCCGAGCTCTCGCGCCGCGGCACGGGCCGCACC
>JACQJQ010000233.1 GCA_016204945.1 Elusimicrobiota bacterium
GCATCAGGCGCGGCGCCGAGGGAACGCCCTTGCGGTCGAACTCGGGATCGCCCATCACGGGATGGCCGAGGTGGGCCAGGTGGGCGCGGATCTGGTGCGTGCGGCCGGTCAGGGGCTTGGCCTCGACCAAGGCCGCGATCCTCTTCTTCCCGACGATCTTGAACGAGGTCTCGGCGGGCTTGCCCAGCGGCGTGACGACGACCCGGCGCTGGCCCGGCTCGCGGCCGATCGGAGCCTGGACGCGGACCGCCGCCGGGGGAACGCCGCGCACGATCGCGCGGTAGGTCTTGTCCATGTAGCGTTCCTTGAACATGTCGACGATCGCGGCGTAGGTCTCGGGATCCTTGGCGACGGCGAGCACGCCGCTCGTGGGGCGGTCGAGGCGGTGGACGATGCCGCAGCGCGGCGTGCCGGCCTTCAGGATGGCGGGGCGATGGACCTGGAGCTCGGCGGCGAGGTTGGTCTCGCGGCCGGCGCGCGCCGCCTCCGGGCGTTTCAGCCAGGAGTCGCCGAGCGGGTGCATGAGCAGGCCGGAGGGCTTGTTCAAGACGAGCAGGCGCTTGTCCTCGTGAAGCACCCAGGACTCGAAGTCCTCGGAAGAAGCGGCGGCCGTCTCCGGGAGCTCGATCTCGACCCGCTGTCCCTCCAGGACGGGCTCGTCGGCGTCGACGACGGCGCCGTCGACCGTGACCATGCCGCGGCCGATCATGCCCTTGAGGAAGGCGCGGCTGTATCCGCTCAGGTTCTTGGAGAGAAACGCGTCCAGGCGGGGCAGGTCTCTCTCGACGATCAGGCTTTTCTTCATGCGTGTCTTTTGCGCGCGGCGAGGGCCGCGAGCGTCGCCCCCGCGACCGCGAGCGCCGCCCACTGGGACGGGGACAGGCCGGCGACGAAGGCGCCGCGATCGTCGCCGCGCAGGAACTCGACGGCGAAGCGCAGGACGGAGTAGCCGAGGAGATAGACGACGAGCGCGCTTCCCGGGCGCCAGCGCCCGTCCTGGACGCGGGGCAGGACGAAGCGGGCGAGGACCGCGAACAGGGCCAGGTTCAAGGCCGCCTCGTAAACCTGGGTCGGGTGGCGCGAGGAATCGCCGGCCAGCGCCACGCCCCACGGCAGGTCGGTGTGGCGGCCGTAGCAGCAGCCCGCCGCGAGGCAGCCGAGGCGGCCGATGCCGTGGCCGAGCGCGACCGACGTCAGGCACCAATCGGAAAGCTTGAGAAACGGCAACTTGAGCCGGCGGGCGTGCCACAGGCCCGCCGCCAGGCCGCCCAGGAGCCCGCCGTAAAAGACGAAGCCGTAGCGCAGAGCATCGAACGTCAACGCGAACGAGCCGGGCGTCACCCAAAAATACATGAGCTTGCCGCCGAGAAACGCCCCGCCGAACACCCAGTAGACGATGTCCCAGACCTGATCCTCGCTGAGGCCCATGGCCGCGCGGCGGGAGACAAGCCAGCGCGCTCCGGCGAGCCAGCCGAGCGCCGCGAGAACGCCGTAGGTCGAGAGGTCGAGCGGCCCGAGCGTCAGCAGGACGGGGAACATCGTCTCCTCCAGGCCATGATCCCGGCCGAGGACGCGACGAGCCCCAGCCCGAGCGCCTGTCCCTGGGAAAACGGCCCCAGAAACGGCAGCGTGTCGCCGCGCAGGAACTCCAGGCCGAAGCGCAGGACGCCGTACGCGGCGAAATGCCCGGCCACGACGAGGCCCGGCCGATATCGCCCCTCCTCCGTCGCGCGCAGGACGGGCCACAGAACGGACGCGATCAGGAGGTCGCCCGCCGCCTCGTAAAGCTGGACCGGATGCAGAGCCACGCCCAGCAGTTCCGGCGGCACCATCGAACCGGGATCCCGGAACACGACGCCCCAGGGCAGGCCGGTCGGCCGACCGTGGCAGCAGCCGGCCAGGAAACAGCCGACCCGGCCGAACGCGTGCCAGAACGCGCCGCACAGGAATAGGTAGTCCGCGAGCTTGAGGACGGGGATCCTCTTCCAGCGCGCGAACAGCGCCGCGCACAGCGACAAGCCGATGAAGCCGCCGAACGCCGAATAGCCGTTCATGATCGACAGGTCGCGCCGGCCGTACTGGAGCAGGAACAGCAGCTTGCCGCCGAGAAAGCCCGACAGCACGGCCAAGTTGATCAGAGTCCAGAAGGACTCATCGTCGGGCAGGCCCATCTTCGCGCGGCGCAGCCAAAGGAGGCGCGCGACGATGACGCCGCCGAGCGTGATCGCGGCGCCGTAGCCGTAGAGGCGCAGGGGGCCGAGGTTGAGGAGGATGGGATGCACGGGCGTATTGTAGCGGATATGCGCCGCGGCGGCATCGTCGGACCCGGCATGGGGTGCGGAATCGGTGCGGGCGAGGGGCGTCACTTCGGATAGTATGCCTTCGCGCCGACGCGCCTATTGACAATTCAAGGGGGCAGGGTTATCCTGGCCGGGAAGGTTTAAGTCTTCCCGTCTCCATGAATCCCTCTGGAAAAATAAGCTTTCTTTGCGCCTGCGCGTTCGCCCTCGCTCTTCTGGGGCCGACCGTGCCGTTCGCCCGCTCCCAACCGCGAAGCGCAACGAGCTCACAGGGGCTGACCCAGGCTTGGAAAGGCTATGCCGCGTCCTTTTCGTCGCCGGCGCAAATCCCTTTTCTCGTCTCACTGAACCTCGATCTCTCGGCTCCCGGACGGATGGAGAGCTTCATCCGGGTCATGGGGCGCGCGGAACTCGACCCCCGGACGCTGAGCGCACAGCCACAAGCCGCCGAGCAGGCCGCTCTGGTACGGGCCGCCGTCGCCGGCTATGGCCGAAGCTTCGCGGACCGCGTCAACGACCTATCAAATTCGGAGCAGGCGTCGGAGGAAGCTCTGCGCGGGTTCGGCCGCGAGTTCGAGGATCTTTCCGAATTCGCCGCCCTGGTGCCGGAGGTGGAGCGACGGGCGCTCGAGGCCGGCCATAGCCGAGTCGAGTCGCTGATCGCGCAGCACGGCGGCAAACGCGGCGACGTCGTCGCGGCTCACATCGAGAAGGTCCGGGCCGCCTGGGCCGCCAAGAGCGATTCGGCCGGCGGCGTCGCCGCGTCCTCTCTCGCCGCCCCGCCGCGCCGCGCCTTCGACCGCAAGTGGACGCTCCAAAAGGCCCCGGCGGGCACGCCTGCGGCGCCGAGCCGGCTCTTCGCGACGGTTCCAACCTCCCACTTCGACTCGGTCGTCCTCAGCCCGCGCGGCGGGTCGCGCATCCTCTCGGCATCGCCCATCCAGTTCGTCCGCGGCGCATACGGATTCCTCGCGCAGATCGGCTACGAAATTTTCGGCGGCATACCGAAGGGCTGGCCGCTTCCCGCGGTGGAAGCCACTCGCCTCACGGTCGTCTCGAAAGACGATCCCGTCCTGCTGCGTCGCGCCACGGAGGCGACGCCGGAAGAGATCGCGTCGCCCGAATTCCAGCGCTTCCTCGACGACCTCGCCCACACCATGAAAAAAGAGGGCGGCTCGGGCCTGGCGGCTCCGCAAGTCGGCCGCAGCGTGCGCGCCGCCGTCGTCAAGCTCATGGGCGGGTCCCTGCTCCTCATCAATCCGAAAGTCTCGGTCCTCGGATCCGACGTCGCCCCCCACCTGGAAGGCTGTCTTTCCATTCCCAACGAACTCGCCTTCGTTTCCCGCCCGCAGAAGATCAAGATCGATTACCTCGATCGCGGGGGGCGCGCCCAAAGCGTGGTCTTGAGCGGCTACCCCGCCGTCATCGCCCAGCATGAGATCGATCATCTCGACGGCCTCCTCTTCACGATGCGCGCGAAGAATCCGCTGAGCAAGCTGAAGGCCGGAAAATTTCGCGCCATCGCCGAGACGACGCGGCTGGAGTTCGCATGGTTCTCGGCGCAGCTCAAGGGACGCCCGGACCTCAAGGAGATCAACGCCAAACTCCTCAAGAGCTTCCATGACGCCACGGAGCCGGATTCTCCGGCGTATGCCCTGCGCGAAGGGCTCGATCGGCCCTCCGATGACGGCGTCTTCAAGGAAATCCACTCCTATTATAAAATCCGCCTCGATTCGCATGGGCCAACGGAGAAGGCGGAGCTGCTGCGCTCGTGGCTCAAGTCCCCCGCCCACGCCCTCTTCGCCCACGAAGACCTGGAGGTCGAAACCCTGGAGGGCGACGGGGAGCTTCTGCGCGAGTTGACCGCGCGCGTTCCGGAGATGGATGTTTTCAAGACGCCTTACATGCGCGGACCTCCTCGCTCCGCGAAGGCGGTCGCGGTTCCCGGAGCCGCCGGAGGCTCCGAGGAAAGGATCACCCTCGACTCAGTCGCCGAGGCTGTCGAATTCGCCCGGCTCGCGCTAAAATACGCCCTCGTCAAGACCCCGCAGGGCCCCCGCCTCGCATTTCCCTCACCCGACGGCGACGTCCACGTCGTCGTCAGCTCGCTCAAAGACGCGCGTTTCCTGGCGGAGAGCTACGAGACCTCGGCGGCCGACGATGTCCGAGATCTGCGCCTGCTCACCCCGGCGGCCAGGAACGTGAGGTTCAGCGAAGACATGCCGATTTCTTTCGGTCTCGAATCGGAAATGACTCTTGAGGAGAACCCCGAGATCGTGATGGACTACCGCCTTAAGGGCGTCGCCGAGGCGGACTGGCTCAACATGAACCGCGGGGAGCGTCTTCTGGCCGTCCGAGAGGACGACCGTCTGAATTCCGCGAACAGGAACACGGAGCCTCTTTTTCAAAAACTCTCCGGGTCGCCCGCGGAATTGCCCGACTCGCTGTCCACCGAGATCGGCGGGAATTTTGAGATGAAGGGCATGATCTTTCGTTCCTACAGCGAGCTCGAACGGTTCGTACGCGACATTTTTCGCCGCTACGGTCCGTCCTCTCTCCAAGCGCACGTGGTCTATAAAAACGACCGCAAGGTCGAGGGCGTCGCGGGGTACGTCGTTTTTGAAGCGGACGCGACCCAACTCAAGACGCTCGCCGGCGGCTACAAGCGGTTCCTGTCGGACCCCCGCGTCATCCCCGCCAAGAACTTCAGGCATCCCTGGCTCGGCCCCCTAGGCGAGTCCGACCGCAAGCTGTTTGCGAAGTTCGAGGTCCGCGCGCTCAAGGGCAAATCCGTCGGCAGCCCCGGGCTGTCGCGTTTGACCTATGCTCCGGTCTTGCGCGACGACGTCTATCCCCCGGGCTATCTCGGCCACGAATTCCGGCAGTTCCATAAGCGCGCCGACGCCCTGCTCGCCGTGGTCGACAACTACTCCGCTCACCTCAACAATTCGGGCGATTTGCGCGCATTTAAACCTTTTTCTCAGGTGCGGCAGATCACGTCGGATCTCCCCCTCGCGCGGGCGCGGGCGCTCGGCGTCGACATCGACGCGCGCGCGTGGCGCGCTTTCTTTACGCGCGTGGGGGCGAAGATCGACGCCTTATTCCCGAACGTCAACAAAGGCGGAGCCAAGCTGAGCGACCGTTTTTTCTATCCCCTCAAAGACTGGAGGGCTCATCCCATTATCAACGAGTCATCCGAGCCTCAGCGCACGCGAACCCTCGCCGCGATCGACACTGCGACGCGCGAGTTCATGGTCACGGTTGACGCCTTGGTCCGGCGCGAATCAATTCCCAGATGGAAGCTGTCCAAATCCGTGGTCACGCTCGGCGGCTTGTTCCCGCGTGAGCGCGACTCCCAGATCGAGGAGGGGGTCCTGCGCGAGCTGCAGATCGCCGTCGCGAAATGGGCGCACGATGCCGCTCTCTCCGAGCATTTCGAGACGTTCCGAAGCCGCGCCTTGGTCGCGGGGCCGCGCGCGCCGCCGCTCGAGCAGCTGCCGTTCGTGCGCTCCGTCCGGGTCGTTGCAGGCGACCGCACCTTACCCGACGCATTGCCGTTCCAAACGAATAAATTTCCAAACGGGCGCGAGTATCTTCGATCCAAGATGCCCCGCACTCTTGAGCTGCGTTCCCCCACCTACCAGGCTTTCATCAACTCGACTCTGGAAGTCATCTACCAAAGCGCGGTTCCCTATGGTCACATCAGTTTGCGGGTCGGCGGCCGTCTCTACAGCCTAAACTACATCGAGAGCGTGACGCGGACCGACTTCCTGCCCGGACGGGTCGGCAAGGGTAAAACGGGATTTGTCTACACGGTCGATCCGGCTCAAATCAGCAAGATCCAGGACGAGCTGGAGAAGCTCGTCAAAAATTCCGCCGAGAACAACGTCCCCGCCTTCGATGCGCATTCCCTGAAGCTTGAGGTGATCCGGAAATCGGACGGCTCGCTCAAGTACGACAGCCCGTACTTTTTGTTCGCCAACAGCAGGCAGGTTCGGGCGCGTTTGTCTCAGGAGGACGGGAAATCATTTCTCGAGACGCCCGACGGATTTCGCTATCCCATAACCGAGGAAGCCGGCAAACTATATACTCAATCCTTAGCCTGCGGAACCCTCGCCACTTACGTCATGAAGAACTACTTCGGCATCGACATCGGCTTCGACCACGGTGCGCAGTCTTTGCGGCAGGAGCTGTCCCGCGGCAATCCGGATGGGCGCGCGCCCGACGCCATCATCGACTACTGACGCCGTGGCCGTCCTCCAATAGGTGCCTGGCGAAGGAGAAGGAGGGCGCTGGCACGAGTACTGGCGCAGACGAGCGCAGCCCCAACATGCGTCACAATTCATGTTAATCATTTCCGCGTTGTCGTTGTCAGGGCCGTGCAACTGATTTTTCATTCCCAGGTCATGCACCCCCCGGCATGACGTATAATGCGCGTGTGATGTCCCTCGCGCAAGGCAATCTCTCGTACCGCCGAACGTTGACCCCGCTCGCGCTGGCTCTCGCATTATTCTCGCCGCCGTCGGCGATGGGCCGCAAGGTCGAGGTCGAACTGCGCGTGCCGCTCTCCCCGTCGGGCTTCTCCAAGCTGTCCGCGGCGCTCGCGCCGGCGCCGGAACTCCTTCGCCGCGACAGCTACTTGGACTATCACGACGGACAGCGCTTCGTTCTCAAGCGCCTCGAGCCGCCCTACAAGCTGCGCGTCGAGGACGACGGGGAAGGCCGCGTCATCCAGGTCTCCCGCCCGACGGCCAAGGAGGCCGTGAGCGGCGCGGGCCTGACGGCGACGGTGACGACGGTGGAATCGCGCCGGACGACCCTGTCGGCCCGCGAGTCAAGCGCGCTGAACCGCGCGCTCGACGCCTTCTTCGAGGCGCTCCCGGGCGACGCGCCCGTCGATACGCTCGCGGCCGAGGCCGGCCGCCTGCTGGCCGGCTTGTCCTGGAAAGGCAGGGACCTCGTCGAGGCCGCCGCGCCGAACGCCCATCCGCTTCCGGCCGCGCGCAGCCGCAAGGAGCGCCGCCGCGCCGCGATCGCGCTCGACGACGGCACGACGCTCGACGCGATCCTCGGCCTCACGCGGGCGCTCAACGAGCGGGGACGCCCCGTGACGCTCTACGAGCTCGAGGCGGAGACCCCCGAGCGCGATCCCGAAACCCTCCGGGCGCTGGCTCGCCGCCTGCTGCACGCCCTGCGCCGGCTGGGTCTTCTGCCCGAGGACATGGGCGGCCCGTCCCCGGACGCCTTCGCGTTCGCCGAAAGCCGCCTGCGCGGCGGCCGCTAGCGCTTCGCGGGCGGCGGGAAGCGGTATTCGATCTCGCCTTTCTTGATGTAGCCGAGCTCGCGCCGGGCGAGGCGCTCGACGACGCCGTCGCCGGAGCGCAGGGCCCTTAGGCGGCCTTCGAGCTCCTTCTCCTCGCGCTCGAGCGCGACGATCTCGGCGTTGAGGCGGCGCAGCTCGAGCCAGTTGCGCGTCAGCGAGCGGAACCCCCCGTTGCCGAAGAACACGACGACCAGCCCCGCCCCGGCGAGCAGACGGCCCCAGTGCGCTCGGACGAACGCGGCCGCGCGCCGGACGCGGTCCTTCACCTCGCCCGGGCGGGAGAGGCGAAGGCCAGCCCGCCCGCGTACGAGGCCTTGCCGCCGAGCGCCGCCTCGATATGAAGCAGGCGGTTGTACTTGGCGAGCCGTTCCGAGCGGCACGGCGCGCCGGTCTTGATGGCGCCCGCGTTGAGCGCCACGGCCAAATCCGCGATAAACGCGTCCTCGGTCTCGCCCGAGCGGTGCGAGATGATCGTCGCGAAGCCCGCCTTCTGCGCGTCGCGGACGGCCTGGACGGTCTCGGTAAGCGTGCCGATCTGGTTGAGCTTGATGAGAATGGCGTTGGCCGATTTTTCCTTGATGCCGCGGGCGAGCCGCGCGGGATTCGTCACGAACAGATCGTCGCCGATCAGGCGCAGGCGGTCGCCCAGCTTGGCGGTCATCGCCTTCCAGCCCGCCCAGTCGTCCTCGGCGAGCGGATCCTCGATCGAGACGATGCCGTGCTTCGACGCCCACGACGCGTACACGTCCGCGATCTCGGAGGAGGACAGGGGCTTGCTCTCGAGGACATACTTGCCGCCCTTGTAGTACTCGCTGGCGGCGCAGTCGAGCGCCAAACGAACTTGTCCCTGATAGCCGCCCTCGGCGATCGACGCGGAGAGGACCTCGAGCGCCTCGAGGTGGGACTTGAGGCGCGGCGCGAAGCCGCCCTCGTCGCCGACCGCGGTCGTCATCTTCATCGCGGCCAGCTTCTTCTTGAGGACCTGGTAGATCTCGGCGCCGCATCGGATCGCCTCGCCGAACGAGGCGGCCTCGGTCGGCACGATCATGAACTCCTGCACGTCGAGGCCGGAATCGGCGTGCTTGCCGCCGTTGATCACGTTGAGCATCGGCGCGGGCAGCAGCCACTTGTCGGACTTGATCGCGTAGGCTCGGCGCAGGAAGGCGTATAAAGGCGTCTTGGCGGACGCGGCGGCGGCGCGAGCCGCGGCCATCGAGACGGCCAGGATCGCGTTGGCGCCGAGGCGGCCCTTGTTCGGCGTGCCATCAAGCGCCGTCAGCTTCGCGTCGAGCGCCGCGAGATCGGCGGCGTCGAGGCCCTTCACGGCCTTCGCCAGCTCGCCCTCGACGTTGGCCGCGGCCTTGCGCACGCCCTTGCCGAAGTAGCGCGCCTTGTCGCCGTCGCGCAGCTCGACGGCCTCGTGCTCGCCGGTGGACGCGCCGCTGGGCACCCCCGCCGAGCCCTCGGCGCCGTCGGACAGGACGACGGTCGCCGACACCGTCGGGAAGCCCCGGCTGTCGAGGATCTCCAGCGCGCGGACGGATTCGATCTTGGCCATCAGAATTTCCCCTGGAGCATCTTCTTTCCGGCGGCGACCAGCTCCGCCAGGCGCTTGGGCGCGTGCGCCTCCGCGTACATCCGGAACACCGGCTCGGTGCCGGAGCCGCGCAGGCCGAGCCACGCGCCGTCGCGCAGGATGAACTTGAAGCCGTCGGACTGGTCGATGCGCCATACCGAGGCGCCGGCCAATTCGAGCGGAGGCTTCACCTTGAGGCGGTTTTCGAGCTCGATGATGTCGCGCAGGCGCTCCATCTTGTAGTTGAGGCGCGCGCCGTGGAAGGCGCCCAGCTTCTTGAACAGGCGGTCGCGCGCGACGGAGAGCGGCTTCCTCTCGAAGGCGACCATCTCCAGCATCAGCACGCAGGCGAGGATGCCGTCCTTCTCGGGAACGTGGCCGCGGATGGACAGGCCGCCCGACTCCTCTCCGGCGAGCAGGAACGGCCCCGAGCGCAGCAATTCGCCCAGGTACTTGAAGCCGACCGGCGTCTCGCGCGTCTCCGAGCCGTGGGACTTGGCCACCGCGTCGATGAAGTGCGAGGTCATGACCGAGCGCGCCGCCTTGCCCTTGAGGCCGCGGTTGACGACGAGGTGCTCGTAGGCGAGCGCGATGACCTCGTTGGGCTGGATCCAGGCGCCGCCCGCGTCGACGATGCCGAAGCGGTCGCCGTCGCCGTCGCAGGCGAGGCCGAGGGACAGCCTCCCCTTCCGGACCTGTTCGGCGAGTCCGGCCGTGGACTCGGGCGTCGGCTCGGGCGAGATGCCCCCGAGGAGCACGTCGCGGTCCTCGTTGCGCGCGTGCACCTCGACGCCGAGGCGCTCCTCCAGGAACGAGCGCAGGTACAGCCGCGCGGAGCCGTGCATCACATCGACGGCGACCTTCAGCTTCGCCTTCTTGATCGCCTTCACGTCGAGCAGTCTTTCGAGCTGATCGAAATAGGACTTGCGGAAGTCCACCGTGTCCGTCCACGCCTCCTTGGCCGAGCGCTCGTCCGACATCATCTTGACCGCGTGGTCGCCGAGCAGCTCGATGCGCCGCTCGAGGTCGTTGGTCACCGCGGGAGAGGCGGAGCCGCCCCAGTAGGGCATCCACTTGAAGCCGTTGTACTGCGCGGGGTTGTGCGAGGCCGTGATCATCACGCCCCCGACGGCTTTGTTGGCGAGCACGGCCCAGGCCACGGCGGGGGTGGGCAGGTCAGCCGCCGAGAGCAAGGTGCGTATGCCGTCGTTGGCGAACACCGAGGCGACCTCGTGCGCGAAGTCCTCGGACTGGAAGCGCGTGTCGTAGCCCACGACGACGGTCGGCACGCGGCTGGGCGGCGTCCCCGCCAGGAACTGCCGGTACTCGTCGCTGTTGTAGCCGACCTCGGAGCTCTCCTTCACGCACCCCGCGACGCTGTGCGCGACCTTGCGGACGTTTTGGAACGTGAAGTCGTCCGAGACGACGCCGCGCCAGCCGGAAGTGCCGAATCTGATCATTTCGCCCCTTGAGTCCCGCGGATCACGGGCGGCATATTAGGATAAGCGCGGGCAACAGTCAATCATTCTTATCGCCCCTAAATGATATAGGTCTTTAGTCCCATTGACAGCTAGGCCCTTAGTCCTATTGCGGAGTCAATGCTTCGGGGCTATGCTGTGGGCGTCGCGGGAATACGGGAAAACGCCCATGAACGCCAAGCCCCTCCTCGTCTCGGCCCTCTTGACGGCGGCCTCCTTCGCGCCGTGCCAGACGCTCGGCCTCCCTGGTTTCGGCGCGCTTCAGGACGGCAGCCCGCCCTCGGTCTGCCTGCCCGCGGACGCCGCCTGCCAGAACGGCTATATGACCGGCCAGGGCGCCGGCATGCAGGCTTTCGAGCGGATTCCGCCCGAGCCGCCGCCTTTCGACCCCGCGGACTTCCAGAAGGAGCTCGCGGACGCCCGCGAAGGCAACGAGTACACGGTCGTGGACCTGGGCGACAACCGCTACGGCGTCGTCGACGAGAAGGGCGTGCGGGTGTGCGGCAAGGGCCTCTGCGATTCCCAGCCGCGGCCGGCCTCGGATTTTCCCGGGCTCGCGGACATGATCCAGGCCGCCAAGAACATCAACAACGGCGAGGATTCCCTCAATAAGGACAACTCCGGCAAGCAGAAGGCGGGCGGCCCGGGCGCCTTCAGCATGGCCGGCGCGGACGGCGACAAGAGCCGCGGCAAGGGCGCGCCGTCCACCGCGCCCGCCGGCGACCCCAATCCCGGACGCGGCGTGGGCCGGGAGTTCGCGGAGGATATCAGCGCGTTGGACGCTTCGGGCGACGCCGAATCCGAGGCCGGCGGCGACGCGGAAGCGCTCTCCGGGGAGTCCCTCGTCAACAAGGACGCCGCTCCGGTGAAGGTGGACGGCGTTTTCACCTACCACCGCCTCCGGGAGAACGCGCGCGAAATCGACAAAGAGGCGCGGATCTTCAACACCGGCAAGCTGAGCGGCTTCGTCGCGCCGAACGAGCCGGTCGGCGACAGCGCCGGCGACCCGCCGATCTCGCCGGAACACCTGGGCAAGATCCAGGCCGTCGCCAACGAATAGCCTAGGTCCTTGGGCCCCATGAACGGGGGGCCCCCCGCCCCATGCCGAGTTCCCCCTAAACGCTCATAATAAGCGGGATGAGCCTATCGCGCCGCGCGCTCGCCTCGCTCCTGTCCGCCGCTTTGGCCGCCCTGTCCGGGGGCCCCGTCTGGGCGCAGGCCGCGCGCGTCGCCGCCTCGCCGGCCTTGTTTGCTGGAGCGCCGGCCCTGCCCCAAGCGGCCCCCGGCGCCCTCGATCTCTCGAAATTCGACAGCCCCTTAACCGGAGCCGTTTCCCTGACTCCCGCGCTGGCCGAGGACGCCCTGGCGCGCGCCGCGAGCCGCTCTCCGGAGTCCGACCCCGCCTCCCTGCCGAGCGCCGAGGCGGAAAGGCTTGAGCGCCGCCTCCAATCGGCGTCCGCCGCGCCCGGCTCGGCGGCGGCCGTGCTCGAATTCCAGCAGCTGGCCCACGAGGCTTTGGACGCCCTCATCGTCTTGGAGACCCGGCCCGGAACGCCGGACGAGGCGCTCCGACGCCGCCTGACCTCGGCGCGCGCCGAGGCCGAGGAACGCTTCGCGGCGGAAAGCGCGCGGCTCCTGGAGGCCAACGCCGAGCGCATGGAGCGCGAGGCCCGAAGCCTGGGACGCACGCGGCTTCTCGATGTGGACGGCGGCGCGGTGCTGGCGGCCAAGGAACAATATCACCGCGAACACGAGTCGGCCATGATGTCGCGCTCACGACTGTTCGGCCTCCCGGCGCCGACGCCCCTGCCGGGCCGCGCGGAAGAGAACACCCTCTATTACCTGGTCCCTCCGGCGCTGGCGCCGGACTATTTCGCCTACCTCGGCGACCGCCTGAACCTGCCCCGGGCGGAGCGCGGAGCGCGGGTCCGCGCGGCCGCCCTGAAGGCCGTCGACCAGCTCTCGAGCCTGCAGCGGCACGGGCACCGGCACCAATCCCTCGCCGCCCTGTCGCACTCCGAGGGGACCTGGGAGTGGGACTATTGGCGGACGAATACCCCCTACTTCGCCCTCCTGCGCTTCGGTCCCACCAGCATCCACAACTGGCGCTCGGCGCTCGCTTTCCCGAACCTGCGCCTCAGCGGCATCGCCGATCACGAGCACATCGAAGTCGTTTCGGCGGAAGACGTCGGGCATTTGAGAGACGGCATCCGGGAATACGAGCCCGCTCGCCGCTTCCGCCTCCTCGGCCAAAATCTGACGGAATGGTCGTTCGTGGTCATGCAGGCGGGATTAAAAAACGGCCTGAGCGCGCGCTGGGCCGCCGACCTGCTGGCGGAAGGCCTCTGGCGCTGGGGCGAGCGCTTTCTGCCCGGCGGGCTGCCTCCGGGAGCTGACCGCAGCCTTCTGCGCCGCGCCGCGGGCTCCGCCGCGCGCCGCCATTACGCGTTCGCGCTCCTGAGCGCCGCGCTGCCCCAGTTCGTCTCGGACGCCGCCAACGCCGTCGTGGACATGCACGTCGCCTCGGCCTTGAAGCGCGGCGAGGCGCCCGCGATGCCGGGAGCGCTCGTCGCGCCTCTCGTCCTGGACGCGGTGCGGCCGCTGGCCGAGGCGGCTTCAAAGCAGCCCGTCTCCATCTCCGACCTCGCCGTCGTCACGACGCGGAGCGGGCGAATAGCCGCCGACAATCTGTTCGACCTTTTTCTAGAGCTCGCCGCGGTCGTCGCGGCCCTGACGATTTTCGTCGGCGTTCCGCTGGCCGCTTTCGGCCTCGTGTCCTGGGGGCACCTCGTCGCGTCGTTCTTCGCCGGCCTCGCGGCGATCCTCGTCTGGAACGGAGCGCGCTTGCTGATCTATTCCGCCATGAGGCGGCGGCAGGCGCGGCGGGCCTCCTCGACCTGGCTCAACCCATGAACGGGAGAATCGGACCGGCGGCGATGATCGCGGCGGCGGCGCTGCTGGCCGCCCTCGACGCCGCCGCGGAGACGGCCTCCCCCCTCATCGCGCACGACCCCTTGCTGAGCAAGATCATGAGCCGCCAGCTCACCCAGCCCGCCGGCGGCCTCACCGGCTCGGTGCGCATCGGCTCCGGCCAGGCGATCCCGCTCGTTCTGGCCGACCCCCTCGCCCCCCTCAAGCCCGCCGAGGGCCTCGTCGAGAAGACCGCCCGGGCGCGGGCCCGCCGCGGGGCGCGCGCCGCCGACGACCAGCTCAAGAAGCTGTCCGAGGACAAGCGCCGCGCCGACTGGTCCGGGCGCAAAGCGCCGCGCTGATCTGCTAGACTCGCGCTCATCGACAAGTACGCCCTCTACGCCAAGGCCGTCCAGACGCCCGCGGTCGACGTCCGCTTCTTCCGCCGTCTGTACCGCGATCTCAAGGGCCGCTTCCCGAGGCGGCTGCGCGAGGACTTCTGCGGGACGTTCAGCGTCTGCTGCGAGTGGGTGAAGCTCGGCCCCGGCTACGCCGCGCACGGGCGCGACGTCGACGCGGAGCCGCTGCAATACGGACGCGACCATAACCTTCCCAGGCTGGCGCCGGAGCAGCGCCGCCGCGTCACGCTCGCGCGCCAAGACGTCCTTAAGCCGGGCGGCCCCTCTCCCGACCTGATCCTGGCGCAGAACTTCTCCTATTTCGCCCTCAAGAAGCGGGAAACGCTCAAGGCGTACTTCGTGAACTGCCGGAAAAGCCTGCGCCCGGGAGGCGTCCTGGCGCTCGACATCTTCGGCGGCGCGGGCACGCACAAGCGCGGCGTCGAGCGGACCGACCACCGGGACTTCGTCTTCTATTGGGAGCAGTACGGCTTCGATCCGGTCACCCATGAGGCGCGCTGCGCCATCCACTTCAAGCCGAAAGGGCGCCGCAAGGTCAAGGACGTCTTCGTCTGCGACTGGCGGCTGTGGACGATCCCGGAAATCCGCGACCTCCTGCGGGAGGCGGGCTTTCGGGCGTCGCACGTCTATTGGGAGGGCGGCGGGGCGGTCGAGAGCACGTGGATCGCGATGATCGCCGCGGAGAAGTAGGCCCCGCCCGGCGAACATGCTAGAATCGGCGCATGGGACAGAACCTCGTCCGCCTGTTCATCGATCCGTTCCTGGGCGCGTATGACCGCTTCGCCGGCGCCGTCCCCACGCTCGCGGCCGCCCTCCTCCTGCTGCTGGTCGGGATGTTCCTCGCGCGGGCCGTCCGCGCCGCCATCGAGGTCGTCCTCGGCAGGCTGCGCCTCGACGAGCATACCTGCCGCGTCGGCATCAACGAGGTCCTCTCGCGCCTGGGCCTCGGAAAGTCCCCGACGTTCGCCCTCGCCTGGGTCGCGCACTGGTTCATCCTTTTCCTCTTCATCGTGTCCGCGGCCAACGCCGTGAACATGACCGTCGTCTCCGAGCTGCTCGAGCGCTTCGTGGGCGCGCTGCCCTCCATGGTCGCGTCCGTGCTCATCCTCTTCGCGGGCCTGCTGTTCGGCCGCCTCACCGCGCACGTCCTGCGCAGCGCCGCCTCGGCCAACTCCATCCGGGGCGGAGCCGTCGTCGCGGCCGCGGCGCAGGCCGTCGCGATCGGAGCCGCGGGCATCATCGCCCTGGAGCAGATCGGAGTGCGCCCGCAGATCCTGATCCCCACGGTGCATATCTTCATCGGCTCGGTCGGGCTCGCCGTCGCGATCGCGATCGGCCTCGGCGCGAAGGACCTCGCCGCCGAATACCTCCGAAATCTCCTCAAGCCGCAGCGCTGAGCGATCATGGCCAAGCTCCTGATCGTCGACGACGAGCCCACCCTCGTCCTTTTGATGCGCACCGTCCTGGAAAAAGCGGGCCACGCGATCAGCGAGGCGGGCAACGGCCAGGAGGCCCTGGGCAAGCTCGGCGTCGCGCCGGAGAATCCCTCCGCCGCGCTCCCGGACCTGATCCTGCTCGACGTGATGATGCCCGTCCTCGACGGCGTCGGCGTGGCCGCCGCGATGCGCGATCACCCGCGAGCGGCCAAGGTCCCGATCCTCGTCGTCACGGCGAAGGGCGATCTCCGCCCCCTCTTCGAGGCCATGCCCCAGGTCGCCGGCTTCTTTCAGAAGCCGTTCACTCCCGCCGGCCTGCGCGAGGCCGTCGCGCGCGCCCTCGCTCCCCGCCCCGGCGCGTAGCGCGCGTTAGCGGGGGGCGGGAACGGCGGCGGGCTTGGGCCTGGGACGCTGAATGCGGGTGAGCTTGATCGGCGCAACCTCGCTCGCGGCCAGCTCGGCGCGTGGAGCCGTCAAGCCCTCTGGCAGGGGCGGACGAAACGCGACGGGCGCGGCGGGCTCGGCCGAGGCCTCGGGCGCCGGCGGCGCCACGGCGGGGCGCCGCCACAGCTCGCGGACGATGATCGCCGCCAGCAGCAGAGCCGCCGCGAAAACGGCCGCCTCGAAGGCCGGATGACGGCGCCGCCCGCGCCTCATTCTAGTCGAGATAATCCCTCAAGCCCTTGCTGCGCGACGGATGGCGCAGCTTGCGGATCGCCTTGGCCTCGATCTGGCGGACGCGCTCGCGCGTGACCCGGAAGAGGCGGCCCACCTCCTCGAGCGTGCGGGGATAGCCCGAGTCGATGCCGAAGCGAAGCTTGATGATCTTCGCCTCGCGATCGGTCAGGGACGACAGCACCTTCTCGATCTCGGTCTTGCGCAGGAAGCTCGACGCGGTGTTCGAGGGCGCGGCGGTGGTCCTGTCCTCGATGAAGTCCTCGAGGTAGCTGTCCTCGTCCTCGCCGATCGGCGTGGCCAGCGAGACCGGCTCCTGCATGATCTTTAGGACGTTTTTGACCTTGTCCATGCTGATGTGCAGGGAGCGGGTGTACTCCTCGAGGGAGGGCTCGCGGCCGAACTCCTGGCGGTAGCGCCGGGTGACCTTGGTGAGCTTGGAGATCAGCTCCTTCATGTGGACGGGGATGCGGATCGTGCGCGCCTGGTCGGCGATCGCGCGGTTGATCGACTGGCGGATCCACCACGTCGCGTAAGTCGAGAACTTGAAGCCGCGCTTGTACTCGAACTTCTCGACGGCCTTCATGAGGCCCAGGCCGCCCTCCTGGATCAGGTCGGAGAGCTCGAGGTTCGAGTTCACGTGCTTCTTGGCGATCGAGACGACGAGGCGCAGGTTCGCCTTGATCAGCTTGAGCTTGTCCTCGAGGATCGTGTCCTCGAGGCGGATGATCTTGTCGTTGAGCTCGAGGAAGCGGTCGATCGGGATCGGCAAAGTGTGCTGGATGCGGTCGAGGCGGTCGACGACCGCCTCCATGTTCTCCATCGCGGCCTCGACGGCGGTCGGGGCGTAGCCGGTCTTCGCGCGGAACGCCTCGGGGCGCATCTTGCCCCGCTTGAGCTGGGCGAAGTAGGTCTTGAGCTCGTCGTAGGAGCAGCCGTAGCGGCGCTGATAGCGCTCCATCTCGTCGCGGCACTCCTCGATCTTGCCCGCCAGGTTCTTGATCTTGTTGGTCAGGCGCTTGATCTTGTCCTGGTTGAGGTTGAGGTTGAGGATCCGCGCGATCACGAGCTTGTTGATCTGCTCGATCTTCTTCTGCAGCTTGATGCGGCGCTGGGGCTTGAGCTTCGCGGGCAGGAGCTTCACGCGCAGGGCGGCCATCTGCTTCTCGGCCTTGGTGATGAACTGCGCCACGGACTTCATCTTGCGGCGCATGCCGGAGAGCTCGGCGTTGGTCTTGCGGCCGCGGGGCATCAGCTCCTTGGGCGTCATCTCCTGCGCCTCGATGAGCGTCTCCCAGGAGCGGATCTCGCGCATGGTGACGGGCGACTCCAGGACGAGCATGCGCAGCTCCTTCTCGCGCTCGCGGACGTTGCGCGCCAGGGTCACCTCCTCCTCGCGGTTGAGCAGGGGCACCCGGCCCATTTCCGAGAGGTACATGCGGATGGAGTTGGAAATGTCCGAGGAGCCGCCCCAATCCTCGGAGAAGCGCTCGCGGCCGCGCTCGGGCGCCGCGGCCGCGGCGGGCTTCTTGCGGTCGACGACCTCGATGCCGAGGTCCTCGAGCGCCGTCATGAGCTCGTCCATTTCCTCGGACTTCAGGTTCGCCGCGGAGACGGTGCGGCTGATCTCCTCCAGGGTCAGGTAGCCGTGCTCCTTGCCGAGGCCGATCAAGTTCTTCATCGCCTGACTCGTCTGAATCGCCATGTCTCTCCTTATGTCAGCGCCGAGTGCCCTTCAACTGCGCGATGAGGCGCTGGAACTCATCGCGCAGCCCCGGATCCACCGGAGCGTTCCCCGATAAAACGAGCGGCTCGATTTCCTTCAAGCGGCGCTGGGCGCGCCGCTTGCCCGTCAGCTCCCGCAAAATCGCCGCGGGATCATCGTAGCCGAGATCGTCGTTGAGCAGGCGCGAGGCCGCCGCGCGCTCGGCCGGCTGGAGCGCGTCGAGCAGCCTCGGGGCCCACTTGCCCTCGAGTGGCAGGGTCCGCAGGGCCGCGACGATCTCGCGCGCGGAGGCGGACTCGAGGTCCGAGGCCAGGACCTCCGACGCCGACCCCGGCGTCTTGAGCAGCACGCCGAGCAGCTGCAGGTCACTGGGCGACAAGATCGCCGCATACGATGCGCTTTCAGCCGTCCGTGGCGCAGGCGGCGGCGGCAGCGGACGTCGATTCGATTGAGGAATCGCTTTACCGCCGGCGCGCCGAAGAGAATCCTCGGTGATTCCGAGGCGGTGGGCTAATCGTCTTACCCATTCATCTTTGACAACGTCATCGGGAGATTGCGCGATGGTAAGCAATATCTCCTTCGAAATGGCCGACTTCGATTCGGGGGTGAGTTCGCCCGCTTTCTTGATGAGCAGTTCCGTCTTGAAGTCGACCAAATCCCTGCTGGTCTCGGAACTGCCTTTTATCCGCTCGAAACGCCATGATGGGTCAAAATCCTGCACGGTCGGTTCCAGACCGGTTCCCAGAGCTTCCTCCAATGCAGCAAGGCCCTTTGCATGCAGCAGTTCATCCGGATCTTTGCCTTCCGGAATTGTCGCCACAAGTACTTTTATACCCGCGCTGATCGCCGCTTCGGCTCCCCGGACCGCAGCGGCTTGACCGGCCGCATCGGCATCGAAGACGACAAAAAGTTTATCAACGTAACGTTTAATCAGTAGAGCATGCTCGGGGGTAAGAGCAGTGCCCAGAGGAGCGCACGCGTTCTTAAGTCCGTGCTGATGGGCTGAAATTACATCCATATAGCCTTCCATCAGATGAGTCTTCCGCGCTTTACGCGTCTGCGCCAAGCCCTCGTAAAGCCCGTATAGAACCCGGCTCTTGGAGAACACGGGCGTCTCGGCGGTGTTCAGGTACTTGGGCTCGCCGTCGCCGAGCGTGCGGCCGCCGAAGCCCACGAACGCTCCCTTGGCGTCGCGGATCGGGAACATGAAGCGGTCGAAAAAGTAGTCGCGAACCGATCCATCGGCCCGCTTCGCCGCGAGGCCCGCTGTGATCAGAAGATCGGCCGAAAATCCCTTCTTTTTCGCCGCCTCGACCAAGGTCCCGTTCCTGGGGGCGAAGCCGAGCAGGAAGCCCTCGACCGATTCCTTCTTCAGGCGGCGCTTCGCCGCGTAGGCGCGCGCGGCCTCGGCGGCGGGGTCCTTCTTGAGCAGCTCATGATAATGATGCGCCGCGAACTCGTTGGCCTCGCGCAGCCTGATGCGCTCCTTGTCCGCCGGGCCGAGCTCGCGGTCGGCCTCGATCTTCACGCCCGCGCGCAGGGCCAGCTTCTCGGCCGCCTCCATGAACGACAGGTTTTCGGACTTCATTACGAACGAGAAGGCGTCGCCGCCCTCGCCACAGCCGAAGCAATGGAACGTCTGGCGCTCGGGGCTGACGATGAACGACGGGCTGCGCTCCTGGTGAAACGGGCAGCGCGCCTTCATGCTGCGGCCGGCGCGCGTCAGCGGGACGTGCTCCCCCACCAGCTCGACGATGTCGAGCCGGGACCGGATGAGTTCCAGCGTCTCGGAAGGTATCAGGGCCAAATGAATTCTCGGGAAAATCGGAGGACCGGCGCCGCGCTCGTCCGCGGCGCCGGCCCGTGGCGTCAGGGCACGCGGCGGCGCTTGGAGCGGCGCAGCTTGCGGCGCGCTTCGGCGGCCTTCAGCTTGCGCTTCATGGCGGGCGACATGTACCGCTCGCGGCGCTTGACCTCCTTGAGGACGCCGTTGCGTTCGCACTCCCGCTTGAAGCGGCGCAGGGCCTCCTCGAGACCCTCGCCTTCGCGCAGTTTAATGAAAACCATAGTTAGAAATTCACCACCTTTCCTGAATCGGAACGAAGAATAGGCACGAAGTTCAACCCGGCGGCCACGCCATCGGCCGACCGGCCAGCAAATGATAGTGCAAATGATCCACGGACTGCCCCGCGGCTTTCCCGTTGTTCGCCACGAGGCGGAACGCCGGAAGCGCGGCGCTCTCGGCGAACCGGCACGCGACCCTCTGCAGGCGCCCCAAAAGGAGGGCGTCCCCATCCGTCGACGACGATAGGGAGCCCAAATGCTTCTTCGGGATCACCAGCACGTGCGTCGGCGCCTGGGGCGTTATGTCCTTGATGACAAGCGCTTGCTCGTCCTCAAGGACGATCTGGGCGGGAATCTCACGTCGGACGATCCGGCAGAACAGGCAGTCGGACAGCGGGGGGATTATATCCTGGATGGCCCCCCCCAGACAAGTGCCACGGACTTAGAGCCCAAGATTCGACAGCGCCAGCTTGATATTCGACAGTCCCAGCTTGTCGAATATCTCGGATCTCAGCATGTAGAAAGCGGATTCCTCCCGGAATCGATTATCGGCCACGAAGCGGCCCTGCTGGCTTTTCAGCCGAATATCGTACTTGACGTATTCCGCGAACAGACGCTCGGGCGTCAGTTGATTCATCCGCGATTTCACATCAGCGATCTTCGTCATGAGCGCGCTCCAAATCAGCGTTCGGGCCGGATCGCGGTATGCATCGACCGAAATCCCAAGCGCCGCGGCCTCGGCCTGAATCTCGGCGATATTCTCCCGGGTAAGGATATCCCTGAGCCTCTCGAACGTTTTTTCGCTCTCCGCGGTAAAGAGTCCGGCCTGCTCCGCCAGGCTGAGGGCCTTCTTCGAATCGATCGCCTCGCCGTTTTTGAGCGCGGCGGCGATCAGGCCATCCAGATTTCGCATTGAGGCCAGGGTACTCCTCGCGGCTTCATCGCGCTCGGCCGAAACGTCCCCGGGCGCGGCCGTCGGGGCGCCGGCGGAGAAGCTCGCGCGCGCGGCCCTCGCCAGGCCGGCCGCGTCCGCGAGCCGCGCGCCGGCGGCGTTCTCCCAAGCCTGCGCGAACGCACCGCCGGGAACCATGAAAAGGATCGCGGGGATCAACGAGCGAAAATCGCGTATTGTTCTCATAAAGCCATTATGCGGGAATGACGGCGCCGCGCCAAGGGTCGTTCTACCCAGCGGGAAAGGGGACCTTTGGCCCACCCGCTCGCGCGCCGCGGGCCTCGGCCGCGAGCGCCCCGGACGAAGGCCAATGGGTCGCCAAAAAGAGCAGGAAAAGCAA
>JACQJQ010000024.1 GCA_016204945.1 Elusimicrobiota bacterium
CGGGTTCCGGCGGCGCGGGGGGGGCGCTCGGCGCCGCGCAGGCGCCTAGGCCCAGACCGACGATCCAAGACAGCCAAGGGACCTTACTCATAATGGGTCCACATCCTCAATATTTTCACCGTCCGCTCGGTTTTACAAACTTGGTAAACGAGGCGATGCTTGATGTTGATGCGTCTTGAATAAGCGCCGGCCAGATCGCCGACAAGGCTTTCGTAAGGGGGGGGATTGCGGAAGGGATCGGCGCGCAGGACCGCGAGCAGCGCGTCGACGCGAGCCCGAAGTCCCGAGGCTTGAACTTTCTTCGCGTCCTTGCAGGCATCGCGCGTGAAAACAAGCTCCCATTTCACCAGGGCGGCCTCTTGGAGCATTTGCCGATGGGGGTCTTCATTCCTTTGAGGAGGGACTCGCGCATTTCCGGGATGGACAGAAGATAGAGCGTCTCCTGGATCGCCTCCCAGTCTTCGGACGAGACGAGAACCGCGGACGAGCGCCGCCCCTTGATCTGGATCGGCTTGTGGGAAATCACGGCCGCATCGACAAGCTGAAAGAGGCGCGCCCGGGCCTGACTGGTCGTGAAAGTGTTCATGCGCTAATGGTACCAGGTATAGTACGACTTCGCAAGAGCGAGCGGAACAAAAGTCATCACGCGCTTAAAACCGTTGTAACAAAATCGTCAAGCGCCCATCCTACACTAGCCGCAAGAGAAAAAATGACGGTAAAAGCGGACATTTTGCTCCATTCCCCGTCGAGGCGCCTTGGCGCCCGTTTTTTTGCCCTTACCTTATGCGCCTGGGCGTGCGCCTCCGCCGCCCGCGCGGGGAGCCCCGGCACCTCGGCCGCCACCTTTCTCCAACTGGGCTTCGGCGCGCGCCCGATCGGCTTCGGGGGGGCCTTCGTCCCCGTCGCCAACGACGCGTCCGCGCTGTACTACAATCCCGCGGGCCTGGCCTATCCCGGGATTTCCGACGCGAAATCGAGCGCCGGGTCCTACGAGCTCCTCGCCTCCCAGGCCCTGCTGACCCAGGACGTGAGCATGACCCAGCTGGGCGTCGTCAACCGCCCCTTCGGCCTGAGCCTGACCCACCTGAGCCTGGGCGGCATCGAGCAGCGCAGCGCCGAGACGCTCGAGCCCGAGGCGACGGTGGGGGCCTCGGGGCTGGCGCTGGGCGCCAGCTACGCGCGCAAGATCGGCGGCGTGGGCGTGGGCGTCACCGCGAAGTACATACGAGAGAGCATCGCGAATTTTTCCGCCTCGGCCTACGCGCTGGACCTGGGGCTTCTGCACCGCTTCGAGAGCCGCCCCGTCTCCTTGGGCTTGGACGTCGCCAACGTGGGCACCCAATTGCGCTACGTCGACCAGGGCTACCCCCTGCCGATGGTCGTACGCTTCGGCGCGGCCTACGGCCTCTCCCGCGATTTTCCGCACGCGCTCGTCCTGCAGTTCGACGCGCCGCGCGACGCCGGCCTCAACGCGCGCCTGGGCTTCGAGTACCGCGGCTTCGGCCCGATCGCCCTGCGCGCCGGCTACCGCACCTACTCCTCGGAGCAGCGCACGGCGGCGCTCGGCAAGACCCTGGGCTCGACGGCCTCCGGCATCGCGGACTTCTACGGCATGTCCTTGGGCGCGGGCCTGCGCACCCCGTTCGGCAATCTCGACTACGCCATGGTGCCCTACGGCGAGCTGGGCACGGCGCATCGCATGTCGTACAGCTTCAACTTCGGCGGGCGGAAGGAGGCCGCGGTGAAGAGCCATGCTCCGTAAATTTTTAACGGCGTCGGTTCTCGTCATCGCGGCCTTGCCCGCCGGGGCCGTGTGCACGTGGATAAATCCCACCGTTCCCGGCACCTTCGCGAGCATCCAGGCGGCGGTCACCTCTCTCTCCATGGACCCGAGCTGCAATCCCATGACCAACGACCATAACATCATGCTCACGAGCAACGGCCCTTACAACGAGCAGGTCAACGTGCGCAACTTCACGAACAACGGCTGGTCGATCAGCATCCAGGCCGCGCCGACTTTTTCTCCCGTCCTCCAGCCGCCGGCGACCTCCACGGCGGCGTTCGTGATCGCCAACTCGTCGGTCAATATCATCGGCATCAAGATCGTGGCCAACCAGAATATCCCCTTCGGCATCGTCGCGTCTTCCGGGTACGTGAACATTTCGAGCGTTTCCGTGAGCACAACGGGGAACCTGGGGATCTACACGGCGGGCGTGAAGCTCAGCTCCTGGAGCGCCGTCAGCCACAGCACGATCACCGTGTGGAACGCGCACGGCCTCTGGCTGTCGCCCGGCGGACATGATGCGGTTTCCTTCAGCTCCATACAGGCGAACAGCCAGCTCTTTTCCGCCCTCTACCTGCAGGGCAGTTCCAGCAACACCGTGACGGAGAGTTATATCTCCAATCTCCTGGGCCATGGGGCTCACTTCGACGTCAACGCCGACAACAACACGATCAGCAGGAGCACGATGACCAGCGACACGACCAACTTCTACGCCCTTTTCATCGGCGATTCCGATTCCAACACCGTGACGGAGAGCTATATCTCGAACCCGGGCGGCCCCGGCGTCGTGCTTAACTTCAATTCCAACTACAACACGATCAGCCAGAGCACGATGGCGAGTAATCAAAATATCAACAGCGCCCTTCATGTCATCAACTCCGATTCCAACACGATCACCGGAAGCGTCGTCTCGAACCCGGCGGGCGCCGGGGCGAGCATCGAGGCCGGCGCCGGCTACAATTCGATCAGACAGAGCGTGATCGCGAGCAATTCGCCCGCCCGCTACGCCCTCTATGTCAACGACTCCGACTCCAACACGGTGACGGACAGCCATATCTCCAACACGGCGGGCGGCGGCGCGTTTCTGGGCAACGGCTCCGACCGCAACGCGATCCACTTCAGCACGGTGGTCGCGTATGCCGCGAATCGTCCGGGCCTTCAGATCCTGAACGCGTTCTCCAACTCGATCTACAACTCCTACGTCCAAGGCTCCACGGCCGCGATCGTGAGCGGCTCGACGGACACGACGGTCGGCGGCTCGCTGTTCGCGGCGACGAACATCGCGGGAACGGCGCTCGCGTTCTCCACGGGCAGCGCGGGCCTCACGATCGCCACGAGCACCTTGCTCGCCCGGACGCAGGGCCGCGGCCTGGCGTTGAACGCGGGCAACACGGGCGCGGTGAGCCTGGGCAGCGTCACCTTCAGCGGCGGGGCGCGCGGCATCGAGATCTCGACCCAGGCCGCGGGCTTCAGCCTGGCCGTGGACTCGGTCACCTTCCAGGACCTGGCCGCGGGGGCCACGGCCGTGCACTTCCTAGGCGGTACCTTCGTCTCCACCTTCACGCTCGCCCAATTCGAGGGCGCGTCCGGCGGCGTCAACGTCTCGGCCGCGGCGCTGGACCCCGCGTCGCGCATCACGATGCGGGCGCACTACGGCTCCCGAGCGGGTCCGATCTACGGCAACGACCCGAACCTGCTGGTGTTTTGGGAGGGCCACTACCCGGGCTGCATGGTGACCAAGAACGTCAGCTTGACCGGACCTTTCACGAGCATCATGGCGGCGGTGGACGATCTGAAGACGTTCAATAATCCGCTTCCGGCGGGCAAGTCCTGCGTCGTCATCCGAGACGGGGGGCCCTATGCTCCCCAGTTGATCACCATCACGGGCTTCGATATGGCGACCAACGGAGCCACGCTCAGCGTCATGGCCGATCCGGGATCGGGCCAGAGGCCGCTCGTCAGCGTGAGCGGGACGTTCAGCCTTCAAAACTCGTCGCTCAGCCTGAGCGGCATCGACATCGTCCCGAGCGGTGCGGGCATGCCGTACGGCGTGCATGTGTCGTCGCCGTATGTCCAGATCAGCAGCGTGAACGTGATCGACCCCACTAATTTGATTACCGAGGCGGGCGTCGTGTTGTCGAGCTGGACGACGGTGAGCTATACGAGCATGACGTTGACCAGCCCTCTTGCTCATGGGTTTCTCCTGCCGGGCAGCAGGATGTCGAGCATCTCCTACAGCACGGCGGCGATCAACGGCGGCGCGGGAAACCGCTCCGCCCTGTTCCTCTCCGACGCGTCCTCGAACGCGATCTTGGGCCTGGGGGCGTTCGGCCAAGGCGGCTCCGCCTACGCGGCGACCATCCAAAATGGAGCCTACAACACCGTGAGCCGGAGCAGCTTCAACGCCTCGAGCCGGGGACTATGGATGGACCTTTCTTCCTTCAACGTCGTCACCGAAAGCTACCTTTCTTCCTTAAATGGCAACGGCGTCAGGCTGGATTCCTCCGACTTCAACGAGATCCGCCTAAGCACCATGGCCAGCGCCATGGCCGCGTTTTCCGCTCTGCAACTCAATGCCTCGTCCTCCAACACGATCAGCGGCGTTTTCGCGTCCAATGCGGTGGGTCACGGCGCCGCGCTGAGCAACGGCTCCAACGGCAACGCGCTGAGTCTGAGCACCTTCACCAGCGCTTCCGGGGGCGATTACGCGCTCAATATCTTCAGCAGCAGCTTCAATATGATCACCGGCAGCCATATTGGGAACTCCCAGGGCACTGGCGCGCGCCTTGATTCCTTCTCCCTTCGAAATACGATCAGCATGAGCCGGCTGTTCGGCAGCGGGGGCGGCCGGTACGCCCTCTACCTCAACGGCGCCGATTCCACGACGGTCTCGGGGAGCTCTCTCTTCAACCCGTCGGGCGAGAGCGCGTATCTCGACGCGGGCGCCGAGCACAACGTGATCAGCCAGAGCACGGTCACCAGCGGCGCGAACGGCTACGCCGCCCTGCGTCTCTGGGGCGCGGATTACAACGCGGTCTCCGGCAGCTACATCGGCCACCAGGCGAGCACCGCCGCGTATCTCGATTTCAACTCCGATTTCAACACGATCAGCCAGAGCACTTTGGCGAGCAACGGCGCGTCCGCGGCGGCTCTTTATATCAATTTCGCCGACTCGAACACCGTGACGGGCTGCTCGCTCTTGAACGCCTTGGGCACGGGCGCGGAGATCAGCGGCGGCGCCGAATTCAACACGATCAGCTTCAGCACCGTGGTCTCCAACGCCGCGAATCGCCAGGGCCTTTACCTTTTTAATTCCTCCGCCACGGCGATCTTCAACTCCTACGTCCAGGGCTCGACGGCCGCGATCGTCGGCGCCTCGACCGGGACGACGATCAGCGGCTCGGCGTTCGCGGCGACCGGCCTCGCGGGAACGGCGCTGGCTCTTGCCAATGGAAACGTGGGCCTGACGATCTCCTCCAGCACTTTGTCGGCCCCGGCGCAGGGGCGCGGCCTGGCGCTGAACCAGGGCAGCGCGGGCACGGTGAGCTTGGGCAGCGTCACCTTCACGAGCTCGGGGCGCGGCATCGAGATCTCCACGCAGGCCGGCGGCTTCGTCCTGGCGATCGACTCGATCACCTTCCGCGGCTTGGCCTCGGGGGCGACGGCCATCCACTTCCTGGGCGGGACGTTCTCGTCGAGCTTCACTTTGGCCAATTTCGAGGACGCCTCCATCGGCGCCAACGTCTCCGCCGCCGCGCTCGATGCCTCCTCGCGCATCCGGCTCTACGCCCATTCGGGGCCGCGCGCGGGCCAGGCCTATGAGAACGATCCCCAATCGGCCGTGTTCTGGGAGGCGGGGTCGTACCCCGGCTGCGCGACGACCAGGAACGTGGGCCCGGCGCAGGCTTTCGCCTCCATCCCGGCGGCGCTGGCGGACCTCCGGGCCGTCGACAACCCGCTCACCGGCCACGCGTGCGTGGTGATCCGCGACGGGGGGGTGTACGTCGATTCGGTGACGGTCCAGGGCTTCATAAATAACGGCTTCTCGATCACGATCATGGCCGATCCGGCGTCGGGGCAGAGGCCGGTCGTCTCGCCGTCCGCGGGCGCGTTCGCGGCTTTCCGCATCGTCAACGCCTCGGTCAACGTGGCGGGCATCGATATCGTGCCGACCAGCGGCATGCAGTACGGCGTGCACGTGTCGTCGCCCTACGTGCAGGTCAGCAGCGTGAACGTGGTCGATCCGATGTCTAGCTGGATCACGGCGGCGGGCGTGGCGCTGTCGAGTTGGACGACCGTGAGCTACACCAGCGTGACGGTCGCGGATGCCTACGGCTTTTTGCTGTCGGGCAGCTGGATGTCGGCCGTTTCTCACAGCACGGCGGCGGCGATGAGCGTCACGAAATCCGCCCTCTACCTCAATGGCGCGTCATCCAACGCCATTACGGGCTTGACGGCGACCAATCAATCCAACGGAGGCGCCGCGCGCATCGACGGCGGCGTCTACAACAGCGTGAGCCGCAGCAGCTTCTCCACCCCGAGCGGGGCTCCCGGCCTGTACGTGAGCGCCTCCTCCTTCAACGCCGTCAGCGGCAGTTACATCGCCTCCCTGAACGGCCACGGCCTCAGGCTCGACTCCGCCGATTTCAATGCCGTCCGCGAGAGCACCGCCGCGAGCAGGCTCGCCGGGGTCGCCGCGCTGCATCTCGTCGGCTCCTCCTCGAACACGATCAGCGGCGTCTGGGCGTCCAATCCGCCGGGCCGCGGCGTGGACCTGTACGCCGACTCGAACTACAACACGCTGAGTTTGAGCACCTTCACCAACAATGTCTTGGGCGAGCACGCGCTCGATATCTCCAACAGCAGCTCCAACACGATCACCGGCAGCTACATCTCCAACCCCATCGGCACCAGCGCGCGCCTCGACGCGGGCGCCAGCCGCAACACGATCAGCGACAGCACGATGGCCAGCAACGCCGCGGCTCAATCCGCCCTCAACCTGATCAACGCCTCTTCCAACGTCGTCACGCGGAGCTTCATGCTCAATCCGGCCGGCTACGGCGCGCGTTTGGACGCCAACGCGACCTACAACACGATCAGCTGGAGCACGATGAGCAACGCCGCCAACTACGGCGCGCTTTACATCGACGGCGTCGGCAACGAGATCATCCAAAGCCATATCACGAATTCCGGGGGCGACGGGGCGTTTTTGAACGCCGCCGCCAAATACAACGCGATTCGCCAAAGCACGATGGCGATCAACACCGCGGGCCGCTACGCGCTCTATTTCGGCGGCGCCTCCACCAATACGATTTCGCAGTGCTATATGAGCAACCCGTCGGGCGACGGGGTCTTCCTGACCCCGGGCTCCAACTGGAACGCGTTTCTCCAGAGCGAGGCGAGGGCCGGCGGCAGCGGCCTCCGGGCGCAGTCCGTCACGGGCCTGAGCGTCGTCTTGAGCACCGCGGCCGGCGGCGGCGCCGCCGGCGGCACGGGCATCTGGTGGGAGAGCTCGGAGTATATCGAACTCACCCACTCGTACGTCCAGGGCTCGACGGCGGTTTACCTGAGCGGCTCGAGCCGGACGGTCGTCAACTCCAATACGCTCGCGGGGACGGGCGCCGCCGGAAACGGGCTTTGGCTGACCAACGGCTCGCTGGCGCTCGTCATGTCGTCCAACACCGTCCTGGGAGGAGGCATGGCGGGAATCTCGCTTGACTCCAACAGCGGCGGCGCCATCACCCTGTCGACGAACACCATCCTCGCGCGCTCGGCGCAGTACGGCGTCCGCGCCGCCAACCTGAGCGCGGCATCGACGCTCTGGATCGCCTCCAACACGATCGTGCCCGCGCTGTCTGCCTTCCTCGACACCTACGGCGTCTACCTCAACGGCCTGGCCGCCGGGGCCACGGTCCAGAACAACGGCGTCTACTACAGGGGAACTCCGGCCGCCGCTGCGGTCGGGACATGCGGCCTCTGCGCCTTCGGCTCGTCGGGAGTCCGGATCGATCATAATCGGATCTCGAATCCCGGCATGGTGACCTCCGGGAATTACTACGGCGCCATGCTGGACGCGACGCCGAACGCGCTTTTCCTGTTCAACGATCTGCACTCCGCGACGGGAGGGACGTTGACGACCTTCAACTTGCTGAGCCTCGTCAACTCCGCGAACGCCGTCGTCAGGAATAACGTCTTTTTAAGCTCGATGACGACGACTTTGGCCGCCAACAACAGGATGATCGTCGTCGATCCCGGAAGCGTTCCCGGCTTCTCCTCCGACTACAATGCGTTCTTCAGCTCCAACAGCATGAGGCACGGCGACTTTAACGGCGGCTCCTACAGCTTGCTGACGAGTTGGCAGGGTAACGTGTCTCAGGACATCAATTCGCAGATCGCCCATCCGCGCTGGCTCAGCGTGGCCCCGGGCGCGGAGGACTTCCACCCCTTGTCCACCGGCGGGCGCTGGGACGGCGCGGGCTTCACCGCCGACGCCGTGGATTCGCCGACTATCGACCGGGGCGACGTGGCCGCCTCGATCGGCGACGAGCCCGTGCCCAACGGGGGCCGGCCCAACCAAGGCTCCTACGGCCAGACCGCCGAGGCCTCCAAGAGCGTTTTGTTCTGCCCGGAGACATGGTACGTGCGCAAGGCGGGCGGCGCGGACTCCGTCACGATCCAAGGCGCGATCAATCAAATCTCCAATCCCCTGACCGCTCATGCCTGCGTTGTCATCGAGGACAGCGGCGTGTATTCCGAGCAGGTCACGGTGCAGAAGTTCGCCAACGACGGATCAAGCATCACGATCATGGCCGACCCCGCGCTTTTGGTCCATCCCATCGTCAACCCGCCCGTCTCATCGACGGCGGCATTCGTGATCAAGAATGCCAGCGTCAACATCGTGAACATCGGCATCGTCTCCACCACGAGCGTCTCTTACGGCATTTTCGTCTCATCGCCGAACGTCGTGATCTCGAGCGTCAACGTGGACAGCGGCGGCAACATCGCCGTTGCGGGCGTGGTCCTGTCGAGCTACAGTTCGTTGTCCTACTCCAGCATCACGGTGCAGAACGCGCACGGGCTGCTCATTTCCGGCGGCGGCTTCAACGCGGTCTCATACAGCACCGCCGTCAACAACACCGCCAGCGCCGCTTACGCGCTCTATCTGACGAACACCGCCTCGAACACGGTTACGGACGGATATTTCAACAACACCGCGGGGCACGCGGTCTACATCAGCGCCGGCTCCCGCTATAACACGATCGACCGGAGCACGATCGCCACGCAGGGTTCCCTGGGCGAAGGGGCCTTGTACCTCGACAACGCCCCCTGGAACACCGTGTCGCGCTGCGTCATCGACGCCACGGTCAACAGCTGCGCCGTGCGTTTCTCGGCGGGCGCCGATAACAATATCATCAGCCAGAGCGCCATCAACGGCCCGAGCGCCGGTTGGGGGGCGCTCATGCTCGGCGTGACGTCCTCGAACACTGTGATCGGCAGCTTCATCTCCGGCAGCGCCGCCATGACCTGGAATGGGAACTACAATACGCTCAGCCTGAGCACGGTGATCGCCAACAGCGCGGGCGGCTGGGCGTTCAACGCCCAAGGCGCTTCGAATACGATCGTCGACTCCTACATCTCCAATCCTGCGGGCAAAGCCCTGTGGCTCAACGGCAGCGTCGGCGCCGCGGTCGACCGGAGCACGATCACGAGCAACTCCGCTTTCGCCGCCCTGTGGCTGACGAACGTCGCCTCCTCCAACACGATCACGCGGAGCTATATCGTCAACCCGGGAGGCGACGGCGCGAGCGTGGACGGCAACTCCAACGGCAACGCGATCAGCCTCAGCGTGATGGCGAGCAGCGTCTCCGGCAAGTCGGCCCTCTTGATCAGCGATTCCGACTCCAATACCGTGACGGGAAGCCTCATGTCGAACCCCCTGGGCTGGGGCGCCCGCCTGGATTCCGGCGCGGCCTACAACGCGATCAGCCAGAGCACGATCACAAGCAGCACCGCCGGCGATTACGCTCTCTTCCTCACCGGAGCCCATTACAACGCCGTGACCGGAAGCCATGTCTCGAACCCGCCGGGCTATGCCGCGCGCCTTCTCAGCGCCCATCACAACACGATCAGCCAGAGCACGATCACGAGCAGCGCGGCCGGCTTTCCCGCTCTCCATATCAGCTTCTCGTCCACGAACACCGTCCAAAATTCCTATATCCAGGGCTCGTCGGCCGCCCTGATCGGCGGCTCGACCGGCACGATCATCGCCTCGAGCGTGCTCGTCGCCACCAACACCTTCGGCAGCGCCGTGGTCCTGCAGGGCGGCGTCGACCTGGCTTTGTCTCTCAACAGCCTCGTTGCCGGCTCCGGCGGCGCGGGAGCTTATCTCGACGCCGGCAATGCGGGTCTGATCGCTCTTTCCACTAATATGATCCAGGGCGGCCGCTACGGCGTCTTCATCGCCACGCAGGCCGCCGGGACGCAGGTCTGGATCACGTCCAACACGATCCTGCCCGCGGTGACGGGCGTTCACGACACTTACGGTCTGCACTTGGACGGCCTCATGTCCGGCGCCACGATCCAGAACAACGGCATCTATTACCGGACGCCGGGAAGCATGGGAAGCTTCGCGAGCATGGCCCTGCACGCGAAATCCGCCTCCGGCCTGCTGATCGAGCGCAACCGCCTCAACAACCCAGGCATGATCACCAACGGCTCCTATGCCGCGGTCTTTTTTGAGAATACGACGAATTCTCTGGTTACGTTCAACGACGTCAACTCCACGGGCACGAATCTGGTCAATACGGGTCTGATCGTGGCGGAGAACTTCTCGACGGGGCTGTCGCTGCGCAACAACGTCTTCAGCAGCTCCGTGGCCGTGACCGGCTCGTCATCGACGGTGAGCGTCGACGCGACGAGCCAGGCGGGCTTCTCGTCGGATTACAACAACGTCTTCAGTTCCAACGCCGCGCTGAGCCTGCAGTGGGGCGCCTTGATGGCGCAGGGCACGGGCTGGATCGCGCTGTCGGGGCAGGACCAGAACTCGATCTCCAGGAATCCGCGCTGGCTCAACCCGTCCGCCGGCGCGGAGGACTTCCACCCGCTCTCGCAGGCCGGACGCTGGAACGGGAGCGTCTTCGTCTTTACCGACGGCTACACGGCGGCCACGATCGACGCGGCCGATCCCGCGGCGGCGCTCCTCGGCGCGGAGACCCCGCCTCACGGCGGACGCGCCAACATGGGCTCCTACGGCGGAACGGCGGAGGCCTCGCTGAGCCCGGCGGCTCCCGTTTTCCAGTCCATGACGGTCTTCCTCTCGAGCGTCGTCATCGCCTATACGCCCGCCGCGGGCGCGGACAGTCATATCGTGACGGCGTCCACGGCGGCGAATTTCAGCGGCACCCTCGTTTCTTCGATTACGACCAGCAACGCGGCCCTGTCGCTGGCGCCGCAGAGCCTGACGGCCAACACCACGTACTTCCTCCGGCTCGGGGCCGTATGGGGGGATCTCACCGCGTACGGCGCGGTGTCGCCGGCGGGGACCTCCACCTTGGCGAGCCCGCCCGCGCCGGCGGCGCCGACCTTCGCCGAGGTCGGCAGCACGTCCGCGACGGTGATCTGGTCGGCCAACGGCAACCCGCCCAACGTGACGGCCTACGACGTCGTTCTGACGACGGGCGCCGCCTATCCGAACTCGTTTACCGGCAACGTGGGCTTCTCGACGAATCCGGCTGGCGCCTTGCCGGCCGCGACGCTGGGCGGTCTTGCGCCCAACACCACCTACTTCGCCTTCATGTCCGCCGCGAACTGGCACGGGGTGGCCACCTCGTTCCTGGCCGCGGGGTCGACCTCGACCTTGGCGGCCGATCCGATTGCGGCGCTCTCGACCTTCACGGACGTCGCGGTCACGAGCCTCACGGTCCACTGGAGCGCCAACGGCAACCCGCTCTCGATCACCACCTACACCGTCCAGCTCTCGACGGCCCCCGATTTCAACGTGTACGCGGCCTCGGTCGCGTTCTCGACCGCGCCGGACGCCGGCCCCAGCGCCTCCTTCACGGGCTTGAGCGCCTATACGACCTATTACTTCCGGGTCCGGGCGTTCAACAACGGCGGTCTGGCGACGGCCTTCGCCAATCTGGGCTCGACGCAGACTTTGCCCGTTTCCCTGCAGTCTCCGGCCCTCGTCCCGCTGTCCGCGGTCAACGTGGACTCCATCACCGCGACCTGGGGCCTGGTGCCGACGGCCACGGGCTACACCTTGGTCGCGTCGCTGTCCTCGAATAATCCGCCGACTGTCTTCGCCTCGAGCTCTCCTATCGGCGTCGCCGCCACGACGGCGACCGTCACCGGCCTCGCCCCGAACACGACCTATTATCTGTTCGTCCAGGCCGTCGGTCCGGGCGCGGCGACGGCCTTCTCGGCTTACCCCGCGACGGCGACGTTGGCGGCGGCGCCGTCGGCCGCGGCGCCGGCGTTCAGCGCGGTGGAGCTGACCTCGATGACGGTGTCTTGGCTGCCCAACAACAATCCGGTCGGCGTGACGACCTACACCGTGGTGCTGTCCTCGGGCGCCTCCTACCCGAACTCGTTTGCCGGCAACATCCCCTTCTCGACGGCGCCGGCGGGCGCCCTTCCCAGCGCGTCGTTGACCGGGCTCCGGGACAACACCCTCTACTACGCCTACGTCGCCGCCGTCAACGTGGGCGGCACGCCCAGCGCGTTCACCGCCTTGGGCTCGACGGTGACGCAAATCTCGCCGCCGACCGGCGTCGTCTTCGACGAGATCACGAGCACCATGATCGTGGCCTCGGCCTACGCCCCCGCGCCGTACTTCTCCAACCTGGGCGCGGGCCAGTCGGGCACGAGCCATGCCATCGGGGCCGCCGCCTATGAGCCGTTCCACGGCGAGCAGTGGACGGCGCGGGCTTCGATGACCTTGGCGCGCGGCGAGTTCGCCGCGGCCGGCTACAAGGGCCGGGTTTACGTCTTCGGCGGCTCGGCTGGCGGCGCTCCGCAAACCAACGTCGACGTGTACGACCCGGCCAACAACCAATGGACAAGCTTGGCCGCCTTGCCGGCGGTGCGCTCTAATTCCGCCGCGGCGAGCGTCGGCGGGAAGATCTACGTGGTCGGCGGCACCAACAACGCGGGCACGACTTCGATGGCGAACAACGAGGAATACGACCCGGCGACCAATAGCTGGGCCGCCGCGTCCAAGGCGGTCTTGCCCACCAGCCGGTCGCACCTGTCCGTGGTCGCCGTGGGGGGGAGGCTCTACGCTTTCGGCGGTCTGACGAACAACGCACCCAGCGCGAAGACCGACCAATACGATCCGGCTCTCGACGCCTGGACGAGCCGGCTGGATTTCACGGCCGCCCTCAATCGGACGGCCGCGGCGAGCGTGGCGGGGCCGTTGGCCGGCAGGATTTACTCGGCCGGCGGCGCGGGGCCGGTCAGCGGCCATTACGAGTACGACTCGGCGGCTAATGCCTGGACCTCCACCACCTCGGTGCCCGTGGCGCTCGCGGCGGCCGGAGCGGCGTCCTTGGGCGGCAAGATCTACGTCATCGGCGGGGCCGCCGGGACGCCGCCCGTCTACGAGTACGACCCGGCGGTCGGCCTGTGGACCGCGCGCGCGCCCATGATCGCGGGCCGCTCGAATCTGAGCGTGGTGGCGGCGGGCGGCCGCATCTACGCGGTGGGCGGCACGGGGCCCGACAGCGCCGTCAACGAGGAGTACGATCCCGGCGTGGCGATGAAATTCGGCGGCCTGACGCCGAACACCCAATACTCGTTCAAGGCCCGGGCGCGCAACCAAGTCGGCACGATGAGCCCGGAGACGGCCTCGGTCTCGACGTACACGTGGGCGGCCCCGCCGAGCACGGCCACGCCCTCGTTCACGGTCGTGGAGATGGGCTCGGCGACGTTCCAGTGGACGGACAACGGCAACCCGGGCTACACGAAGTACCTGGCGCGGGCGTCGACGTCGGCGAGCTTCGGCGGCACGGTCCTGGCCACGGATTGGAACGCGGCGGTCTCGACGGCGATCCTGTCCTTGAGCCCGAACGTCACGTATTACTTCCAGGTCAAGGCCCGCAACGAGGTCGGCATCGAGACGGCCTACGTGAACGTGGGCGCGACGGCGACCTTGGCCGCCCAGCCGGCGGCGACGGTCCCGGCGTTCAGCACCGTCGCGTCGAACGCGCTGACGGTGTCCTGGCTGCCCAACGGCAACCCGGACGCGAGTCTGTACAACGTCGTGCTGTCGACCAGCCCCGTCTACACCTTCACCGATCTGGGCAACACGCCGGTTCTCTCCACGCGGCCGACCGGCGCGCTCCCGACGGCCTCGTTGACGGGCCTCGTCCTCAATACCACCTACTTCGCCTTCGCCGCCGGAGTCAACGCCAACGGCGTGGCGACGCCCTACGCGTCCTTGGGCTCCACGTCGACCTTGGCGGACGTTCCGACCAACGCCGCGCAGACCTTCAGCGACGTCGGCCTGACGCAGCTGACGGCGAGCTGGGGTCCCAACGGCAATGCCGTGTCCTTGACCACCTACACCGTCCAGCTC
>JACQJQ010000017.1 GCA_016204945.1 Elusimicrobiota bacterium
GGATCCCCTCGAGCATCTCCACCGTCGTGGTCTTGCCCGCGCCGTTGGGGCCGAGCAGGCCGAAGCACGAGCCCTCGCGCACGGACAGCGACAACCCGTCCACCGCGTTGGCGGCGGATTTAGGGTAGCGCTTGAACAGGCCGCGGGCTTCCAGGACGGCGCTCATCCCGGCGATTATATCAGTCATAAGCGACTCGCACCCGCACGAGTTGACTCGGCGGCCCGGATGAGGCATCCTTCCACTCGATGCTGACCTGCGAAGATCGGGAAAAAGTCCGCGTCGCCGTCGCGAAGGCCGAATCCGGCCTCACCGCCGAGATCATTCCCTGCGTCTTCGAGCAAAGCAGCCCGTATCCGGAGTCGATCTGGGCGGGCGCCGGCGCGGGCATGAGCCTCGCCGTCGGCGCGCTCCTCCTGCTTGATGTCTTCCACCCTCTTTGGACGCCCTTGTCCCGGCTCATCCTATGGGTGCCCGCCGCGGGCCTGCTCGGCGCGGCGCTCGGACGCTGGTGCGGCCCCGTCAAGCGCGCTCTGATCGGAGGGCGGCGCATGGAGGAGGCGGTCGCGCGCCGCGCCAAGGAGGTCTTCTTCGACCGCGGCGTCGCGCGCACGGCCGGGCGCGACGGCGTCCTGATCTTCGCGAGCCTGCTCGAGCGCCGCGTCGTCGTGCTCGCCGACGAGACCGTCCGCGCGAGAGCGCCGCGCGCCGCCTGGGATGACGCCGTCGCCGCGATGACCGCGCTCGCCGCCGAGGAACGCGTCGCCGACGGCCTGTGCGCCGCGGTCGAAAAAACGGCGGCGGCCCTGGGAGCCGCCGGCTTCGCGGGCCGACCCTCCTCCGGCAACGAGCTCGGCGACGAGCCGATCACGGGAGACGGCCGGTGAGGCTCGGGCTACTCCTTTCCCTGGCGCTGGCGGGACCGGCCGCCGCTCTTGACGTCCCGTTCATGTCCGGGCGCGTCAACGACCACGCCGGCCTTCTCTCCGCCGCCGCGCGCGAATCGCTCGAGGCCGAGCTCAAGGATTTCGAGGCGCGCACGGGCCATCAGCTCGCCGTACTCACGTTGGCCTCTCTCGAGGGTGCGCCGCTCGAGGACTTTTCGCTCCAGGTCGCCCGCACCTGGGCGCTCGGACGCAAGGGGAAGAACGACGGCGTCCTTTTCCTCGTTGCGCGCGACGACCGCAAGCTGCGCATCGAAGTCGGACACGGTCTCGAAGGCGGCATCCCCGACGCTCTCGCGGGACGGATCATCCATGACGCGATAACGCCCCGTTTTCGCGCGGGCGACTTCGAGGGCGGCATCCAGAACGGCGTCGACGCGATCATCGCCGCGGCTCAAGGCTCCTACGCGCCCCCGGAGCGATCGAGGCGGTCGGGGCGCAATGATTTCGCCGAACTGGGCTTATTGGAGAAGCTCCTGGTCAGCGCCTTCATCCTCGGCCTCCTGGGCCTGTTCGAATTCGTCGGGGTCGCGGCGCCGGGCATGGGCTGGTTTCTCTACTTTTTCCTGATCCCGTTCTGGGCGGCCTTCCCGATGGCGATATGGGGCGCCAAGATCGGCCTGGGCTGCCTGACCGCGCATCTGCTCGGTTTCCCGATCCTAAAAAGCCTTCTTCCCCGCACGGAATTCGGCCGCAAAATCCGCGTGAAGGGCGGCCGGCACGTCTACTACGGCGGCGCCCCCATGTTCACGCTGGGCGGCGGCGGAGGCGGAGGCGGCTCCGGCGGCGGGTTCTCGGGCGGCGGCGGCTCCTTCGGCGGCGGCGGCGCCTCGGGCAGCTGGTAGCGGACCGGTCAGTTCTTTAGGCTTTTGACGAGCGCGCGGTCGAGATCGGCGGTGAGATCGGCCGCGTCCTCGATGCCGACGGAGAGGCGGATAAGCCCGTCGGTCAGGCCCGCCTTCAGGCGCTCCTCGCGCGGAATCGAGCCGTGCGTCATCGACGCCGGATGGCCGATCAAGGACTCCACGCCGCCCAGGCTCTCGGCGAGCGAGAATATCCGACAGGACGAGATCATGCGCTTGGCGCGCTCGATGTCGCCCTTGAGCTCGAAGGAGATCATCCCGCCGAAATCCGACATCTGCCCCTTCGCCGTTTCGTGGCCGGCATGGGTGGGCAGGCCGGGGTAATGCACCTTGGCCACCTCCGGGTGCGCCAAAAGATGCTTGGCCACGATCATCGCGTTCCGGCAATGCCGCTCGATTCTCAGGCTCAGCGTCTTGGTTCCCCTCAACAGGAGGAAGCAGTCCAGCGGCCCGGGCACGGCGCCCACGGCGTTCTGCAGGAACTTGTACTCCTTGTGCAGCGCCTCGTCGTTGACGAGGATCGCCCCGCCGACCACGTCCGAGTGCCCTCCGAGGTACTTCGTCGTGGAGTGCACGACCACGTCGGCGCCGAGGGACAAGGGCCGCTGCAGGGCGGGAGAAGCGAAGGTGTTGTCGACGACGAGCTTGGCCTTCTTCGCCTGGGCTAATTTCGCCAAGGCGCGGATATCCGTGATTTTCAACAACGGATTAGAGGGCGTCTCGATCCAGACCAGCTTCGTCCTGGGCGTGAACGCGGCCTCGACGGCGTTCATATCCGTGGTGTCCACGAAGGTGAACGCCACGCCGAAGCGCGCGAACACTTTCGTGAAGACGCGATACGTCCCGCCGTACAGATCGTTGCCGCAGACCACGTGATCGCCGGAGGACAACGCCTCGATGACCGTGGACGCGGCCGCCATTCCCGACGCGAAACAGAGCCCGAAGGAGGCTCCCTCCAGGGAGGCCAGGTTTTTCTGGAGGGCCTCGCGGGTCGGATGGATCGTGCGCGCGTAGTCGTACCCCTTGTGCCTCTCCGGCCATTCCTGGACGTAGGTCGAGGTCAGATAGACCGGCGTCATAATGGCCCCGGTCGCCGGATCGGGGGACTGACCGGCATGGACGGCGCGGGTCGAGAAGCCGAGGTCCTTATCGTCGTCCATATCAGGCCGGCTCGGCGAGCAGCTCGGAGACGACGCGCTCGACGTCCTTCGTCTGCGGCTGGGTGAAGTATTCGAGATTCGGCGACAGGCCGATCCCCGGGGTCGCCTTGCCCGCGAGCAGGCGCGGACGGACCTTGAGCTCGTAGAAGCATTCGTCGACCAGGCGGCGGATCAGGTGCTCCGCGAAGTTGGCGATCTCGGTCTCCTCGTTGACGAACGCGACGCGGCCGGTCTTCTTGACCGAGGCGAGGATCGCCGGCCAGTCGTAGGGAATCAACGAACGCAGGTCGAGGACCTCGACCTGCCCCCGGCCCTCGGACTTGAAGCGGCGCGCGACGTCGAGGCAGATCGGAGCCATGCGGCCGTGCGTGACGACGGTCGCGTCGCCGCCCGGGTGGGCGAGCTTCGCCTTGCCGATCTCGACGGCGTAATCGGTGAGCTTCGGCCACTTCGCCCGCCACTTGACCCGGTCGCCGAGCGGCGCGTCGATCATGGCGTGCAGCTGCTTCTCGTCCGGCTCGCCGGGAATGAGCTCCTCTCCCTTCGTGCGCAGAAGAGCCTTGGGCTTGAGGAAGAGGACGGGATCGTCGCTCTTGATCGCCGCGATCATGAGCCCGTAGGCGTCGATCGGCGTCGAGGGGCAGACGACCTTCATGCCGTGCAGCTTCGCCGCGATGGAGTCGAAGGAGTGGGAGTGATACATGCTCCCGTGGATGCCCGAGCCGGTCGGCGTCATGACGACCATCGGCGTCTTATAGCGGCCGCCCGAGCCCCAATGGCTGTTCGCCGCGAGCTTGAGGATGTCGATCGCGTTGAAGATGTAGTCGACGAACTGGATCTCCGCGACGGGGCGGCCGCCGGCCCACGCCAGGCCGAGCGCCGCGCCGAGAATGCCGCGCTCGTCGAGCGGGGAGTTCCAGGCCCTCTCGAGGCCCTGCGTCGCGGTGAACACGCCTCCGAGCGGCGGGCCGACGTCCTCGCCGAAAATCTCGGTGACGCCGAGATTCCGCTCGCCGTAGTGGAGGGCCATGCGGATGGCCTGAGCCATGTTGGCCACGTCAGCTGCCCCCCCTCGTCGGATAGGACGGCGGAAGCCCGTCGGCGAACACGTCTTCCCAGACGGTCTCGCCCTCGGGGAAAGGCTCGGTCTTGGCCGTCTTGTGCGCCGCGTCGAGCGCGGCCGCCTCGCGCTCCCAGGCCTTCCGGAAGTCCGCGGCCTTGGCCAAGCCGCGCTCCAAGAGCTCCGCCTCCAAAAGCGCGATGCAGTCCGGCTCCGGAATGCGGTTGGCCCCGGAGGACGAGGAGTGCCCGTACAGGCGGCTGCAGCGCGCCTCGAGCAGGTAGGGCTTGCGGTTCTGGCGGACGTAGGCGAATGCCTCTTCGAGCGCGGCCCAGGACTCGGCGACGTCGTTGCCGTCGACCGTCCTGCCCGGCATGCCCGGAAAGGCCTTCGCCCAATCGGAGATGTTCCGCTCGCCGTGCTGGCTCGCCGTCTCCGTCGAGATGCCCCAGCCGTTGTTGACGACGATGATCAGGATCGGCAGCGGAAGGGCCGGACGGTTGGCCCACACGAGGCAGGAATGGAAGTCCCCCTCCGCCGTGCCGGCGTCGCCGCCGTTGACGATGGTGATCGCGTCGGTCTTGGCGCGCGCCTGCGCGATGCCGGTCCCGATCGACGTCGCGTACTGAGTCTCGATCGTCGGCGACATGGGAACGACGTTCAGTTCCGGGATCGCGTAGTGATTGACGAAGTTGCGGCCCTTGGAGTGCGGGTCCGCCGCGACCGAGCGCATCTGGCGGAGCGCGTCGACCGGCCGGGCGCCCATCGCCAGGACGACGGCGGCCGAGCGGTAGTGCAGGTGCAGGAAATCATGGTCCACGCCGCGGCCCTTCTTGACCTGCAGGCCGAGGCACGCGTTGAACGCCTCTTCGCCCGGCCCGCCGATCCAAAAGAACCCGTCTCCGCCCTTGCTCATCTTGATGAAGCGCTCTTCCAGCAGGCGGGCGCGGACCATCAGCTCGTGCACCTTGAAAAGCTTGGCGGCGCCGAGCTTTTTATAGGGATCCGCCGCGGAGGCGATTTTGGCGGACGTCTTGACGCTGGGCATCCGGGCCATTTTAGGAAATACCCGCCTTCCCAGCCAAGGGTCCTCTATTTCCCTTCGAGCTTGGCGGCCCGATCCTCGGCGCGCCGGGCGAGCTTATGGGACGGGAACTTGCTTCCGACCTCCCTGTACAGCTCGATGGCCTTGGCGCCGTCCTTGATCGAGTCTTCGTAGACGCCGGCCGCGTCGTAGAGCGCCTGCGGCGCCTCCCTCGCGCCGGCGTAGTCGTTCGAGACCTTGCGCAGGATCTCGGCCTGGCGCGCGAAGTCCTTGAGGTCGCGGCGCGCGCAATCCGCCGCCTGGAGCAAGGCGTCGACGCCGTCCTGGCCGCCGTGCATCGAGGAGAGCCGCATCCAGGTCTTCACCGCGTCCTCGGACGCGCCCAGGCGGTCGCGCTGGAGCTTGGCGATCGCCTTCAGGGCCCTCAGCGAGGCGGGCGTCTTCGCGAACAGCTTCACGACCCGCTCGTGCATCTCGACGGCCAGCGCGTACTGCCGGAGCTTCTCGTCGAAAAGGCGGGCCGAGTTCTCCAGCGCCGGAAGGACCTCGGGCGCCTTCGGGTAATGCTCGACAAGCTCCTGGTAGGCGTCGATCGCCTTCTTCGGGTCGCGCAGCGACTCGGCGTACAAGTCCCCGATCGCCATCTGCGCCGAGGAGCGCGCCGCGCTGTCCGGGTACAAGGAAAGCAGCTTTTGCCACGACAGCAGCGCCGCGGCGAACTTGTCGTTGGCCGCGTGCAGGCGCGCCAGCGCCGCCTGGAGCTTGTCGCCGTCCTTGTGGCCGGGGAAGCGCACCGTGAAATCGCGGATCTCGGCGGCGACGGGCTCGTACAGCGCGTCGGGCGCCTGCTCCGCGAGCCTCTCCCAGAGGGCGGACAGGCGATCGGCCTTGTCGGAGGTCTCGGGCAGCTTCACGAGATCGTTCAGGATCGGCCGGTGCCGGCGCGACGCCTTTTTCTCGATCACGGTCATGAAATCCGACTTCGCGCGCAGGCCGACCTTGGTGTCCGGATACTCGTAGAGGAGGCGCAGCAGGGAGGCGGCGGCGGGCTGCCAATCGCCGCTCTTCTGCCTGAGGCCGGCGAGGAGCAGCATGGCCTCGGGGGCCTGCTCCGAGGCGGGATGACGCCGCACGAACAGGGCGAGCTCCTCCACCGCGGCTTCCTGAACCTTTCCGTCGGGGTCCTCGGCCGCGGCCTTGGCGAAAGCGAACTCCTCGGCCACCGGGGAGCCCCGCTTTGGCTTCGGCTCCAGCTTTGCCTCGGGCTTGGGTTCGGCCTTGGGCTCGGGCTCGGTCTTCGGCGCCGGGTCGAGCGCGGCCTCCCCCCGCGGCGCGGCCGCCGGCTCTTCTTTCTTCTCCTCGAGAAGGGACGGTCGCGGAGGCGCCTTCTGCGCGTCGCTGACCTCGGCCGCAGGAGCGGCCGGAGCGGACTCTTCCTGGGCGAACGCGGGAGGGACGCAAAACGAGAGCGCGAGAGCAGAAAGCATCAGATTCATTCGTTGGTCTCCGAGGCGCGCGAAACGGCGTTGACGACGTCGTACTTGGTCACGATGTCGTAGGAGGTTTTGCCCGTTTTAATGAGAACGGCCGGACGGTCCGGCGTGAAGTAGCGCAGGACGGACTCGACGCGCGCCTCGGGGGCGAGCACCGGCAGGGCCGGAGTCATGGCCTCGCGCACGATCATCTCCTTGATGTCGCGGCCCTTGAGCATGTGGCCGAGCACCTCGTCCTCCATCACGGTCCCGACGACCTTGTTCTTCTCGAAGACCGGCATCTGGGAGATGTCGTGCTTGCGCATGAGGGCCATCGCGGCGAACAGCGTGTCCGTCGGCTTGGCCGTCGCGAGCTTCCCGGTCTTTCCGTGCTTGCGCTTGGCGGCCAGGATGTCGGCGACTTTCAGGGGCACCTCGCTCTCGAAGTACTGATTCTCCTTCATCCACTCGTCGTTGTAGATCTTGGACAGGTAGCGCATGCCCGTGTCGGGCACGAGAATGACCATGAAGTCCTTCGCGGAAAGCCTCTTCGCGTATTCGAGGCCGGCCACCACCGCGGCGCCGCCCGAGCCGCCGGTCAGGATGCCCTCCATCTTCGCGAGCTTGCGCGTCATCAGGAAGCAGTCCCGATCGGGCGTGACGATCACGTCGTCGACGCACTTGAGATCCATGGTGCCGGGGAAAATATCCTCGCCGATGCCCTCGACGACGTATGGCTTCGCGACGCCGATCTTTTTATTGACGATCTTGTCGTAGTACAGCGAGCCGACCGGATCGGCGCCGATGATCTTGACCTTGGGATTCTGCTCCTTCAAGTACTTCGCGACGCCGGAAATCGTGCCGCCCGTGCCCATGCCGGCGACGAAATGGGTGATCCGGCCGTCGGAGTCCTTCCAGATCTCGGGGCCGGTCGTGCGGTAATGCGTCTTGGGATTCTCGGGGTTCTCGTACTGGTTCGGGTGATAGGCGCCCGGGATCTCCGCCGTGAGCTTGTCGGCGACGGAGTAATAGGAGCGGGGATCGGAAGGCTCCACGTTCGTCGGGCAGACGATGACCTCCGCGCCGAGGGCCTTCAACAAATTGATCTTTTCCCGGGACTGCTTGTCGGTGATCGTGAAGATCAGCTTGTAGCCGCGCAGGGCCGCGACGAGCGCCAGGCCGATCCCGGTGTTGCCGGAGGTCCCCTCGACGATGGTGCCGCCGGGCTTGAGCAGACCCCTGCGCTCGGCGTCGTCGATCATGGAGACGCCGATGCGGTCCTTGACCGAACCGCCGGGATTCAGGAACTCGGCTTTCGCGTAGATCCTCGGCTTGAGGCCCCTCGCCAGCCGGTTGATCCGGATGAGCGGCGTGTTGCCGATGGCTTCGAGCACGTTTTCGTAGCGCATGATGCCTCCTAAACCTCGCGCCGCCCCGACAGCGCGCAGGACAAGGTGCGTTCATCAAGGTAATCGAGGTCGCCCCCCAGCGGCACGCCGTGGGCGATGCGCGTGACCTTGATCGGGAAGGGCTTCAATATCTGGGCGAGATAAAGGGCGGTGGCCTCGCCCTCCGTGTCGGGGTCGGTGGCGAGAACGACCTCCCGGACGCCGCCGACGCGCGCGCGCTCCACGAGCTCGCGGGCCTTGATGCGGTCGGGGCCGATGCCGTCGAGCGGAGACAGCGCGCCGTGAAGGACGTGGTAGAGGCCGTTGAAGGCGCGGGAGCGCTCGAGCGCGGCCAGGTCCTGGGTCTCCTCGACGACGCAAATGAGGCCGGCGTCCCGCGCGGGATCCGAGCAGAGCCGGCAGATTTCCCTGTCGGTGAAGTCGCCGCAGCGCGCGCACAGACGCACCGCGGCCTTCGCCTCGCGCAGGGCGTCGACGAAGCCCTCGACCTCGGTGCGGGGCGCGCGCAGCAGATGGATCGCGAAGCGCTCCGCCTGCTTGGGCCCGACTCCCGGCAGACGCTTCAACGCGAGGATCAGGCGCTCGAAGGCCTTCATGGATGCTGTTTTTTGACGATGCGCGCCTTGCCGCCGAACACGCTCTCGGCGTTCTTCAGGCCCCCGACGGCGCCGCCGCCTCCCTCGACGTCCTTCCAGCGCGTGCCGGGCGGAGCGTCCGCGCCGACCGCCGGCTCGGGCATGCCGCGGTCGACGATGTCGGCCGCCGCGGACGCGTCGGCCGCGCCGAGCGACAGCTCGAGCGCGACCGGACGGCCGGCCAGGCGCGCGAGCGCGGCCTCGAGCAGCGACGCCGACCGCTTCGCCATGTCGAGATCGAAAGGCTTCGCGAATCGGATCAGGTAGCCGCCGCCGGGCGCCGGCTCTCCGCGGCCTTTTTCCAGGGCGGCGCCGAGAGAAATTTTTTCCTTGGAAACGGCCTCCACGAGGGCGGTCCAGGAAACAGCTCCCCGCGCGGGCGAAAGCGCGCTTCCTCCTCCTCCGGCCGCCAGCCGCTTCTCCAGCGCCTCCAGGCGCGCGACCCAGGCGCCGAGATCGTGCGCGGCCTCCATCGCGGAAAACAGCCCCAGCTCGAGCGCGAGGCGCGGAGAATCCCCGTAGCGCAGCTCCTCGAGCGCGCGGTTCAGGCGGCGCAGGAGGAAGCCCAGGCCCTCGGCCGACGCGCCCTCCAGCGCCTTGGTCCAAAGCGCGTCGATGGGCGCGCCGGCGCCGAGCTTGACGAGGTACGCGCCCTCGATCGCCGCGCGCAAGTCCTTGAGCAGCTGCGCGGGCTCGACGCCTTCCTCGTAGATCTTCTTGAGCCACCCCGCAAGCGCCTTGGGCTCGCGCGCGAGCAGCGCCTGCGCGACGCCGATCAGCAGGTCCTGGGGCACGAAGCCGAACATCTCCCGCACGATGTCGCGCGTGATGCGTCCGTCGGCGGCGGAGCGGCACTGATCGAGAAGGCTGACCGCGTCGCGCAGCGAGCCCTCGGCCGCGCGCGCGAGCAGGTCCAGCGCCTCCGCGTCGACGGCGACTTTTTCCTTCTTGGCGATCACGGCGAGATATTCGGAGAGGATGTCTGCCGGCGCGGGGCGGAACTTGAAGCGCTGGCATCGCGAGGCGATGGTCGCCGGGACTTTGTGCGCCTCGGTCGTGGCGAGGACGAAGACCACGTACGGAGGCGGCTCCTCGATCGTCTTGAGCAGCGCGTTGAACGCCGAGGCGGACAGCATGTGCGCCTCGTCGATGATGAAGACCTTGTAGCGGTCGCGGGCGGGGGCCAGCGCCACGGTCTCGATGATCATCTGGCGCACGTCCTCGACGCCCGTGTTGGAGGCCGCGTCCATCTCCATCACGTCCAGGCAGGAGGAAAGCGCGATCTCGCGGCACGGCGCGCACTCGCCGCAGGGCTCCGGCGTCGGGCCCTTCTCGCAGTTGAGCGCCTTCGCCAGGATGCGGGCCGTCGTCGTCTTGCCGCAGCCGCGCGGGCCCGTGAACAGATAGGCGTGATGGACGCGCTTGGACGTCAACGCGTTCGCGAGCGTCTGCGAAACGGCGGACTGGCCGACGAGCTCATCGAACCCCTGCGGGCGGTACTTGCGGGCGAGAACCTGGTGGACCGTCTTTTCCTTGCTCAACCCCGGCTCCCGCCCTCGAGGCTGATGCCGCCGGGACCCCGCGCGACGAGGTTAAGAAGACCGCCCAGGATCGCGAGATTTTTCAAAAGCTGGATGCGCTGATCGGAACCGGTGTGGAAAATCACGGTCGCCGCGACGAGAAACCCGGCGAGCGCCGCCGCGCCCCAGCGAGTCTTGTAGCCGAGAATGACCGCCACGGCCCCGAGCGATTCCACGAGGATGGCGCCGACGCACAGGACGCCCGCGAGCGGCATGCCGTGCGATTCCATGTACTGAAGCGTTCCGTCGAAATTCGTGATCTTGCCGAACGCCGATGCGAGAAAAATAATGGACACGAACAGGCGCCCCGCGAGAGCCAGCACGTCGTCGGTGTCCACGGCCACATGGTAACAAAGAAGGCATCGGACCTACAAATTCGCCGAATTCTCGATTCCTAAGCCCGGCGCCGTTTGACTATACTTCCAGATATGCGCCGGGTCCTGTTCGCCGCCTCCCTGTTCCTGTCCGCGTCGTCCTCGGCCGCGGCCGAGGCCCAGGCCCCGACCCTATGGCAGGAGCGTTTTTTCTGGGACGCCCTGCTGACGGCGCGCGACCGGCTCGCCCGACAGCAGAGCGACCCCATGATGATCCCGGTGATGAAGTCCATCGCCGGGCAGATCGCCCAGCAGGCGGCGAACCTGGCCCAGATCCATCAGTATGTGAAGGCGCAGGACGACAACCTGCGCTACGCCTACGCCCAGCCCGACCCTCAACCCAGCCTCGACACGATCGCCAGCAATTTCGAGACGCTGACGACGGGCTGCGACCAAGTGCGCCAAAACCTCTACTATCTGACCGCCCGCCAGCGCATCGCCCAGTCGCAGGCGCTCGCCGATCCGGAAATGTACCGGACCGGCCTCCTGATCCTCGGGCAGGTCCAACAGCTGCAGTTGACGCTGAACGCCTTGTACGCCGACATGAACGCGGTGCGCGGCCTCGTTCAGGAAAACAAGTGGGGCAACGACGTCAATTTCACCCGCAAGACCGAGGATCTCATGCGCGGCGTCGTGCGTGTCCAGGACTCCGTGTTCGCGGTATACAACGCGGGCTACGAGCTCACGATGAGGTGCCGGTGACGGCGGCGGCCGCCGTCCTGGCCGCGGCGCAGGCCGTGACCTTCGCGACCAGGGACGGCTGGACCATCGCCGCGGCCTATCGCCCCGCGTCGAAAGGCGCCGCGACCGTGGTCCTCGCGCACGGCGTCGGCAGCGCCGGCGGGGAGTGGGCGCGCTTTGCCGAGCGCCTCGCGGCTTCCGGCGTCGGCACGCTGGCGCTCGACCTGCGCGGCCACGCCGGCAGCCGGCGCGGCCCCCCGGGCTCGACGGACTTCGCCGGCTTCGACGCCCGCGGCTGGTCGTCCGCCGTCGAGGACCTGCGCGCCGCCGCCGCCTGGCTCAGGGCCAGGGGCGTGCCCGACTCGCGCATCGCCTTCGGCGGCGCCTCGATCGGAGCCAATCTGGCCTCGCTCGCCGCCGCCGAGCGCAAGTCCGCGCCCTTTCTGCTCCTGCTCTCCCCCTCGGGCGACTACCGCGGCGTCCCGCTCAAAATGCGCGCGGGGCTCAAGGCCCTGGCCGCGGCTTCCCCGGCCGACAGCCGCGCCTTCGTCGGCGTCAAGGAGCTCGAGGGCAGGAAATTATCGGCCGCGCTTTACGCCCCGAGAGGCCACGGCGTTCAGATGTTCGACGATCCCGCGACCTTCGAGCGCGTCGTCGCCTGGACCGTCAAAGCGTCGCGCTGACGCCATTCTCTCTGCTACTCTATCCCTGACGGATTAACCTCGACGCAGCGGAGCCCCCCTTATGGCGAACCTGAACAAAGTCATGCTGATCGGCCGTCTCACCCGCGATCCGGAAATCAAGACCTTCGGCAACGGCGGCAAGGTCGCCAACATCGGCTTCGCCGTCAACAACCGGCGAAAGAACAAGCAGAGCGGCGAGTGGGAGGACGTTCCGGTCTGGGTCGACCTCAAGGTCTTCAATCGCGACACCGGCCGCAAGATGGCCGACCTCGTCGAGTCTTCCCTTAAGAAGGGCCAGCAGGTCTACGTCGAGGGCCACCTCGTCCTCGAGGAGTGGACCGGAAAGGAAGACGGCAAGAAGGCGTCGAAGATGGTCGTCTATGTCGACGATTTCCAATTCCTCGAGAAACGCGAGGGCGGCTCGACCGGCGGCATGGGCCGGTCCGCCGCGTCGAAGCCCTCGATCGGCGGCGACTCGATCGAAGAAGTCCCCTTCTAGATCCATGGGAAAAAACTAACCCGACTTCGCCACCGACGCGCGCCGTTGACTTTTTAGGTCGGAACGGGGACCGGAGCCGCCTTGCGCGCGGCGATCAAGGTGTTGACGCGCACGGCGAAGCTCTCGTCCTGCTGAAGGACGTGGCGGAAGGATTCCTGGGGAATCATGAGAACGAGCGTGTCGTTCTCGGCGGCCTTGATCGCGGCGCCCGCGGTGCCCATCTCGACGATGGAGACCTCGCCGAACACCTCGCCCGCGCCGAGCTCGGCGACGAGGGTCGGCGTCCTGTTCGGCGGCTTCACGTAGACGCCGGCCTTGCCGGAGACGACGACGTGGAGGCCGTCCACGGTCGCGCCCTTGAAGAGGATGGTCTGTCCCGCGCTGAACCGCAGCAGGACGGAGGAGCCGGCCAAAGCGGCCAGGTTCTCATCGGTCACGCCGGCGAAGAGCGCGACGCGCTCGCGAAGGAAGGTCATGGCATCCATGTTCTTATGATAGCTCCTGACTCAATGGGACGACCAGGGTCCTATGGCCCATCTCACCCGGGTCCCGGCGGCGCCTTGCGCGAGGCGATCAGCGCCTTCACTCGGAGCACGAATTCAGGATTTTCGCTCAGCAAGGCGCGAAAGGCGTCCTGCGGGATGTTGAGGACGAATGTCCCGTCCTCGATGGCCTTGATCGTCGCCCCGGCCGTTCCCATTTCCATGATCGAGGTCTCGCCGAACACGTCGCCCGACGCCAATTCCGCGACCTGGATCGCCGATTGATTCGGGGGCTTGACGAAAACCCCGGCCCTTCCCACGGCCATCACGTGAAGGCCGTCGACGGTCGCGCCCTTGAACATGATGGTCTGCCCGCTTTTGTAGGAGCTCAGGGTGGAAACCGTCGCCAGGTCCGTCAGATGCTTCTCCGAAACGCCGGCGAACAGCGCCACCCGCTCATGCAGGAAAGTGAACGCGTCCATCCTCATACCTTAACAAAACCGACGCACCCCTTTGTTAAACTTGTGGCGTGACCGATCCGGGGCGTTTATTCATGTTCGGCGTCTACGGCCTAAGGCCGTCGCGCCGGACGGTGTCCCTGTTCAAGTCCACCGGGGCGACCGGAGTTCTTCTGCTGGCGCGCAACATCGAGACGCCCGCGCAGACGAAGGCCTTCGTCGCCGAGCTCGAGCAGCGCCTCGGCCGGCCCCTGCTCGTCGCGGTCGACCATGAGGGCGGCTGGGTCCTGCGCTTCAAGAGCGGGGTGACCGCGTTTCCCGGCAACGCCGCCCTGGGCCGCGCGCGCGACCCCGGGCTCGCGTACGCCGTCGGCCGCCAAATGGCGCGGGAGCTCGCGCCCCTGGGCGTGCGCATGAACCTGGCGCCCGTGCTCGACGTGGCGACGAAGGCCTACAACCCGGGCATCGGCATCCGCTCCTTCGGGCCCGACCCCAGGACGGTCTCGGCCTTGGGCTCCGCCTTCATCCGCGGCATGCAGGACAACGGCGTTTCGGCCTGCGCCAAGCACTTCCCCGGCAAGGGAGCCGCGACCGTGGACGCGCACGTCGATCTGCCCACGATCAAATCGCCGCGCGCCGCATTCATGCGCACGCACCTCGCTCCCTTCCGCGCCGCCTGCGCCGCCGGGGTCGACGCGGTGATGACCTCGCACGTCCGCTTCCCCGCGTTCGACTCCGAAATGGCGACGTTCTCGGAGAAAATCGTCCGCGGCGTCCTGCGCGAAGCGCTCGGGTACGACGGGCTCGTCGTCAGCGACGACCTGTGCATGGGCGCCGTCACGAAGCGCCGGCCCGTCGCCGAAGCCGCGCTCAAATGCCTCGACGCGGGCCACGACGTGCTGATGATCGCGCACGACCTCCAGGGCATGGCCGATGCGGTCGAGTTTCTGCGCGCGGCCGGGGCCCCCGAGGAGCGGCTGGCCGCCGCGGACGCCCGGATCGCCCGCCTGCTCCGCCGGCGCCGCGCGCCCGCGGCCAAGCTGTCCGAGGGCGCCGCCCTGTCCGCCCGCGTCGCGAGCAAGGCCGTCGTCGTCGCGCGGCGCGGCGCGGCGCGCCTGCCCATGCCGCTCTCCCCCGAAACGCTCGTCGTGTTTCCCGATTTCAAGGAGGTGCGGGAACGCTTCACTTTCGAGGGCGGCCCCGGCGGTCCCGAGGCCCTCGCGCGACGCCTGGCGCCCGCCTGCTCGTTCGCGCGCGCGCCGATCGAGCGCGCGAACCTCGGCCGCCTGCCCGAGCTAGCGCGACGGGCGCGAAATATCGTCTTTTTCTCGTTCGAGGCCAAACGCTTCCCGGGCCAGGCGGCCGCCTTGCGGCTGCTCGCCGGGACGGCCGCGGCCAAAACCGCGGCCGTCCTGATCCGCTCGTCCTGGGACCTCGCCCTTTGCCCCAAGGCCATGACCGTCGTGGACGCCGCCGGCTACCGCCTCGCCAGTCTCGAGGCGGCGCTGTCCCGCGTTTTGAACCGGAGGAGATAAAATCATGATCGCGTTCATTTTCGCCGCTTTGCTCGTCGTCGGCGCGCCGCCGGCGCGGGCGGCTGACGCGCCCCCGGGCGATTCCCTCGCCGCGCTGAGCGTCGCCGCGCTGAAGGACCGCTTCGTGGAGGCCACCGACTCCGCCGAGCGAACCCGGGTTCTCGACCAGATCGCCAAGACCGCTCCCGTCTCGGGCCAGGACGTGGCCAACCTGTTCGACTTATTCTCCCGCTTCACGGACAAGCACGCGCGGGACTCGGTGATGGCCTCGCTCGCCCGCATCGCGCCCGGCAGCCCGCACCTCGAGCCCCTCTTCATGACCTACCTGCGCCAGCCGGAGCCCGAGGCCCAGCTCTTCGGCGTCAACGGCGCTTTCCGTCTGCGCGCGCGGGCCGCCTTGCCACTGATCCGCGCCATCGCGGAGCGCAAGTTCGCGGCGAGCGCCGTCACCGAAACGACCATGATGTCCGAGCGCAACGCCTGGTGGACGCAGTACGAGGCGCTCTCGGTGCTCGCCCAATGGGAGGGCGAGAGGGCGCTGCCGCTGCTGGAGCGCAAAGGCAAGGAGAGCGCCAAGGTCGGCGCCCTGCTCGGGCGCTACTATTGGCGCCAGACCTTGCCCAAGCTGCGGGCCTGGAGCGCCTCGGGCGACCTGCTCGCGAGCGAGCGGGCGGCGCTCGCGGCCGCGGCCCCGATCGACGTCGCGGACGCGCGCGCGACCCGCGACCAGATGCTGGCCCTGCTGCGGAATACGGAGGTCGACTTCGAGATCCGCCATCATCTGGCCCTCAAGATCGGAAGTTCCTCCAACGACGAGGAGGCCGAGGCCCTGGTGCGCGAGCACGACGCCCTGGCCGACGACGCCGAGCGCCTGTTCTGGGCCGCGGCCGTCTTCAGCACGCGCAGCCCGAAGGCCGTTCCGGTGCTCGTCCGCTACGCCCGGCAAACCGACAACGAGACGACGAGCAAGGGCGCCGCCGCCCAGCTCGTCGACATGGTGGGCGAGGCCGAGGCCCGCAGACTGATAGACTCCGAAAAAAAGAAGTAAAATAAGCCAATGGTAGGCTTATTCTGGTGGGCCGCCGGCCTCTGCGTCGTCCTCCTGGCCGCCCTCGTCCTCGTCCTGCGCC
>JACQJQ010000020.1 GCA_016204945.1 Elusimicrobiota bacterium
CGCTCGCGCGCCGCATCCACCCGCGCGCGACGAGCCCCAACCCGCGCGTGGGCTGCGTCCTCGTCAAATCCGGACGCGTGGCCGGCGAGGGCGCCCACCTCGGCTTCGGACGGCCGCACGCCGAACCGGGCGCCCTCGCCCGGGCGGGCTCGCGCTCCTCGGGCGCGACCGCCTACCTGACGATGGAGCCCTGCGTCTCCTTTTCCGGCAAGCGCAACCCCTCCTGCGCCGAGGCCCTGGCCGCCGCCGGGGTCGCGCGCGTGGTCTGCGCGGCGCTCGACCCCAACCCCCGGGTCTCGGGACGCGGCCTCGCGCTCCTGCGCCGCGCGGGCGTGAAAACCGTCCGGCTCGACGGCTTCCAGGACGAGGCCGAGCGCCTCAACCGCGGATTTTTCTCCCGGATGCGGCGCGGACGCCCTTGGGTGATCCTCAAGACCGCGCTTTCCCTCGACGGCAAGGCGGCGAGCGCGAGCGGAAGGTCCCGCTGGATCACGGGCCGCGCCGCCCGAGCCGCCGCGCACCGGATGCGCGCCGAGCTCGACGCGATCCTCGTCGGCGCCGGAACGGTCCTCAAGGACGATCCCGCGCTGACCGCCCACGGCGCGGGCCCCAATCCCCTGCGCGTGGTGCTGGCCGGGCGCCGCGCGCTGCCGCGCCGCGCGCGGGTTTTCGATTCGTCGGCGCCGACGGCCGTCTGCCGCGCGCGCACGCCGGCGGCGCTGCGCGCGGCGCTGCGGGGTTTGGCCCGCCGCGGCGTGGGCACCTTGCTCGTTGAAGGCGGCCCGACGGTCCACGCCGCCTTCCTGCGCGCGGGCCTCGTCGACGAGGCCCGCGTGTTCCTGGCGCCCAAGCTCCTGTCCGGCGCGCTCGATCCCAACGCCGCCCCCGAGCTCAAGTCGCCGCGCGTCTCGCGGCTCGGACGTGATTGGCTGATCCAGGGGTCGCTTTGATGTTCGCTGGAATCATCGACGTCCTCGGCCGGGTCCGGCGACGAACGGCCGCGACGCTGACCATCAGGGCCCAGATCAGGCGGCCCAAGCTCGGCGCCTCGATCGCGATCAACGGAGTCTGCCTGACCGTGGTCAAGACCGCGAACGGCGAGCACGGCTTCGACGTGGGCCCGGACACCTGGGATCGGACCAACCTGGGCGCGCTGCGGGCCGGACAGCCGGTGAACGTGGAGCCGTCCCTGCGCGCGGGGCAAGAGATTGGAGGCCACTTCGTCTCGGGACACGTGGACGCCGCCGCGGACGTGCTCTCCCTCGAGCCCTGGGGCGAGGGCTTCTGGCGCCTGCGCGTCGCGCTTCCCGCGGTTTTGCGCGGCCTCGTCGCCGTCAAGGGCTCGATCGCCGTCGACGGGATCAGCCTGACGGTCACCGCTGTTGGCGTGAAGCATTTCGAGGTCATGCTCGTGCCGCACACGCTCAAAAACACGACCCTCGGCCGCCGCAAGGCGGGCGAAAGGGTCAATCTCGAGGCCGACCCCCTCGCCCGCTACGCGCTGGCCGCAGCGCGGGCCCTCAGGAACGAAACATGAAGAGCGCGAAGGGCTTCAACCGCATCGAGGACGCGATCGCCGACGTCCGCAAGGGGCGCATGGTGGTGGTCGTCGACGACCCCAACCGCGAAAACGAGGGGGACATCGTCATCGCCGCCGAGAAGTGCGGCGTCGCCGCCGTCAACTTCATGGCGGTCCACGCGCGCGGCCTGATCTGCGTGCCGCTGCCGGCCGCGCGCCTGGACGCGCTCAAGCTCCACCCCATGATCGACGCCTCGGAAACCGTCGGGGCGGCGCCGGGCAGGGACACCGCGTTCACCGTCTCGGTCGACTCCAAGCGCGGCACGAGCACCGGCATCTCGGCCCGCGACCGCGCGATCACGATCAAGGCCTTGATCGACCCGAGGACGCGCCCCGAGGACCTCGGCCGCCCCGGCCACGTCTTCCCGCTGCGCGCCAAGGAGGGCGGCGTGCTCGTGCGCGCCGGCCACACCGAGGCCGCCGTGGATCTCGCCCGGCTCGCGGGCTTGAACCCCTCGGGCGTCATCTGCGAGATCCTCAACGCCGACGGCACGATGTCGCGCACGCCGCAGCTGATGAAGTTCGCGCGCAGGCACAAGCTGAAGATCGTCACGATCGCCGATCTTATCGAATACCGCCGCCGCAAGGACCGCCTCATCGAGCGCCGCGCGAGCGCCAAGCTGCCCACGAAGCACGGCGACTTCCTGATCCGAGTCTACGAGGAAACCTTGACGGGCAAGGTCCACCTGGCGCTGGTCAAGGGCGAGGTGCGGGGCGCGGCCGACGTGCTCGTGCGCGTCCACTCCTCCTGCGTGACGGGCGACGCGCTGTTTTCGGCCAAATGCGACTGCGGCCTGCAGCTCGAGGCCGCGCTGAAGCGGATCGCGGCCGCGGGCCGCGGCGTGCTCGTTTACCTGAATCAGGAGGGTCGCGGCATCGGGCTCATCAACAAGATCCGGGCCTACGCCCTCCAGGACAAGGGCCTCGACACCGTCCAGGCCAACCTGGCGCTCGGCCTGAAGCCCGATCTGCGCGAATACGGCATCGGCGCGCAGATCCTGGCCGACCAGGGCCTGACCTCGATCCGCATCCTCACCAACAATCCGCGCAAGATCGTCGGCATCGAGGGCTACGGCCTCAAGGTCGTCGAGCGCGTCCACCTCCAGATGCCGTCCACGAAGCACACCGCCGGCTACCTGCGCGCCAAGCGCGAGAAGCTCGGCCACCTGCTGACCGCGCCCGAGGAGGACCGCTGACATGAAGCGAATCGCCGTGGTCAAATCGCGGTTCAACGAGGACGTGACCTCGCGCCTGCTGGCGAGCTGCTTGAAGACCTTCAAGTCCGAGGGCTGGACCGACGCCCAGCTCAAGATCATCGAGGTCCCCGGCGCCTGGGAGATTCCCTGGGCGGCGCAGGAGCTCGCCAAGACCAATCTCTACCAGGCCGTCGTCGCGCTCGGCTGCGTGATGAAGGGCCGGACGCGGCAGAACGAGCATCTCGCGCGCTCGCTCGTGCAGAGCCTGCACCGGATCTCGCTCGAGACGCGCGTTCCCGTGATCCTCGGCGTCATCACTCCGAACACCGAGAGGCAGGCGCTGGCGCGCACGAAAGGCGGGACGGATCGCGGCCGCGAGGCCGCTTTGGCCGCGCTTGAGATGATCGCGCTCAAGGAGGAGCTCCGTGGGTCGTAGACGGCTGGCGCGGGAGATCGCCCTCCAGGCCCTTTACGTCGCCGACGTCTCGCGCATGCCCGCGCCCGAAGCCTTCGCGATCGTCACTCGGCGCGAAGGCGATGAGGCGGACGCGGAGACGCTCGGCTTCGCTCGCGAGCTCGCCCTCGGCGCCGCCCTGCACGTGGAGAAGCTCGACTCGACGATCTCGAAGCTGGCCGCCAACTGGTCCATGACGCGCATGGCCGCCGTCGACCGGAACGTGCTGCGCCTCGCCGCCCACGAGCTGGAGTCCCGACCCGACACGCCGGTCGGCGTCATCATCGACGAGGCCATCGAAATCGTGCGCAAATACTCCACGGAGGAGGCCACGCGCTTCGTCAACGGGATACTGGATTCCCTCAAGAAGCGGCGCGACGCCAAGCCCCGTAAAAAGAAGAATGTCCGCGAAAAAGACGCCTAAGGCCGAAATCGAGGCCCTGCGCGAGGAGATCCGCCGCCACGACCGGAGCTACTATCTCCTCGACAACCCCACGGTGTCGGACGCCGAGTACGACCGCCTCGTCGCTCGGCTCAAGGCGCTGGAAACGGCCCATCCCGATCTCGTCGCTCCCGATTCCCCCACCCAGCGCGTGGGCGGGCGCGCCTCGTCGACCTTCCGCCCCGTCAAGCACGCCGTCCCGATGCTGTCTCTCGACAACGCCTACGAGGAGGCGGACATCCGAAACTGGGTCGAACGCGTCCGCAAGAACCTCCCGCCCGGCGAGCCGCCGGTCTACGTCGTCGAGCCGAAAATCGACGGCCTCTCCTGCGCCCTGACCTATGAGGATGGCGCCCTGGCCCGGGCCGCGACCCGGGGCGACGGCGAAACGGGAGAGGACGTGACGGCGAACGCGCGCGCGATCCGCTCGATCCCGCTCAAGCTGGACGGAAAGTTCCCCAAGCGCCTCGAGCTGCGCGGCGAGGTGTACATGACTTTCGAGACCTTCGACGCGGTCAATGAGGAGGAGAAGCGCGCCGGGCGCGAGCCCTTCGCCAACCCCCGGAATTGCGCCGCGGGCTCCCTGCGGCAAAAAGATCCGTCGATCACCAAGGCGCGGGATTTAAGATTCACGGCGCATTCCTACGGCGTCTGGGAAGGAATCAATGAGCCCCTCTCGCATATGGATTTTCTGGAGCGCTGCTCTCTTTTCGGCCTTGAGTCGAATCGCCGGTACGCCCAAACGCTGTCCTCCGCCGACGACATCGTCTCGTACTACGCTCAGTTCAAGGATAAACAGCTGGCGCAATTGCAGTTCGCGATCGATGGACTCGTCATCAAAGTCAACTCGTTCGCCCAACAGAAACGCCTCGGCTTCACGGCCAAGAGCCCCCGCTGGGGCATCGCCTTCAAGTACCCGGCCCAGCAGGCGACGAGCGTCGTGCGGGAAATCGAGTACTCGGTCGGACGGACCGGAGCGATCACGCCGGTCGCCAAGCTCGAGCCCGTTTTTTGCGCGGGCGTGACCATTTCGTCCGTCACTTTGCATAATTTCGAGGAAATCGCGCGCCTGGGCATACGGATCGGCGACCGCGTGCTCATCGAGCGCGCCGGCGAGGTCATCCCGAAGGTGATCAAGGTCGTCGAGAAATCGAAAAATGGCTCATTGGTCCGCCCTCCCCGCGAATGTCCCGGCTGCGGCGGACCGGTCGTCAAGGAGGAGGGAATGGTCGCGTACCGCTGCGACAACGTGTCTTGCCCCGCGCAGGTGCGCCGGACCTTGGAGCACTTCGCCTCCCGTTCGGCCATGGATATCGTCGGATTGGGGGATGCGGCCGTCGATCAGCTCGTGTCCAAGAGGCTGGTCAAGGACGCGGCCGACATCTACGGCTTGACCAAGGCCCAGCTGATGGAATTGGAGCTGTTCGCGGACAAAAAAGCGGACAATCTGCTGGCGCGGATCGAGGCCAGCAAGGCCAAGGGCCTGGATCGGGTTATTTTCGCCCTTGGAATCAGGCATGTCGGCGAGAAGACCGCGGAGACGATCGCGGAACGCATGGATATCGACTCGCTGCTGGACGCCCCGGTCGAAGCCCTCGAAGCGGTTCCGGACGTCGGGCCGGTCGTGGCGAAGTCGATCCGCGATTTTTTCTCATCCGCCAAAGGCAGGGAGCTGATCATCCGGCTGCGCGCGCACGGCTTGAAGATGCGCAAGCCCGAGCGGACCATCGCCGCCGGCGCCCCCTTCGCCGGCATGACCTTCGTGTTCACCGGCGAGCTGAAGCGCGGCACCCGCGCCGAGGCCGAGGAGCTGGTGAAGTCGCTTGGCGGCAAGGCCTCCGGCTCGGTGTCGGCGAAGACGAGTTACGTCGTGGCCGGGGAAGCCGCCGGCTCGAAACTCAAGAAAGCCCAGATGCTCGGCGTTAAGATTTTGACCGAGGACAAGTTCCAGGATATGATCAAGAAACAAACCGATGATAATCACTCTTCCCGGAAACAGTGATTATCATCAGTAAATTGGTGGTGAGAATATGACGACCCGCAAGGAGCGCGAGCGCCCGCGCGTCGCCTTGCTGCACGTCGCCGACCGCACCGGCGTCGTCGAGTTCGCCTCGGATCTGGTCGGGCTCGGCTTCGAGTTGGTCGCCACGGGCCCCACGTCCACGGCCCTGCGCCACGCGGGGACGCCGCACAAGACGATGTCCGAGGTCGTGGGCGAGCGCCTGCCCGCCGACGCCCTCGGCCTTCTGCACCCCAAGCTGATCGCGGCGATCACGGACGCGGCGCCGCGCGTGGACCTCGTCGCCGTCAACCTATACCCCCTCTCCTCGGCCACCGCCGATCCCGCGCTGAGCCAGGACGAGGTCCTCGCCTACGTGGACCCCGTCGGGCCCTCGTTGCTGCGCGCCGCCGCGCGCAACTTCAAGGAAGTGATCGCGCTGTGCGACCCGGACGACTATCAGCAGGCGGTGGACACGCTCAAGGCCTACGACCGCATGCTGCCCGACCGCCGCCAGACTTTGGCGGCCAAGGCCTTCCACTACTGCGCCTACTACGACTCGACCGTGGCCCAGTACCTCGGCGGCCAATGGGAGGAATTCCCGGACGAGGTCGTCGTCGCGCTCAAGAAGTCCGCGGACCTGCGCTACGGCGAGAATCCGCACCAGGCGGGCGCCTTCTACACCTTGTCCGGCGCCCGGCCCTGGGGCCTCAACGCGGCGAAGCTCCACCTCGGCCGCCCGCTCGTCTACGGGCATTTCTTGGACCTCGAGACGGCCTGGGAGCTCGTCAATGCCTTTCATGAGCCCGCCTGCGCGATCGTCAAGCACGGCGTGCCCGCCGGCTTCGCCTGCGGCGAGGATCTCGCCAAGGCCGCGCGCCGCGCTTACTCGGGCGACCCGCGCGGCTGCTTCCGCGGCACGGCCGCGCTCAACGCCGAGGTGGACGCCGCCGCCGCCGAGTTCTTCGCCGAGGAGTTCGTCTCCTGCATCGCCGCGCCGGAGTTCTCCGCGAAGGCGCTCCAGCTCTTGAAAACCAAGAAGGACATCCGCCTCGTCACCCTGCCCTCGAAGCTGATCTCCTCCCATGAGCTCGACCTGCGCGCGGTCGCGGGCGGCATGCTCGTCCAGGACCGCGACCAGCGCCCCTTCATCGGCGACCTCAAGACCGTCTCCCGCCGCCCGCCCACCGACCTCGAGCTACGCGCGCTGACCGTCGCCTGGCACACCGCCATGCACGCCCGCACCCACGCCGCCGTCGTCGCCCGCGGCACGGCCGTCATCGGGGTCGGCTCGGGCCAGACCTCGCGGCTGGACTCCGTGCGCCTGGCCATCGTGAAATCGCAGGAACGGCATCCGATCATCGCCGTCGGCGAGCCGCTCGTCATGGCCTCCGACGGCGCGCTCACCGCCGAACACGTCCTGGCCGCCGCCGACGGCGGCGTCGCCGCCGTGATCCACCCGGGCGGCGCCTCCGAGGACAAGGACGCGGCGGAGGCCGCCGACGGCCGCGGCCTCGCCCTCATCTCCACCGGCGTGCGCCACTTCAAGCACTGACGCTCCCAGTTCATAGAGTTTAAAATCCCAACTGTTTCCGGAAACAGTTGAAAAATCTAAAACCCCATGAACTGGGAGACTGACGGCCTTGACGGCTCCACAGGCGCGGGCTACACTCGCCTCATGCAGCGGGAGCGCACCTCCGTCCGCCTCCGGATCACGAGCCCGACCCTGTCCGCCGCCGACATCGAGGCCAGGCTCGGCGTCAAGCCCGACGAGGCCTGGAAAATCGGCGACCGCACCGGCACCTTCGGCGCGATCCTGAAGGATCACGGCTACGCGCTCGACGCGTCGGCGCCCTACACCCTCGACCTGTCGGACCACGTGCGCGAGATGATCAAGCGCGTCGCCCCGATCGCGCAGAAGATCGGCGAGCTTTCCGCCCAGGCGAAGGTGGAGATGGTCTGCACGATGTTCCGCAGGACGCACCCGCCGATCGCCTTCGAGCGCGACGATCTGCGCTGGCTCGCGGCCATGGGCGCCCGCCTCGAGGTCGAGGTCAGCCTCATCGTCGAGCGCGCCCAGCCGGAGGCGAAGAAGCCCGGCCTGTTTACTTCGGGATCTTGACGCCCTTCAGGTCGGGCGACGGCGGGTACGCGAGCCCCATGCGCTGAAGCGTCCTGCGCAGGAGCTTCGCGAAGGCGAGGTCGCGGCGCGGCTTGTCGTCGGCCGGAATCACCGTCCAGGGCGCGTGCCAGGTGCTCGTCCGCGCCAGAACCGCGCCGAACGCCTTCTGCAGCTCGTCCCAATGCCGGCGCGTCTCGAGGTCGCCCATCGCGAACTTCCAGTTCTTGTCCGGGCGGTCGACGCGGCGCTGAAGCCGTTCGCGCTGGACGTCCTTTGAAACATGCAGGAAGACCTTGACCACCTTCACGCCCGCCCGGGCCAGCTCGAGCTCGAAGGCGTTGACGCGCGCGTAGCGCGCCTCGATGGTCGCAGCGTCGTGCGTGCCGTACACGGTCGGAACGATGATGTCCTCGTAGTGAGAGCGGTTGAAGACGCCGATGACGCCGGGTTTCGGCACCTCTTTCTTGATGCGCACGAGGAAGTCCTGGGCGGCCTCCTCGGGAGTCGGCTTCTTAAAGCTGGCGACGCGCACGTAGGCGGGATTGAGGCCGGTCATGCCGTGCTTGATCACGCCGTCCTTGCCCGCGGTATCCATGCCCTGTATGACGACGAGCACGGCCTGGGTCTTGGCCGCGGCGAGGATGTCCTGGAGTTCGTCGGCCTTTTTGATCTCTTTTTTGAGGCGCCTGCCGGCCTTCTTCGCCGACGGCCCGGCCGCGTCGTCGGTCGCGATGAGCGAGAGGTCCACGGCCTCGCCCGGCGCGGCGGAGGCGCCGTCGAAGCGCGCATTCAAGGACGCGGCCAAGGCCGCGAGCGTCACGCGCTCCTCGGGCTTGGCCTTCCGGAGGGCGAGCCCGATTTTTTCGATTGATTTCGCGGCCTGTTCCGCCTTCTTTCCCCCCGCCTCGCGCAAAGCGGCCGCGAGGGCGGGCAGTTCGGCGTCGGGCCGGGCCAGGGCGGCAACGAGGGCGGCGCGGGCGGCGAACGCGGCGGGGCCCGCCGCGGCGGGCGCAGGCGCGACCTCGGCCTTGAAAGCGGCGATCAGCCCCGACGCCGGCGACCGGGAGGGCCCGGACAAGGCGGCGGTCAGGGGGGCGAGCTGCAGGTTGATCGCGTGGACGACCGAGCCGCGCGCGACGGGCGCGCGCACCTGCGCGCGAGACGTGGCCCCCCAGAGGAGCAGGAGGCCGGCGAACGCCGGCCGAAGCATCTGCCGCATGGATGACAGTATAAAGTATCCGCGCCGGACGCGCGTGGGCCGTATGGGTAAGCGTCCGGGTACAAAAAGACCTAGGCGGCGAGCGCCAGGTCCCAGCACTCGTTGGCGTGCTTGAGCAGGTCGGTTTCGGTCTGGGCCCGGCGCACGAAGTCCTGGACTTCCTTGGATTTCCAGGCGGCGCCGACCTTGGGCCAGGCCGAGGCGAGGCTTTCGGTCTTCAAATCGGCGACGGCGAACGGCAGGGCGTTGAGCAGCTTGGCGCGGCCGTTGGGCACCACCAAGACCATCGACTGCGGGCTCTCCGCGCGGACGGCCATCTCATGCTGGATGCCCCAGGGATAGATCGCCAGCCGCGGGCCCTTGAGCGCGGCCGCGGCGGCCTTGAGGCTCACCACCGCCTCGATCCAGTCCTCGTCGGGGCAGGCGAGAGAATCCCAGGCGTGAGCCGCGCGGCCCAAGCGCATCATCGGGCCGGTGACGAAGGTGCGGACTCCCCGCTTGGCCGCCTGCTCATAAACGGCAACCGCGTCTTTGACGTTGAGGCGAGTCGGAATGAACACGAGCTCCGGCTCCAAGCCGCGCGCCGCCAAGCGATCGATGGCGGACCATGCGGGCGCGTAGCCCGAGCCGGGACGAAGCCTCTCGTGCGCCGCGGCCGTCGCGCCGTCGATGGATATCTGAACGCACGCCACGTTGTAAGCCTTTAACTTGTCGCAGGCCGCGTCGTCCAGGTCGAGGCCGTTGGTCTCGATTTTGATCTCGACCTTGCCGTCGGTCAAGATTTGGAATATCTCCCACACCCAAGGGCAGCCCATCGGCTCGCCGCCGCCGAAGGCGACGTAGGCGACGCCGTTGGAGACGATCTGGCGCGCGAGCGCCAAACTCTGCTCGCGGCTCATCTCGTCGGACCAAGCCTTGTCCGGCCCCGACTCCTCGCAGCAGTGCAGGCAGCGGCCCGTGCAGCGGTTGCTCAGCTGCCAGGCCAGAAAGAGAGGGGCGCCGTAGTCGCCCACGGACGCCCCCCTCCGGTCCATCAGGTGAAGCGGATGTAGGGCTGGGCCATCACGCGCTCGGAAACTTCCTCGAGAGAGGGCGTTTCCCAAGCGAGCTTCGGCTCGGCCTTGGCATCCGTCACGGTTTTCTGGTCGTTCATGTGTACTCCTAGTTTGCCGGTCAGACCACGGCCGGCATAGCGTTTAAAGCCTCCTGATTCAGCGCGACCCACTGATTGGCCCGCGCCGCCCCCTCGGGCTCGGCGGCCAAGGCCTCGAGAGCGGCGCGCACGCGCGCGTCCGCCCAGGCGGTCTTGTACGACTCCCAAGCTTCGAGGAAAGTCTGCGTTTTGAGGTCGGCGCATGTAAAGGGCAGGGGCGCGGCGACCTTGACCCGCCCGTCGGGAAGCACCAGCAGGGCGCCGGAAGGGTGAAGCGCGCGGTGCGCCATTTCTTCTTCCAAGGAAAACGGCTTATAGCACAGCTCCATGCGGCCCGCGAGCTCGCGCTCCTTGCGCTCGAGCACGCGCAAAAACGCCGCATACTCGGACTTGGAGGGCTCGAGCCTGTCCCAAAGACGCGCGGCGGTGCCCAAGCGCATGAGCTGACCAGTATTAAATCGGAAGGCTCCGAGCGAGGCCGCGAGGTCGATGACGGCCTCGGCCTCGAAAATATTGAGGCGCGTCGGGGCGAAGGTGATCTCGAGCGGGAATCCGGCGGCGATGGTCGCTCGACAAGCCGTTACTGCTTTCTCCAGAATTCCGTTGATTCGTTGCCGTCCATACACCGCCTGCGAGGCCCCATCCAAGGATATCTGAACGGATCGGACGCCGAGGCCCTTGAGGAAGTTCGCGTCGAAATTCTGCCCGTTCGTTTCGATTTTAAGGAGCACCCCGCCGTCCGACAGCGTCCTGCACACCTCGGCGAAATGCGGAACCAAGGTCGGTTCCCCGCCCGCGATCATCGCGTACGGAACATTCGCGGCGACGATCTCGGCGCACAGGCTCAGCGCCCGCCCGCGCGAGAGCTCCCCGGCGAGCGCCTTGCCGGGCGCGGAGTCCGTGCAGCAATGCAGGCAGGCGAGGTCGCAATCCCGGGTGAGCTGCCAGGTGACCATGGTCGGCGCGGCGAGGGCGTGGATTCTCATCCGCGCGCCGCCGCGGCGGCGAAAAGAACGGTGACGACGGCATAGCACTGCACGATCGCGCGGATGGCGGGCATGAACAATCGGGGCGTGTCCCAGGTGTCTCGGCCCGCGCGCAGGCTCATGATCCACAACGGGAGGCCCGCCAACGCGGCCAGCACCGTCAACTTGGGGAAGGCGCCGGCAAGAACGCCGAACGGAATGATCAAAAGCCCAAGCGCCGAAAGACCCAGATACAGATGCCTTCCGTTCTTGCGTCCCAGCCGCACGACCAAATTTTTCTTTCCCACCAGACGGTCCTGATGGAAATCGGGAATATTATTCACCGTGGCCAACGACATGATCAATAACCCGGGCACCAGCGAAGCGAGCAAGGCGCCCCACGAAAACTGGTGCGTGTGAAGATGCAGCGACCCCAAGACCATCCACGGGCCGTACGATAATCCGATCACCGTTTCGCCGAGCCCGCGATAGACCCATCGTATCGGCGGACCGACGTACCAGACGGCGGCCGCGCCGCCGAGAAGCGTGTAGAGGACCACGGGCCAGCCGCCCTCCCATGCGAGATAAAAACCGATCCCCGCCGCCGACGCGAAGGCGCCCGCGCCGAGCTTGAACATCCACTCGGGAATATATTCCTCGGCATCGGGATTGAAGACGCGGTCGGTCCCCATCTTCGCGTCGAAATATTCGTTGAAGCTCTCGACGCCGACGACGGACAGGAAGATGCCGAGCAGTCCCAGGAAAAATACGCCGGGATTGAACGTCTTCTCGACCCCCCGCGCCCACGCCGCCCCCAGAAAGTAGGGAAGCAGGCCCGCGTACAGGAAGAAGCGGTAGCGCACGACCGAGGCGACCTTCATGACGATGGTCTGTCCGGCCGGAGCGTGGGGCGCCGCGAAGACGTCGGTCATGCCGCCCCGACCTCCTCCCACTGGTGCAGGCGGGAGACGATGTTCGGGTCCTCGGCGAGGCGGTCGATAAAAGCCGCGACGCGCGGGCTCTTCCAGGCGTTCTGGAACCGCGCCCAGACCTGGTCGAGCGTGTCGACGCGAAGATCGCCGCAGGTGAACGGCAGGGCGTTGATGAGCTTCACCTTCCCGTTGGGCAGGATGATGAACAGCGCGGCGGGGTTCTCCAGCCGGTAGCGGAGCTCCTCCAGCAAGCCCATCTCGTGGAAGTAGACCCTCATCTTTCCCCGGTATTGCTCGGTCTTCGACCGGAGAGTATCGAAGAAGCGCGGGTAATCCGCCTCGTCGGGGGCCGTGATGCCCCACGTGCGGACCGCGTTGCCGGTGAACATCAGCTTGCCGGTGTAGAAAGAGTAAGCGCCGATCTCGTGGGCGAGATCGACCGCCGCGCCGATCTCGCCGATATTGAACTTGGCGGGCACGAAGTTGATCTCGATCGGAACGCCGGCCGCGCGCAGATTCTTGATTCCATCAAGCGCGGTTTCAAGCCGGCCGTGCACCCGCATCTTGTTGAACGACGCGGGAGTCGCGCCGTCGAGAGAGACCTGGACCGCCTTCACGCCCAGGTCCTTCAAGCGCTTGCAGTTCTCCGGGGTCAGGTAGTGGCCGTTGGTCTCGATCTTGAGGCCGACGCCTCCCCTCGTGACGCGCTCCACCATGCCGAAGAAATCGGGGCGGACCATGGGCTCGCCGCCGGAGAAGGAGACATAAGGCACCTCGCTTTTCACCAGCTGGTCGATGATGCCGTACGCCTGCTCGGTCGTCAGCTCGTCCTTGAACGCCTTGCCGGGCCCGCTTTCCTCGATGCAGTGAAGGCAGGCCAAATTGCATTCATTGGTGATCTGCCACGCCACGTACAGCGGGGCGGCCAGGTCCGACGTCTGCTGGCGCTCGCGCGCCGCCGTTTCGGTTTTCATTATTTCCTATTCGATGATCAGGCCCTTTTCTTTAAGCTGGGCGAGAAACGATTCCGCCTCCGCCGCCATCCTGCCGGTCGGATCCTCGAACTTCTCCTTGAGCTTCGCGACGAGGTTCGACGATTGGGCGCCAGCGATGACCTCGCGCACGACGGCCGCGCCCGTGGGGCTCAAAGTGTAGACCTTCTCCGAGCGCGTCTCGAAGAGCACGGCGCCGAACTTCTCTTCCCGGAACTTGACGAATGGAGCAAGCTTCATGATTCCCTCTCTGTGGGCGACGAGGCAGGAGTTGGCGTCCCAGCTCTCGCGCGCCGCGATGTCTTCGATTTCAAGGCGCACTGCGCGCCGGTTCGCCCCGCCCGCCGGATCGGCCTGGGCCGCGTCCGCCTCCGAGACGGCGAAGTCCCCGCTTTTCCACGTCTTGCGCAGCAGGGCCTCGTATGACACGCCTAAAACTCCCTCTTCGCCATCACGTCGACGAAAAACCCGAGCTCGGCCGCCTCGGCCCTGCAGGGCAATTTCCCGATCATGGCCGTCATCGAGTCCACGATTTCCCGGCCCTTCTCGCGCGTTCTCTTGATGTGGCCGCGGTCCCTCAGGAGCCCGGCGATCTTGACGGCGTCGGGCTTCGGCTCGTTCCACAGCGCGAGGAACGCCTCGCGCGCCCCCTCGTCCTGCAGGGCGTAGATGCAGGGCAAGGTCAGGCGCCGATTCGCCAGGTCCTGGCCCTCGTCCTTGCCCGAAACCCGCTCCGTCAGCGTGTAGTCATGGATGTCGTCGACGATCTGGAGCAGGATGCCGGCCGCGCAGGCGAGGCGGGGCGGGTCGCTCTGCTCATGGGGAAAGGGCGAAAGCTCGGAGAGCACCGCGCCGCCCCACTCGAAGAGCGCGCCGGTCTTGCGCGCGGCCACGCCCATGTAGGCGTCGACGGTGACCGTCGTCGAGCCCTTCAAGAATTCCTCCTGCAGCTCGCCGACGGTCATCTCGCGCACGGTCGTGACGAGAAGCTTGGGGGCGTTCGGGGAGATGTCGATGGCCTCCTCGAGGCCTTGAGAGAACGCCAGATCGCCCAGCAGCAGCCCGACGGTCGTGCCGAAAACGCTGTTGGGAGTCGCGCGGCCGCGGCGCAGGTCGGCCTCATCGACGCAGTCGTCATGGAGCAGGCTCGCGTTGTGCACGAGCTCCATCGCGCGCGCGACGCCTTCGGCCTTCTCCGGATCGACGCCGAGGGCCCCGGCCATGAGCAAGGCGAACCGCGAGCGCAGCATCTTGCCCGGCCGGCCGATATGGGAGGCCAGCTCCCGCCCCACGCGCCCCTCGATGCGGCGGGCGCGGCTTTCCAGGCCCGAGCGGACGCGGGCGAGGGAATCCTCCACCTTCAGCAGGGAAATCGGCATGGGGCCTGTCGATTATACCACTCTAAATCAGGCCGAGCTCGCGTCCGACCTTGCCGAACTTCCCGAGCGCGAAGTCCAGGTCCCTCTCGGAATGGCCCGAGGAGACGATCGTGCGCAGACGGTCCTGGCCGCGGGCCACGATCGGGAAGCAGATCGCGAGCGCGAAGACCCCCTCCTCGAAGAGCCGGGCGGAAAATTCCTGCGCCTTGCGCGAGTCGCGCACGAGAACGGGCGTGATCGGCGTCTGCGAGGCCCCCGTGTCGAATCCCAGGCCTCGCAGGCCCTCCTTGAATCGGGCGGCGTTCGCCCAGAGCCGCGCGATGCGCTCGGGCTCCTCGAGCATCACGTCGATGGCGGCCGAGCAGGTCGCGATCACCGACGGCGGATGCGAGCTCGAGAACGTGAACGGGCGCGCGACGGAGGTCAGGTAGTCGATCAGGCGGCGTTGGCCCGCGACGTAGCCGCCCACGGCGCCGACGGCCTTGGACAAGGTGCCGATGGAGACCTGGACGCGGTCGGCGACCTTGAAGTGATTGGGCGTTCCGCGCCCGTTCTCTCCCATGACGCCGGAGGCGTGGGCGTCGTCGACCATGACGAAAGCCCCGTGCTTCTCGGCGAGATGGACGATCTCCGGCAGGGGGGCCAGGTCGCCGTCCATGGAAAAGACCCCGTCCGTGACGATCATGCGCCGGCGCGTCCCGGCCGAATCCCGGAGAATGGCCTCCAGCGCCTTCATGTCCTTGTGCGGGTAGACCTTGCGCGCGGCCTTGGCCAGGCGCGCGCCGTCGATGATGGAGGCGTGGTTGAGCTCGTCGGAGATCAGCAGGTCCTTGGGGTCGCTCATGAGGCTTTGGCAGCAGGCGACGTTGACCGTGAAGCCGGACTGGAAGACGAGGGCGGCCTCGGCGCCCTTGAACTGGGCGAGCTTGCGCTCCAGCTCCACGTGAAGGTCCTGCGTGCCGATGATCGGACGCACGGCGGCGGTGCCGACGCCGTGCGTGTCGATCGCGGCCTTCGCGGCGGCCTTGAGCTTGGGATGCCCGGTCAGGTCGAGATAGTTGTTGGAGGTCAGGTTGACGACCTTCTTGCCATCGATGATCGAGACCGGCGCCTGATGCCCCGCGAGGACGCGCGGCCTCACGAAGCGCCCCTCCGACTTGAGCTGGGCGAGCTCGGCGTCGAGGAAATCCATCAACCCGTCGGTCTGAGTCGTCATGCGGCAATTATATAGAATGTCCGCCATGAAGCGCATCGACGCGGCGTCGCTCGCCCTGCTCGCGTTGTGCGCGGCCTGCCTGCTCGCGCGGCTCGGCGCCGTTCCGGCGATGGCGCTCGACGAGGCCTGGATCGGTCTTTTCACCCAGCGCCTGCGGGCGGCCGGCGTCTATACGCCCCACCAGATGAACCATTACACCGGCCCGCTCTACGCGCTTTTCGCGTCGGCGTTCCTCCCCACGCGCGGCGCGAGCCTCGAGAGCCTGCGCCTGCCCGGCGCCCTGCTCAACGCCGCGGCCCTCGCCGGCCTCTGGCTGCATCTGCGCCGGCGCGTCTCCCCCGAGGCGGCCGCGTCCTGGGCCCTTCTCTGCGCCGGATCGGCGTACTTCCTCATGAAGTCGCGCCTGGCGTGGGAGGTGTACGCCCTGCAGCCGATCCTGATCCTGGGCACGCTCGCCGCCCTGGCCCGCCCGGGCGGCGCGGCCGCCCTCGTCGCCCTCACTTGGATCGGCGTGCAGAACCACTTCATCTATCTCTCGGTTCCCGCCTCGCTCGTCGTGCTTTTCGGGGCGCGGGCGGCCTGGCTCGGCGAGCGGGAGGCCGAGGGCCGGCTGCGCGGCGCGGCCGCGGCGCTGGCCGCCGGGCTCGTCTTCGCGCTCGTGAAGATCCCCATGACCGACGAATCTTGGGCCGCGCACCGCCCGGCGATGCTGGGGGCGCTGGTGCTCCTTCCGGCCTTGTCCGCCGCGGCCGTCCACCGCCTCCTTCCCGGGCAAGCGCTGCTGCTGCCGTTCGCGCGCGCGAGGGGCACGCTCTCCATCCTGCTCGGCCTGATGCTCGCGGCCTTCGCCGTATGGCACCTCGTTCCGCTCATGCAGATTTTCGCGGGGCCTATCGTGTTCAAGCGCCTGTTCTCCTACGAGCTCCCCGGCGTCTTGGCGCTTCTTCTCCACGGCTGGGGCATTTTCCTGGCCGGCCTTCTCGTCTGGAACAGCGTGCGGGCTTGGCACGACGACAAGCTATCGTTCCACGAGCGCACGCTCCTCCTTTGGCCGGCGGCCTTCGCGGCGATCTTCGTCCTTTTCCGGCATACGAGCTCCCTGCGCTACTACTCCCTGCCCGCGCTCCTCTCCACCCTCGCTCTCGCGGTCATCCTGCCGAAATCGGCGCGCGCGGACCGAGGCGCCGTCTTCCGCTGCGCGCTCGCGGCGGCGTTCGCGACCCAGGTATTCCTGCTCCGGGAGCTCGCCGCGCCCGGCGACCGGCGGCCGCTGAACTTCCGCATCGGCTGGCGGAAGGAGAACTCCAAGGATTTCGCGCGCAAGGAGGGCCTGTTCGCCGCCTTCGACGCCTCGCGCGCCTGCCAGGTCGCCCACGCGGAGAGAAGCTTCACCGCGATCCCGCTCTTCTTCCATCACTCCGAGCCTCAGGCGCCCGCCTGCGACGCGGCGCTCGCCTTCGACGCGGACCAATGCCCGGAGTGCGAGAAACCGCCCTTCTACCGCTGGACGGTCGTGCCCGCCGCGAAATAAGACGGGGGGCCCTCGGCGGGAAGCAGCTCCCACAAATCCTCGAGCGCGGCCGCGCGGACGGCCTCGCGGCGCGTCAAGACGCGCGCCTCGAGGCCGAGCGACCAGCGCTCCCTCAACAGCGCCGTCAAGCCCCGCACCGCCTCGGACAAGGTTCGGCGGCCGGCGGCGCCCTCCACGATGACGAGTTCGACGGGCCGCTCCGGCTCCAGGCTTCCCCTCGCGGCCGCGCCGGCGATCAGCACCGCCGCCGCCTTGCCGCGCAGGCCCTTCTTGATCGCGCCAGCGACGGCGTCGGCGTGCTCCGCCTCGCGCTCGAAAAGCGGCAGGAGGAGCTCGGACATGAGCCAGCGCCCGCGATCGAGCCGCCACTGATCCGAGCGCCCCGCCGGACGCCGCTCGACGAGCCCGAGCTTTTCCAGCGCCGCCAGGGCCGACGCCGCGCCCTGATGGTTGATCCCCGCGAGCCGCGCGAGCCGGCGGCCCGAGAGAGGCGTCTTGGCGCGCGCGAGCGCGCGCAAGACGGCGAGGCGGCTGGCGGCGGACAGGACGGCGTCGAGCGGACGGGCGAGGTGGCCCTTCAAATAGATCATGTCTGTTATTCTAGACATTAATCCGCGACCAGTAAAGGGGCGCGGCCGAAAAGCGAAAAAAGAGGCCTTATGAAAAAACCGCGAAAGGGCGCCGCCGCGGGCTCGCGGCGGCGCTAGGGGATGAAAACGACCTTGCCGCAGTCGCGCGCGGGCGCGGCCATCGCGGCGAATCCCGCCTCATAGTCTTTCAGCGGGAAGGTGTGCGTCACGACGGGCCTCAAGTCCACGGCCCCGGAGCGCAGAAGGCGGTCCGCTTTATACCACGTCTCGAAGATCTCGCGCCCGACGATGCCGTGCACGCGCACGCCCTTGAAGATCAGGTCGTTGGCCCAGTCGAGCTCGACCTTCTTGGCGGGGATGCCGAACGCGGTGATGCGGCCGCCGCTGCGCACGCACTTGAAGGCCCGCGTGATCGCGGCCTGCGCGCCGGACATCTCGCAGACGACGTCGAAGCCGTCTTTCACCTTGCCGGCCGCGATCGGGTCCTCGTCGGGCGACACGACGGTCGTCGCCCCCATGCGCAGCGCCAGCTCCGCGCGGTAGCGCGAGCCCTCGACGGCGACGATGCGGTCCGCGCCCGAGGCCTTCGCGACGGCGATCGAGAACAGGC
>JACQJQ010000021.1 GCA_016204945.1 Elusimicrobiota bacterium
GCGCGCGCCTGCACCGAGAGCGCCAGCAGGCCGTAATCGGCGCCGCCGAGCCGCGCGACGATCCGCTCGCCCACTTCCTTCTGAAACATGAGCACGGCGCGGCTCCAACGCTCCCATTTCAGAAGCTTCTGCAGGATCGGCGTGCCGACCGCGTAAGGCAGATTTCCGGCGACGAGCCAGGGCCCCGGCCCGAGTTCGCGAAGATCCAGACGGAGAAAGTCCTCGTTGATCGTCCGAAGATTTTCGGCGGCGCCGCCGACCGCGCCCGCAAGCTTGCCCGCGATGACCTCGTCGAGCTCGACGGCGGTCACCGCGGCGCCCATCGCGAGAAGGCGGCCCGTGAGCGCCCCGCGCCCCGGCCCGATTTCGAGCACGGAATCCCCCGGCCGCGCGCCGACGAGCCCCGCGACCGCGTCCCGGGCGCCCTCGTCGCGCAGGAAGTGCTGGCCGAGCCTGGCTCCCATTTAAAGGCCCGCCGCGCTGCCGCCGCGGCGGCGGCGCAGCAGATCCTCGCCGATCTTCCACACGTCGCCGGCGCCGAGGGTCAGCACGACGTCGCCGGGACGCAGGTCCCGGGCGGCGTCGAGCGCGCCGGGAAACGGCGCGGCCTCCACGCCGGTCCGGCGGATGGAGTCCACGATCAGCTTGGAGGCGACGCCGGGTATCGGTTTTTCCCCCGCCGCGTAGATGTCGGTCACGTACACGAGGTCCGCCCCCTTGAACGCGGGACCGAACTCCCGGGCGAGGAGCTTCGTGCGGCTGTAGCGGTGCGGCTGGAAGACGACGACGACGCGCTTGGCCTTCCATAAGCCCGCGACGGCGGAGAGGGTGGCGCGCACCTCCGTCGGATGATGGCCGTAGTCGTCCACGAACTCGACGCCGCCCGCGGCTCCGCGGCGGTCCATGCGCCGACCGACGCCGCGGAAGTCCGCGAGGCCCCGCGCCAGCCGCTTGAGGTCGAAGCCGAGGAAATGTCCCGCCGCGAGGGCCGCGAGCGCGTTCGAGACGTTGTGGCGGCCCGCGACCGCCAAACGGAGGGCGAGGACTTTTCGCCCCATGCGCAGGACGTCGCACGTCGAACCGTCCTTGCCCAGCCTGACGTTCGTCGCGCGCCAATCGGCGCCGGCGCCGAAGCCGAAGGTCGCGACGGGGCGCTCGATTCGCGGCCGGATCGACGCGAGCGCGGGGTCGTCGAAGCATAGGACGGCGGCACCGTAAAACGGCAGGCGGTGCAGGTGCGAAACGAACGCCTCCTTCAGCGCGCCCATGGTCTTGTAGTGGTCCAGATGGTCGTTGTCGATGTTCGTGACGACGGCCACCAACGGCGTCAAGAACAGGAACGAACCGTCGGACTCATCGGCCTCGGCGACCAGATACTCGCCGACGCCCAGCTTCGCGTTGGAGCGGATGTTCTTGAGCCGGCCGCCGATGATCATCGTCGGGTCCGCGCCGGCTTCCTTCAGCGCCATGGAGACCAGCGAGGTCGTCGTGGTCTTGCCGTGGGAGCCCGCGACCGTGATCGTCTTCTTCATGCGGCCCAGCTCGGCCAGCATCTGCGCGCGGAGCACCACCGGGATGCCGCGTTTGCGCGCGTAGGCCGCCTCGGGGTTGCCCGCGGCGACGGCGGACGACACCACGACGACCTGCGCGCCCGCGGCGTGGGACGCCGCGTGCCCCTCATGAACGCGGACGCCGGCGGCCCGCAGGCGGCGCGTGATCTCGGTCGGCTTCACATCGGAACCGGAGACGTCGTAGCCCAGATTGTTGAGCACCTCGGCGATGCCGCTCATGCCCACGCCGCCGATGCCGACGAAGTGGATGCGGCGCACGAACGACTTCATGAGGCCCGCGTCCCGGCGGCTCATTTTCCGGCTTCCCTCCTCGCCGAGGCCGCGGGACGCAGCAGCCACTTGAGGCCGTCGGCCGCGGCCCTGTTCTTCGGCGCGATCTCGAGCGCCTTGCGCAGCGCGGCGACGGCGCCCGTCTCGTCTCCGATCATCACGGAGGAGACGCCGCGCCCGAGCCAGGCCGGGACCGAGGCCGCGTCGAGCTCGGTCGCGCGGCGAAACGCGCCGTCGGCGCGCTGGCCCTCGCCGACGGCGGCGTGCGCGAGGCCGGTCGCCGTCCACCAGTCGGGATCGTCGGGATGATCCGGCTTCTCCCCGGACTCGGGCAAGACCTCGGCCACGAGCGCCATCCAGCCGGTGCCGATGACCCAAAGGCCCATGTCGTTGCCGACCTGGCGCGGCTGGTAGCTGACCTTCGCCGGGTTCTCGGCGTCGCCGCGGCCGGCCTCGACGGGGCGCGTGAAGGTCAGGTTCATGCCGAGGCGCGCGTCGGTGTCGGCGGGCGCCTCGCGCATGGTCCTGCGCAGGTCGTCCATGATCTTGCGCACCTGCTCCTCGCGCGCGCCCGCTTCCCCGGCCTTGAGCGCGTAGTCGCGGCGCACGGCCTGCGGCGAGGCCCCGCCGGCGCCCGCCCCCCCCTCGTGCGCGCGGGCCAGGGCCTTCCTGAGGCTGCCGCCCTCTCCCGGCTCGCTGCGGACGAGCTTCGGCCGCGGCAGGAAAACCGCGTCGACGCGCATCATAGCGCCCTTGTCGAGCGGCACGCGGCGCAGGTTCCGCTCGAACACGGCCAGAGGATCCGTCTCCTGGGAGAGATCCGGCTCCTTCGAAGGAGGATTCTCGGCAAGCTCCCCCGGCCTGGCCGCGCGCTTGCCTCCCGCGTAGGACACCGAGAGCTGAAGGCCCGGGCCGCCGCTCTCCGGCGTGAGGTGAAACGCCTCGCCCAGCGTCGCGCGCGCCTTCGCGCGGTCTCCGGCCTTGAGCTGCAGGCGCGCCAGGCGCATGCGCGCGACGGAATCCCCGGGCTTGATCGAGACCGCGCGCTTGAGCGTTCCGATCGCGGCTTTCTCCTCCTTGAGCCTCTCCTCGGCGCAGCCCAGCTCGAGCATCGCGTCCTCGTAGCTCGACTCGAGCTTGACCGCCTCCCGCAGCTGCTCCGCGGCGTCGGCGTCGCGCCCGAGCTTGCGATACAGCTGGCCGAGCTGGAAGCGGTACAGCGGATTCTTCTTGTCGAGGTCCACGGCCTTGCGGAACAGCGCCAGGGCCTCGGGCACGTCTCCCCGCGTCTCGCGGATGGAGCCCAGGTTCATCTGCGCGTCGGCGCGGGTCGGCTCGAGCTCGGTCGCCCGCCGGAACGCCGCCTCGGAGGCGGGCGCGTCGCCTTTCCACGCGTAGGAAATGCCGAGAAGCAGGTACGCCTGGGCGCTTTTCGCATCGAGCCCGATCGCGGTGCGGTAGGAGGCGATGGACTCGTCCACTTGGCCGTTCCAGTACTGCGCCACTCCGAGCAGCATGTGGCCGACCGGATTCTTCGGATCGGCGGAGACGGCGCGCTGCATCTCCTGGAGCGCCAGATCGTACTTCTTCTCCTCGATGTAGCGATGGCCCTGGCGCATGCCGCGCACCGCCTGCGCCGCCATGATCTGGTCCCAGATCGTCTCCTGGCCGGGCTCCGTCTTTTCCGCGCGCGCGGGGACGGCAAAGGCGACGGCGAAACACAGGGACACCGAGACGCAGAGAACGGAGCGGAGGCGGGGAAGGATGGCGCGCAAAGCGCGGCCGCGGTGGCTGATCTCGTTCTTCTCGTCGGGAGCAAGCTCGGCCAAGGTTCGGCCGTCGGGAAGAAGAAACAAGGGGTCGTAGCCGAAGCCGCCCGTCCCGCGCGGCGTCCGCGCGATCATCCCTTCGAGCCTCCCTTCGACGAACTCGGCGCGCCCCTCGGGATCCGACAAGGCCATCACGGTGCGGAAATAAGCGCCGCGATTCGCAACGCCCGCGAGTTCCTTCAGCATTTTCGCGCAGTTGTCGGCGTCCGTGCAGCCCGGACCGGCCCAGCGCGCGGAATGAACGCCGGGCCGCCCGCCTAAAGCCTCGACGAACAAGCCTGAATCGTCGGCCAGCGCCCACGTCTTGCAGGCGCGCGCGGCCTCGACGGCCTTCTTCTCGGCGTTGCCCTCCAAGGTGCCGCGATCCTCGGCCGTTTCGGGAAACGCCGGAAAGGCGTCGAGCGCGGAAACGGCGGCGCGCGCGCCGCCCAGGAGGCGCGAGAGCTCCGCGACCTTGTGGGCGTTGCGCGTGGCGAGCACGAGTCGGGCCGAATGGCGGGACAAGGGGCGAAATGTTATCATTTTCCCGTGAGGCGCCTCCTCCTGGCTCTTGCCGCCGCGTCGGCCCTCGGCTCGTCCTCGTGCCGGACCCTCGAGGCCGACGTGGATCTGTCCGATCAGGCGACCCGGACGCGCATCGAGGCCCTGCTGCGCGGCCGCCGGGACCTCGACCTCAAATACGTGACCATGGACGTCAACGCGGGCGTGGCGACGCTCTCCGGGATCGTGCCGAACGTCGAGCAGCTGCGCGAGATCCGGCGCCTCGCCGCGGGCGTGCGCGGCGTCGAACAGGTCCTCAACAACCTCATCATCCAAGAATGAGCGACGCGCTCCTGCGCGCCGACTTGCTCCGCTGGTACGGCAAGGCCAAGCGCGATCTCCCCTGGCGCCGGAATCCGACGCCCTACCGCGTCTGGGTCTCGGAGATCATGCTCCAGCAGACCACGGTCGCCGCGGTGACGCCGAAGTACGAGTCTTTTCTGCGCCGCTTCCCCTCGCTCGCCTCGCTCGCCGCTTCCAGCGAGGACGAGGTCCTCAAGCTGTGGGCCGGGCTCGGCTACTACTCGCGGGCCCGCAACCTGCGCCGCGCCGCGCTCTCGATCCAAGACGTCCATGGCGGAGTCTTCCCGTCGGAATTCGACGCCGTGCTCGAGCTCCCGGGCGTCGGCCGCTACACGGCGGGCGCGATCCTCTCGATCGCGTTCTCCAAGCCCTACCCGCTCGTCGACGGCAACGTGATCCGCGTCTTCTCCCGCCTGTTCGGCCTCAAGGGCCGAGTCAAAGATCCGGGCTTCGCCCAGACGCTGTGGCCCTTGGCCGAGCGCCTCGTGCCGAAGTCGCGCCCCGGCGACTGGAACCAGGCGCTCATGGAGCTGGGCGCCACCGTGTGCACGCCCGACTCTCCCTCCTGCGGCGCCTGTCCCGTCTCGAGACATTGCGTCGCGTTCAAGAAAGGCCTCCAAGACAAGTTGCCTCTTTCCGAGACCCGCCGCGAGCCCGTGCCCGTGCGCTGGACCTGCTTGTGGATCGAGAAAAACGGGAAGGTGCTCCTATGGCGGCGCTCCGACAAGGAGCGGCTCCTCAAGAATCTCTGGGGCCTGCCCGAGAAGGGCCGCGTCGCGGCCGTTCCCGGGCGCCTGCTCGCCAAGGCCGCGCACTCGATCACCCATCACGCGCTCGCAGTCGAGCTGAGGGCGGCCGCGCTCGATGAGCGCGCGCCCCTGCCTCCCGAGGCGCGGTGGGCGCCGCGCGGCGAGATCCGGGACTACCTGGTCTCGTCCTTGTGGCTCAAGCTGCTTTAGTACGGCGGGGGCAGGACCGTCCCGCGCGCGGCGTCGACGAGGAAGCGGTCGGTCATGGCGAACTCGTTCTGCCCCGACGCCAGCGGCCGCTTGAAGGCGAGGAACACCTCGACCTCGCCGAGGCTCCTGGGCAGGAGGAACTCGTGAGCGAAGCGCCCGCCGCTCGTCTTCAAATCTTCATGGCGCAACGCGCCGCGCTCCCGCCAGACCACCGCCAAGGACCTGCCCGCGACCGCGCGCCCCGAGACCGCGACCCGGAGGGAGTCGCCGCTGAAGAACTGCGGAGCCAGCCGCGCGTCCGGGATCGCCCGGATCAGGAAGGTCTGGGTCACGAACACCCAGCCCCGGCTGACGTCGACGCCGACCCCCATGTGGGTGAACTCGGCCAAAACGATGTTCCCCATATGGCCCGAGGACTTCATGAAGCCGCGGGTGATCTCGCGCGCCAGCACCTCGACCGTCCGGCCCGCGATGGGCTGCTTGGCCAGGTTCTCGGATTCGCCCATCGCGCTGATCCCCTCCTTGAGCACGCGCTCCGCCGAGGTCGTTCGGCCGGGCGTCGGGGACGAGTGGCTGAAATAGTCGAGAGCGGCCATTTCCCGGGAATGCCCGCGGGCCGCGTTCTGCGCGCGAATGTCCCAGGCCAAGGCGGGCAGGCCGAGAGCGGAGCGCTCGGCGTTGACGCCGTCGGCGAGCAGACGCTCCAAACGCGCGGCATCGAGCTCCGCGGCCGGTGAAGGCGAGGCGGTCAGCAGCAGGGCCAGAACCAGGATGAAGTGCGCCATATGCCGTGAAGTATGCCCGGGCGCCCTCCCGCGGACCTGGGCCTTAAGCCCTATTTTCGGACTTTTTACCGAAATTTTGCCCGCGCTGAACCGAATTTTATCCGTCCTGTAATAACCTCCGGCCGGCGAGGGTCTACACTGTCGCCATGGGCTGGATTTTGGTCGTCGAAGACGAGGATAACATCGCGGAGTTCCTCCGCTATATCCTGGAAAGCGAGAATTTCACGGTGAAAACGGCCGCGAGCCTCGCCGAAGCGCGCCTGCGCCTCAAGGAGGGACAGCCCGACGCGGTTATTCTCGATCGCGGCCTGCCGGACGGCGACGGGCTGGAGATCTGCCGGGAGCTCAAGGGCGCCGGCGCCAAGCCCCCGGTCCTCATCCTGAGCGCGCGCAAGGACCCGACGGAGATGCGCGAGGGGCTCGACGCCGGAGCCGACGACTACATCGCGAAGCCTTTCCAATTCGTCGACGTGCTCGAGGTGGTCTCCCGCCTCGCGCTTCCGCAATAGTTCGCTTCTTTTTCCATTGACGCGGCGCCCGCGCTTTGAGAGTATTGCCCATGAACACTCGAAGCCTGTCGGTCGCGCTCCTGCTGTCGGCGTTGTCTCCCGCGCGGGCGCTGGACGCGGACTTTCCCCCGACGATCGTTCCGCCCGCCGCGGCGGACCTCTGGGTCTCCTTCGACAAGACGGACCTGGCCAAACCCGAGGCCGCCGAGTTCCCGCTCTCCGGGCCCGTCCTGAGCGATGAGCGCACCGCGGTCTACAAGGTCCGCGCCGAGATGCTCCCGCTCCTCTCCCAGTTCATGCACGAGCGCTTCAATCGCTGCGGCGGCTACCTGACCCACGACACGATGACCGCGGCGCGGGCGTCCATGCGCCCGACCGCGGCCGTGCCGCGCATCGCCTACACGCTCGACCAGCAGGCGACGGTCGCTCCCCTCGTCGCCGGCGTCCGGGAGGAGAACATCCGCGGCGTGATCTCGGCCATGGCCGCCCACAACAACCGCTACTACGCCTCGCCCACGGGCGTCGAGGCCGCGCGCTGGCTGCGCGGCCGCTGGTCGGAGCTCGCGGCGAAGATCCCCGGCGCCTCCGCCGAGCTCTTCGCGCACGCCTCCTGGAAGCAGCCCTCCGTGATCCTCGCGATCCCCGGCTCGGAGAATCCCGAGGAGATCGTCGTGCTCGGCGGGCATCTCGACTCGATCAACGGCTGGGGCAACTCGGCGGCCCGCGCGCCCGGCGCGGACGACAACGCCTCCGGCATCGCCGTCTTGACCGAGGCCGCGAGAATCCTCGCCGAGTCCGGCTATCGGCCGAAGCGCACGATCCAATTCATCGGCTACGCGGCCGAGGAAGTCGGCCTGCGCGGCTCGCAGGAGATCGCCGCGAAGTACGCCTCGGGCGGCAAGAAGGTCGTCGGCGTGATCCAGTACGACATGTCCAATTTCGCGGGCTCGGGCGAGGGCATCTTCCTTCTCACCGACTACGTGGATCCCGCGCTCAGCGCGTTCACGGCGCGGCTCATCGACGCCTACGCGGGCGTGAAGAGCTATACGACGAAGTGCGGCTACGGCTGCTCGGACCACGCGTCCTGGACGAAGAAGGGCTTCCCCGCGGCGATGGCCTTCGAGGCCACCTTCGATGGGTCCAACCCCGCGATCCACAGCGAGCGCGATACCTTGGCGTCCTCGGGCGGAGACGCCTCCCACTCGGTGCCCTTCGCCAAGCTCGCGGTCGCCTTCGCCGTCGAGCTCGCGAAGACCGCGCCCCCCGCCGGAACGAATTAACCGTCAGGCCGGCTTGGACAGGGACTTCGGCCAGCTGCTGAAGAGAAACATCTCGGCGGAGACCCCGCCGACGTTCACCTTCGCGCCTGGAACCGCATCCTCGAACTTCACCGTCGCAAGCCCGACCCCGCCGGAGGCGCTCGTCACGCGGCCGATTTCCCGGCCGTCGCGGAGCATGATGGAGCCCGCCGCGGGCGCCCCGCCCTGAAAGCGGACGCCCATCAGGATCTTGTTCACGTGCCCGCGGAACACGATGCGCGACACCGTCTCCTGGCCCATGTAGCAGCCCTTATCCATGCTGATGGCCGCGTCCTGCCGCGCTTCCAGGGGCAGCGACTCCGCGTTCATGTCGACGCCGAACCAGGGGAAGCCGGACCCGATTCGCAGGGCTTCGAACTCCCCCTCCGTCATGAAGTCGACGCCCTCGGGCGGATCCACGCCCAGAAGAAGGCGCGCGGGCTCGTTCAAGCGAGGCCATGGCAAGCCGCGGTCAAAATCCGCGCCGACGACGAGCCACGCCTGCTCCGAGCGCAGGGCCTTGAGCGTGGAATCGGAGAGCATGATCTTTTTCTCGAAGGCGGCCAAAAAGCCGACGGCCGCGTTCGGACGCGTGACGGCGAGAATGGTCTCAGGGGTTTCTTCATACAGCTCGCAGTCGGCGACGAGCAGGCCCTTGGGCGTGAGCACGCACGCGGGCAGGCACGCGCCTGGCGCCAACTTATTCAAGTCGGCGGTGACCAGACCCTGAAGGAATGTCTTTGCGTCGGGCCCGTGAAAACGGAAGAATCCCCACAGAGAGACGTCGAGCGCCCGCAAAGCCATGCGCGCATTATAGCCGATTGAGTACCCTATCCCGGTGAAGCGCAAGATCGGCTTTCTGCTCGACATGGACGGCGTCGTCTGCCACAACATGCCCGCGCACGAGACGGCGTGGACGAGCTTCTTTCGCGGCCGCGGCATCGAGATCGACCTCGACGACTTCCGCGCCAACACCATGGGCATGCCCACGCGCGAGGTCCTGCGCTACTACTTCAAGCGCGACGTCTCGCCCGAGGAGGCGCGCGCCGCCGCCCTCGTCAAGGAAACCTTGTACCGGAAGCTATATCTCCCCGAGCGCGCGCCCGCCAAAGGCCTGCTCCCGTTTCTGAAAGGCGCCCGCGCCGGAAACTACCGCATCGGCCTCGGCACCGGCTCCAGGGACGACAACGTGGCCTTCATCCTCGACGGCCTCGCGCTCCGGTCCTGGTTCGACGCGGTCGTCGACGGCGGCATGGTGACGAGAGGCAAGCCCGACCCCGAGACCTTCCTGATCCTCGCCGACAAGCTCGGGCTTCCCCCGGGAAATTGCGTCGTGTTCGAGGATTCCCTTCTCGGCGAGGAGGCCGCGCGGCGCGCGGGCATGCCGGTGGTCGCGATCACGACCTCGCACCGGGAAGACGAGTTCAAATACGCGGCGTTCAAGACGCGGGACTTCACCGAGCTCACCCCCACGAAGGCCGCCGCCCTTCTCAGCGCGCGAGACGACGCGTCAACTCGTAGAGCGGCGCCGCGGCAAAAGTCGTCGCGACCGCCATCAACGCCATCATGGTAAACAAAGTCGGCGTGATCAAGGCGTGCGAAAGGCCCATGTTCAAAATGACCAGCTCCATGAGTCCGCGCGCGTTCATGAGGGCGCCGATGGCCGCCGCCTCCTCCGGCGGGCGACCGCCGATGCGCGCCGCGAACCAGCACGCGCCGCCTTTGCCGACGCTCGCCGCCAAGAGAATCAAAAGTGCAATCCCCCACAAGCGCGGGCCGGCGAGAAGATCCAGTCTCACGTTGAGACCCGAGCAGACGAAGTAGACCGGCAGAAGCCAGCGCGAAGACAGCGGCTCGACGCGCGCCCGCAGGCCATCCGCCCAGCCGTCGCGCGGCAGGATGAGGCCGAGAAAAAACGCGGCGCTGAGCAGCAAGGTCGGCCCGGCCCCGAACTTCCAGATCAGCGCGGACACCACCGCCCATGCGGCCAGATCATCGAACGCGCCCGCCGACAGCACGAGCGCGCCGAGCGGCGTGCCCGTCAGGCCGCGGTCCTGGAGTATGCGGGCAAGAACCGGAAAGGCCGTGATCGACATCGCCGCGCCGAGGAACAGGCATGCCGCGCTCCGCCCGATGCCGGGACCGAACAACTCCCCGTCGCCGTAGAGACAAGCCGCCACGAGCATGCCCAAGCTGAACGGCGCGATCAGTCCCGCCAGCGACACGCTCGCGGCGCCCCGCGCCTGGCCGCGAAAGACCTCGCCGCCGATGTCAAGGCCGGCGCCTAACATGTGTATCGCGAGGCCGACCTGCCCCGCGAGAGCGAGCCAATGGAGGCTTTCTCTCGGGAACAACGCCGCCTCGGCGCCCGGCCATAAACGTCCCAACAAGGAGGGTCCCAACAGGACGCCGATAATCATTTCCCCAACCACGGGGGGCTGAAGCAAAGGCCGCACGATGCGCGCCGCAAGACGGGCGCAGAACGCCACGATCGCGATTTGGACCAGAAAAAACGCCGGGGACGGCAGCGCCACGCCGCAATCCTACTATGTTAGAATCGCATTCATGAAGCTCGTGACCTTCGAGGTCGCCACTCCCCTCGGCCCGATCCGGCGTCTCGGCGCCCTCCGGGGCGGCCGGATCGTCGATCTGAACCTGGCCGCGGCGCTCCTTTATGAGGCCGCGGGAAGGGCGCGTCCCGAGGCGCGCGCGAACTTCTTCGTGCCCCCGTGCCTGCTCGGCCTTCTCGACGGCGGCGATGAATCCATGGCCGAAGCCCGCCGCGCGCTCGACGCGGTGAAGGGCGAGCCCTTGGGTCCCAAAGGCGAGCGGGTCATTTGGGAAGAAGACTCGGTCAAGCTCAAGGCGCCCCTCTCCCGTCCGCGCTCCCTGCGCGACTTCTTCGCCTTCGAGAACCACGCGAAGGCGGGCGCCCGGCGCCGCAACGAGCCGCTGGCGCCTGAATGGTACGACCAGCCCGTGTTCTACAAGGGCAATCCGCGCTCGATCATCGGCCCCGGCGACGCGCTCCCCTGGCCCGCGTTCACGCGCAAGCTCGATTTCGAATTCGAGATCGCGGCGGTCGTGGGGAAAGCGGGACGGGATATCCCCGTCGGCAAGGCGGCGCGACACATCGCGGGCTATGTCGTCATGAACGACTGCTCGGCGCGGGACATTCAACGCAACGAGATGGTCTGCCGCATGGGGCCGGCCAAAGGGAAGGATTTCGCGACGGCCCTCGGCCCTTGGTTCGTGACCGCCGATGAGTGGAGCGGAAAAATTCCCGAATTAAAAGTGCGCGTCAACGGCAAAGAGTGGAGCCGCTCAAAGGGAGCGCAGCCTTACTGGAATTTCCCGACCATGCTCTCGCACGCGTCTCAGGGCGAGGACCTTTTGCCCGGAGATCTCCTCGGCTCCGGCACCTACTTCACCGGCTGCGGGCTCGATCTGGCGCGCTGGATCAAGCCCGGAGATAAGATCGAACTCGACGCGGGGCCTCTTGGGATTCTGAAGAATACCGTGGGAAAGCCTGAAGGGTCTATGCATCTCAAATATAAAAAAACCGGGGCGTACGCATGAGCGCGATCCTAACGCGCGGGCGCGTGCCCAAGACGCCCCACACCGAGTTCTATTCGGAACCGGAAGTGCTGGCCCTCGAGGAGATCCACGGCGTCGCCGGCTTCAGCGGCGACTGGTCGCGCAAGTACCACTACCGCAAGTACCCGACCCAGCAGGTGCGCGAGCCGCACCGCCTCCCGCTGGACCTGCGCCCCCAGGCGATCACCCCTCCCCAGCCGCTGCAGCCCTGGCACATCCGCGCCGGGCGCCTCAAGGCTCACGGCGACCACGTCAGCGGCCGCGTGCCCCTCGTCTACGGCCGGACGACTTGCGTGTCCGCGGCCCGTTTCGAAAAGTCATGTCCCGCCGACCGGTTCTTCCGCAACGGCGACGGCCACGAGCTCTGGTTTATACAAGAGGGCTCGGGTCTCATCGCCTCGGAATACGGCGTGCTTCCGTTCCGGAAGGGCCATTACGTGAACCTGCCCAAGGGCACGACCTACCGCGTCGAGCTGGCGAGCGAGGAGTGCGCGCTGCTGATCATCGAGTCGCGCCTGCCGATTCAGTTCGCGCCCCATTACCTGAACGCGTCCGGCCAGGCCCACCTGACCTCGCCCGTCGTGGAGACCGAGGCGGCCCCGCCCGAATACCGGCCGGCCCGCGACGAGGAGGGCTTGTTCCGCGTCTGGACCAAGCACGGGGGCGGCTTCGTCACCGAGATGTTCCTCGGCCACCATCCGTTCGACCTGATCGGCTGGGAGGGCGCCTTGTATCCGTACGCCTTCCACACCGACGACCACCATCCCGTGGTCCGGCGCATCCACACGGCGCCGCCGGCGCGGCAGACGTTCCAGTCCGGCGCGGCCCCGCACGGCGGCTTCGCGGTCTGCACCTTCAAAGGACAGATCGAGGGCTGGCACCCGCGCGACATCCCCGCGCCGTACGCGCATTACAACGTGGACAGCGACGAGATCATGTTCTTCTCCAACACCGGCTACGGCGCGCGCAAGGGGCTCGTCGAGCCGGGCTCCTTCACGTTTCACCCGGGCTCTTTGCCGCATTCGCCGCACGGTTTGGCCGCCAAGCGCTCCTTCGCCGAACGCGGAAAGCTCTCGGATTACCTCGCGGTCATGCTCGACACGTTCTACGAGCCGCTCGCGGTGGCCAAGCAGGCCGTGCCGCTCGCCGACAAGGACTATCCGACGAGCTGGAACCGCGACACGCAGGGCGTCTCGGCGGCGTGATGCGGCTCGACCCGGAGACTTTGGCGGTCCGCGACCGCTATCTGCTGATGATCGCGACGATCCTGCCGCGCCCCATCGCCTGGGTGGCCACCGTCTCGCCGGAGGGCGTCCCCAACCTGGCCCCGTTCTCGTTCTTCACCGGGGTCTGCGCGAACCCGATGACGGTGTGCTTCGCGCCGGTGAACGATCGAAACGGAAAAAAGAAAGACACTTTGGTCAACATCGAATTAACGAAGCAGTTCACGGTGAACATCGTGAATGAGACAAACGCCGAAAAGATGAATCAGACCTCGGCGCCTTATCCTTACGGCGTCAATGAGTTCGAAAAGGCCGGCCTTACGCCCTTGGCCTGCGTCAAAGTAAAGCCTCCCCGCGTCAAAGAGAGCCCCGTGTCGTATGAATGCGAGCTTTCGCAGATCGTGCGCATCGGGGAAGGCGCCTTGGCCGGGAATCTCGTCATCGGCAAGGTGGTCATGTTTCACTGCGCGGACTCCCTCTACAACGGCGGGAAGATCAATCATCAGGATCTTCGCGCCGTCGGACGCATGGAAGGCTCCTGGTACGCCCGCACGAGCGACGCTTTCGAGCTCCCGCGCCCGGAGGCGCCGTGAAGAAGCGGCCGTTCCATAACTTCGTCGTCGACCACATGACCTTCCTCGTAGAGCCGGAACTCTACAAGACGACCTACGCGCTGTTCAGGATCATCCTCGGCGTGTCCCGGGAGGACCTGATCTACGAGAAGCGCTCGAACTGGCCCGGGCAGAAGAAGCCCGCCTCGATGACCTTCGCCTCGCGCGTCGGCATCGAGAGAAATCCCTCGGTGCCGAACCAGGCGATCATCGCCGTCGTCCAGCCGACCGAGCCCCGGACGAGGGGCTCTCACGTCCGCACCATGCTCCGCAACCGCGGCGGAGGCTGCCACTGGCAGCACATCGCGCTGCGCACGCCCGATCTCGTCGGCTTCCATCGCTTCTGCCTCGAGCGCGGCGTCAATTTCATCACGCCGATCCTCAAGGACGCCGAGGAGGACCTCATCCAGGTCTTCAGCGGCGAGTGGAAGCTGCCCGGCGCGAAGCCGTCCGGGATCTTCTTCGAGTTCGTGCAGCGCCAGCCCAACCCGGCCGTGCTCAAGCGCGTCGAGGCACGCCAGGCCTTCTTCCGCGACAAGACCTTCCTCGGCCTCTACCAGCTGAAGGAGGACGAGTACCGCTCCGGCAAGATCCAGCCGATCATCGACGACGCGCTGTTCGACAAGATCGAGGCCCAGATCGCCGGCAAGGGCGTCGCGCAGCTCGACGACAAGGTCCTCGAGTCCGTCGAGACCGCGATGATCGACTACGCGC
>JACQJQ010000042.1 GCA_016204945.1 Elusimicrobiota bacterium
CGCTGGCGGCCGGCGGCTTCCTGCGACGCGCGCATGATCTGGACGTGGCGCAACGACCCGCGGACGCGGCGCAACTCCCTGTCGCAGGGGCGCATCAGCTTCGCTTCCCATCAACGATGGCTGGCGAGCAAGCTCGCCGACGACCGCTGCGCCTTGTGGATCGCCGAAGACGCCTCGGGCAAGCCGGTGGGCCAGCTGCGGCTCGACCTGTCGCCCTCCGGCGCGGGCGTGGTCAACATCGCGGTGGCGCCGAAACGGCGCGGCCAAGGCTGGGGCACGGCCATGCTGCGCGGTCTCCCCAAAAAGACGGGAAAGCGGCGCGTCAAACGCCTGCGCGCCGTGGTCAAGGCGGACAATCTGGCCTCCGTCATGGCCTTCCTCAAGGCGGGCTTTCGCTTTCGAAGACTGTTGCCGAACGGCGCTTATGAGTTTGAAAAATAGGAGAACGACGGCTTCGCCGGAACAGGCGCAAATCGGCGGCGAGCTCTACGCCTTGGCCAAGGAGCTGTTTCCCATCTGCCGCAGCATCACCGGCGAGGGCTTCCGTCAAACGCTGAAGATTCTTCAGCGCGAGGCCCCGGGCCTGGCCATCCACTCCGTGCCCTCGGGAACGAAGGCCTTCGACTGGGAGGTGCCCGACGAGTGGAACATCCGAGCCGCCTCCATCCGCGACTCCAAGGGGCGCAAGGTCGTGGACTTCGCGGACTCGAACCTTCACGTGGTGGGCTACTCAACGCCTATCGACCAGGAAATGAGCCTGGAGGAACTCCAGCCCCACCTGCACTCTTTGCCGAAACAGCCGGATGCGATTCCCTATGTCACCTCCTATTACAACCGAACCTGGGGTTTCTGTCTGCCGCATCGGCAGAGAAAAACTCTGAAGAAAGGGCGCTACCGCGTTCGCATCGACAGCGCCTTGCGGCCGGGAGAGCTCAACTACGGCGAGATCCTCCTGCCCGGACGCCTCAAGCAGGAGATTCTTCTGTCCACGTACTGCTGCCACCCCTCCACGGCCAACAACGAGGTCTCCGGACCCGTGGTGACGGCGCGCTTGGCGCGCTGGCTCGCGGAGAAAACTGAGCGGCGCTACTCGTACCGCATCATATTCATCCCCGAGACGATCGGCTCGATCGTCTATCTCAGCCGCCACCTCGCCGCGCTCAAGGAGAAGGTCGCCGCCGGCTTCAACGTCACCTGCGTCGGCGACGACCGCGTCTACTCCTACCTGCCCTCGCGCCGCGGCGATACCTTGGCCGACCGGGCCGCCCTGCACGCGATCTCGGCGGTCGCCCCCAAGTTCAAGCGCTACTCTTATCTCGACCGCGGCAGCGACGAGCGGCAGTACTGCAGCCCCGGCGCGGACCTGCCCGTGGCGACGCTCATGCGCAGCAAGTACGGCGAGTACCCTGAGTACCATACGTCAAAGGATAATCTCTCCTTGATCAGCCCCAAGGGCCTTTACGGCGGCTTCGCCCTCCTCCGCCGCGCCTTGGAAATTCTGGAGGCCAATGAGACATGGCGCGCGACCGCCCCGTGCGAGCCCCAGCTCGGCCGGCGGGGCTTGTATCCGACGCTCAGCAAGAAGGGCGAGTTCGGCTCCGGACGGCGCATCCTCGACTTCCTCGCCTACTGCGACGGCACAAACGACCTGCTCGCCGTCGCCGAAACCATCGGCGCCGACGCGCTCGAGCTGGCCGCCGTCGCCGAGAAGATGGCCGCGGCGGGACTGATTCGGCGCGAAGAATGAAGGCCTTAATATACGCACTATTTGCGTATATTAAGGCCTTGAAAATGCGGAGAATAGGCTCTATAATATCCGCATAGTATGCGTACAATGAGCCGCTATATCCATCAATTACCGGACTGGCCCAAGCTGCATTGGAGCCAAGAAAACCTCGCCGAACCGTTGGCGGCGGTTCGCCTCCGACAGGGCCGCCTGATCGGCCGAATGGAAAGCCTCGGCTTCCCGCAGCGCGACGAGGCCGTGCTCCAGGCGCTCACGCTCGACGTCTTGAAGTCCAGCGAAATCGAGGGCGAAATCATCAACGCCGAACAGGCGCGATCTTCCATCGCGCGGCGGCTGGGCTTGGACGTCGCCGGCCTGATCCCGGCGGACCGCCGCGTCGAGGGCGTCGTGGAGATGACCCTGGAGGCGACGCAAAACTACGCCGCGCCGCTAACGATGACGCGGCTGTTCGGCTGGCACGCCGCGCTTTTCGCGGACGCCGGCTCCAAGCTCAAGGTCGGCGCTTGGCGCGACGACGCCCGGGGACCGATGCAGGTCGTTTCCGGCGCGATGGGCCGCGAGCGCGTGCATTACGAGGCTCCGCCGGCGGAGCGCCTGGACTTGGAGATGGCCGCCTTCCTGGATTGGGCGAACCGGACCGGCGATATCGACCCGATCCTCCGCGCCGCTCAAGCCCACCTCTGGTTCGTGACGATCCATCCCTTCGACGACGGAAACGGCCGCGTCGCCCGCGCCGTCGCCGATTGGGCGCTGGCCCGATCCGAGAAAAGCTCCCGTCGCTTCTACAGCCTATCGGCGCAGATTCAACGGGAACGCAAGGACTATTACGACATCCTGGAGCGGACCCAAAAGGGAACGCGCGACGTGACCGAGTGGATGGAGTGGTTTCTGGGCTGCCTTGACCGGGCCATCGCCGGGACCGAGGAGGCGTTGGAGGCGGTCTTCAAGAAGGACCGCTTTTGGAAGACCTATGCCGCCGCGCCGATCAACGCGCGGCAGCGCCTGATGCTCAACAAGCTGCTCGACGGCTTCGAAGGCAAGCTCACCTCGACCAAATGGGCGGCGCTGGCCAAATGCTCGCAGGACACGGCCCAGCGGGACATCATGGATCTCATCGAGCGCGGCATTTTGAGCAAGGACAGCGCCGGCGGGCGAAGCACGAGCTACGCCTTGAAGCAAGGCTTATGAGCGAACCGAGCCCGCTCGACGTGCCGCGCATCGCAACCGAGAACGCGGACCGGCCCTTTCTCATCGTCCCCGACCGCGGGCTGACCTTGAGCTATGGGGAGTTTCACGCGGCGGCCCTGGGCCTGGCCGCGCGCCTGCGCGACGCGGGGATCGGCCGCGGCGACCGGGTCTCGGCCGTCCTGCTTAACTCCCCCGAGTTCGTCGTGCTCTATTTCGCCGCGCTGCATCTCGGCGCCGTCGTGGCCCCGGCCAACCCCGCCCTGCATCCGCGCGACCTCGGCTTCGTCCTGGATAACGCCGGGGCCAAACTCTTGATCCATTCGACCGAGACCAAGCGCCTGCTGAAGACCGGCGTCAAGCTCTTGGAGCTGCCCCGGCTCGGCGACCCGTTCTATCGGGCCGCCGAGAACGCGCCGCTCGGGGGCGCGACGGCCGACGACGCGCTCACCATCGTCTTCACCTCCGGCACCACCGCCGCGCCCAAGGCCGTGGTCCAAAGGATCGGCAGCCTGCTGGGCAACGCGGCCGCCTTCAACGCGGCCATGGGGCTCGGGCCGGGAGACCGGCTCCTGCACCTCATGCCCATGTCCTACAGCGGCGGCTTCTTCAATTCCCTGATCTCGCCCTACATGGCCGGCGCGAGCGTCGTCCTGACGCCGGGCTGGGGAGCGCGCACGGCGCTCGATTTCTGGAAGCTGCCCATGGCCCACGGCGTCAACGCGCTGTGGCTCAGCCCGACGATGGCCGCGGCCCTCCTCGCCGTGGACCGCGACGAGGCGGGCAAGGACTATTGCCGCAAGCATGTCGCCAAGATCTTCGTGGGCACCGGCCCGCTTCCCCTCAAGGTCAAGCGCGAGTTCGAGGCGGCCTACGGACGCCCGCTCTACGAGAGCTACGGCCTCTCCGAGACCTTGCTCCTCGCGGCGAACGGCCCCGCGACCGGCGCCGTCGAGGGCTCGGTGGGGCGGCTCCTGCCCGGCGTGTCCCTCTCCATTCGCGACGCCGGGGAGATCTTCGTCAAGACGCCGCATCTCATGGCCGGCTACCTCGACTACGCGACGGGGAAGGTCAAGCCCGTCGAGGGGGAGTGGTTCGCCACCGGCGACACGGGCGTCCTGTCGGACGGCGCGTTGCGCCTGACCGGCCGGGTCAAGGACCTCATCATCCGCGGCGGGCTCAACATCAGCCCCGTGGCCCTCGAGGAGGTGCTCCTGCGCCACGAGGCCGTCGAGCAGGTCGCCGTCGTGGGCGCGCCCAACGACCTCACGGGCGAGGACATCGTCGCCGTCTTCCGGCTCAAGCCCGGTCAAAACTGGCCGGCGGTGAAACCGTCGCTCGACGCCTACTGCAAGGCCAACTTCATCGCCGCCGACCGGCCGGCGGCGCTGTTGCACCTGGAAGAATTTCCCGCCGGGCTCACCGGCAAGGTACAGAAGGTGAAGATACGCGAATGGGCCGCGCAACAACTGCAACCGAGGATGGTGAAGCCATGAAAACAATCGATTTATCCTTCCCGATCCATGAAGGAATGACGACCTTCCCCAGCCACTGGCATCCGTTCGTCGAGGTCACCCAGCTCGGGCGCCACGGCATCGAGGACCGCGAGAGCCGCAAGGTCACGCTCGGCACGCACACCGGCACGCACGTCGACGCGCCGCTGCACTTCGTCGCGGGCGGAGCCCCGATCGACTCCATGCCGCCGGCGCTGATGACCGGCAAGGCCGGACTCATCGACCTTTCTCCGGCCAAGCCCAAGCACGAGCACTCGCTCTCCGAGCTCAAGAAGGCGCTCGGCAAGCGTAAAATTTTGCCGCGCATGCTCGTGCGCTTCGGCTGGTCGAAGCGCTGGGGCAAAATCGAGTACTACACCAAGGCGCCGCATCTCTCGCTCGAGGCCTGCCGCTGGCTCGTCTCCCAGGGCGTGCGGCTCCTGGGCGTGGACACGCCCAACGTCGACGACCACGAGCACGGCTGGAAAAGCGGCAACGACTGCCCCAACCACCATGCCTTGCTCGGCCGCGGCGTCTATCTCGTCGAGTACATGAACAACCTCGACCGCCTGCGCGGCCCCGAGGTCGAGCTCATCGTCTGTCCGCTCAACATCCTGGGCGCCGACGGCGCGCCGGCGCGCTGCCTCGCCGTCGAGAGGTCCTAAACGAAGCTCCGCGTCGTCGTTCAAGCCCGGACCTCCTCGGCCCGCCTTCCGGCCAAGGTCCTCCTGCCGCTGGCCGGACTGCCCGCCGCCGTGCTCTGCGCCCTGCGCGCCAAGAACCGGGGCGCCGACGTGGTCTTGGCCACCTCCGCCGACGCGACGGACGATCGCCTGGCCGCCGCCGCCGCGAAGGCGGGGCTGCGGGTCCTGCGCGGGCCTCTCGACGACGTCCTGGCCCGGTTTCAGCAAGCCGCCGCCGGCCTGCCCGACGACGCGGTGATCGTCCGCCTGACGGCGGACAACGCCTTCCCGGACGGACGGTTCGTCGAGTCTCTCGCGCGCAAACTCGTCGCGCGCAAGCTCGAGTATCTCGGAACCAGCTCCCCGCTCGACGGCCTGCCCTACGGGATGAGCGCCGAGGCCTTCACGGCGCGCGCTCTGCGCGCCGCGCACGAGGCCGCCTCCTCTCCCCACGACCGCGAGCACGTCACCCCCTGGATCAAGCGTCATCGGGGAAGAACCGTCTTCCAGACTCCGGGCGCTCCGCGCGGCTGGGGCCATCTGCGCTGCACGCTGGACGACCGGGGCGACTACCGAAGGCTGGTCAAGGTCTTCGCCAAGATCAAGGACCCGATCGGCGTTTCCTGGGAGAAGCTCTGCCTGATCCTGCAAAAGCTCCCGGGCGAGCCGGCCTGGCGGGTGCCGTTTCGCGTCCGCGGCGGCGAGGTCCACGGCGAGCTCGCCTTGGGCGCCGCCCAGCTGGGAATGAATTACGGCATCGTCAACGCCTCCGGCAAGCCGTCCTGGGCGGAGGCCCGCGCCATGGTGCGCCGGGCCGTGGCGCACGGCGTGACGGCCTTCGACACGGCGCGCGACTACGCCGATTCCGAAAAGATCCTGGGCCGGATCATGCGCGAGGATTTCCCCGGGCGCGGCCTGATCGTCACCAAGCTGGGCGCGCTGCGCGAGCTCGCCGACGTCGAGCGCAGCGTGCGGGCCTCATGCGCGAATCTGTCGCGCGAGCCCCTCGACGCGCTGCTGCTCCATCATTGGAGCCAGCGCGCCGCCTTCGGCGGCCGGGCCTGGAGGCGCCTGCTCGAGCTCAAGAAGGACGGCTTCATCAAGAAGCTCGGCGCCTCGGTGTATCTCCCCGAGGAAGGGCTCGCCGCCCTGGCCGATCCCGACGTGTCGTTGATCCAGATCCCCTTCAATATTTTGGACCGGCGCTGGAAGGACTCGGGCTTCCTGGAAAAAGCCGGCCGGCGGCCCGAGGTCCTCATCCACGTCCGCAGCGTCCTTCTCCAAGGACTTCTCGCCGCCCCGGCGCGGCATTGGGCCAAAACCGGAGTCGAGGACGCGGGACTTTGGGCGCCGCGGATCGCGGCTTTGGCCAAGGACCTGCGCCGCGACGGCCCTCTGGACCTTTGCCTCGCCTATGTCCGCGCCCAGCCTTGGCTGACCAGCGTCGTGTTGGGCATGGAGTCGCGGGCCCAGCTCGAGGTGAACCTGGCTTTGTTCCGCAAGAGGCCGCTGACCCCGTCCGAAAGCGCGCGCTGCGAGCGGGAGCTCGCCGGAGCGCCGGAGCGCCTGCTGAACCCTTCGCTGTGGGCGCGAAACGCCGCGAAAACGAAAAAGGAGCCGAAACATGGTTCGAAAAAATAAGACGCCGGATCATTTCCGCCTCGACGGGCGCGTCGCCCTCGTCACCGGAGCGGCGGGGCATCTCGGGCGGGCCATCGCGGCGGCCCTGTGTCAAGCCGGCGCCGAGGTCATCCTCAACGGACGCGACCGGGACGCGCTGGAGGCCGCCGCGAAGACCTTGCGCGCGCGCGGCGGCAAGGCCTCGGTCAGCGCCTGGGACGTCTCCCGGCCGCGCGGCGTCGAAGGCCTGCTCAAGGACGTGCGCGAGCGGCACGGCCGGCTGGACGTACTCGTCAACAACGCCTACAGCGGCGGCCCGGGCCGCTTCGAGCGGACGGACTGGGACGACTTCCGCAAAGCCTACGAGGTCTCCGTCCAGGCCTCGTTCCTGCTCACCCAGAAGGCGCTTCCCCTGCTCGCGAAAGCCGCCAAGTCCGCGCGCGGCGGCGCGTCGGTCATCAACATCGCGTCGATGTACGGCCTGGTCAGCCCGGATCCCGCGATCTACGGCCGCAGCGGCTTCGACAACCCGCCCTCGTACGGGGCCGCCAAGGCCGCCCTCATCCAATTGACCCGCTACGCCGCCTGCCACCTCGGGCCGCGCAAGATCCGGGTCAACAGCGTCAGCCCGGGGCCCTTCCCCCCCGCCGCGCTGGCGCGCGCGCAGCCGAAATTCTTCAAGGAGCTCTGCCGCAAGAATCCCCTGGGGAGGATCGGCTTAGCCGAGGAGATCGCCGGACCCGTGCTGTTCCTGGCCTGCGACGCGTCCTCCTACGTCACGGGCGCGAACCTGACGGTGGACGGCGGCTGGACCGCCTGGTAGCGGCGCCTACTTCTTGGCCGGCGTGAAGCGGATGAAGGCCCAGTTGAAGAGGATGTTCCCGTCGATCTGCCGGCCGTCGATGACCCGGGTTCCGCCGCCCGACTTGAGCTTGCCGTGCTCGGACGCCAGGACCTTGGCGTCGAACTCATCGTCGATGAACTCCGCGTCCCAGCCCAGCGACGCGGCGCAGCGCGCGATCATCGCCTTCGTGTAGGTGTTCTGGTAGGTGAACTTCTTCGGCTCGCCCTTCTCGTCGAATTCCTCGCCCTCCACCAGCTTGACGATGGTGGCGCGCTCGCCGATCAAGGTCCGCACCAGGCTGACCTTGGCCGTGCTCTCCAGGATGTTGCGCAGGGGCCGGCGGAAATCGGGCAGGTGGAGCAGCACGTTGCAGCAATAGGTGATGTCGAAGGGCTTCTTGGGGAACAAGGGGTTGAACACGTCCTTGACCTCGAAGGACGCGTTGGGCAGATCCTTGTAGATCTCCTTGGCCTGGTTGATGTAGTAGGGGTAGGCGTCCACGCCCGTGTAGCTCGCCTTGGCGTCGAGCTCCAGGATGCCCCTCAGGTAATGCCCCGCGTTGCAGCCGACGTCCAGGATGCGCATGCCGGGCTTGTAGAGGGGGCGCAGCAGCTTGACGAGCTGCTTGGTGGACTCCATCTGCGGGAGCTTGTTCTTGGCGCGATTGGCCAGAGTCCCTTCCTTCTCCGGCTTGTCGGCCCAGATCTGCCAAGCTTCGGTCATCGTCGAGGACGATACAAAACAGCCCTTCGAACTGTCAAGAAACGCGGCGCTGACGGAAACTTTTTTACCCCCTCAATCGTAAGAAAGATGCGGGTGTACACGTGTACACCCGTTGGAGGCCACGTGAACCCGACCGAACTCAACGATGACGAGCTTCTCCGATGCCTCAAAAACCTGGTGCGCCAGGAACGCGAGGACACGGCCGCCGTGGTGGCGCACCTGGCGGAAGTGGACAACCGCAACCTCGCTCGCGAACGGGCCTACCCGTCGCTCTTCGAGTACTGCGTCAAAGAGTTGGGCTATTCCGAGCCCAGCGCCTTCCACCGCATCCGCGCGGCCCGTGCGGTGCGCAAGCGGCCGGAACTGCTGGATTTGCTCCGTCGCGGCGAAGTCCACTTAAGATCGCTCGTGCTGTTGCATCCACATCTCGATGGGGAGGGCGCACTGGAGATCATTCAACAGGCCAGGGGCAAAACGGTGCAGGAAGTCTCGGCCCTCGTAGCGCCGTTGTGTCCCCGTCCAGCGCCGCGAGATGCCATCCGGGTCATCGCCGTCAGGCCCGCGTCCGTCGGCGACTTGCCTCTTTTCGCCGCCGTTGCACCCGGCGGCTTGCCGGCGCAGTCCGAGCTTAAGTGGGAAGTTTCTTTCGGCGCCGGGTCCCGGCTACGCGAGCTTCTCGACAGGGCCAGGGCGCTCCTGTGCCACCGATTCCCGGAAGGGCGATTCGAGGATATTTTTACGGCGGCCCTTGAGGCCCTGCTCAACCTCAAGGATCCCAACCTTTGGCCGGAAGGCCGCAAGACCAAATCGCGGACGAGAAAGATCCCCAAATGGATCCGGCGGCGGGTGTGGAAACGCGACCACGGGCGGTGCGCCTACAAAGCGCCCGACGGCCGCAGGTGCGCCAGCCGCCGAGCTTTGGAGTTCGACCATGTCCGGCCGTGGGCTCTGGGAGGCGGTTCGAACGATCCCTCCAACGTCCGCCTTCTCTGCCGAGCGCATAATGGGCTCATGGCGGAAAACCACGGTTTAAGCCGCCCCGCGACAGCCGGCTCTCGATGAGCTCGCGCAGGTAGATGTGGGCGGGCTTGGCCGGGTCGTACCGCACCGCGTAGCGCGTGAATTCGCCGGCCGCCGCCTCGTACTCGGCCGGAGTCATGGCCCGCAGCGCGTCGAGCTTGTCGCGAAAAAGCTCGTAGCGCGGCTCATCGACCATCCAAGGTCCCGGACGCGGCGGCGAATAAGATTCCGAATGCTTGAAAAAATTGCAGAACAGGGCCCGCTTGCCCCAGCCGAAGGCCTCCAGGAGCGCCGTGGAGGAGAAGCCCACGGCCACCGAACTCTCGTCGATGGCTTGATAGGTGCTCAGCGACATCAACTCATCCCGGCGCGTGATCAGCGGCACATCCGCGCCCAGGGCCGCCTGATAAAAGACCCGCTCGGCGGGGCCGGTGGTGCGCGCCGCCACGCAGACGCGGACGCCGCGCTCCTTGGCGTAGCGGCCCAAATGGCCGGCCAAGGTCGTCACGCTGCCCTTCACCTCGGGGTGGCGGTCTCCGATCATGAGGTCGGCGCGCCATTGCGAGACCAGGCAGAGATCATACTTGGGTGCCGGCGCCGGGCCGCGCCGGCTGAGATAGAAGCCGCCGAGCAGGGGACCGACGCGGTGGAACGAGTCGATGACGTGCCCGTGCCCGCGGTAGAGATCTTCCTCGTAGCGGCCGAAGCAGAGGAGGTTCGGCATCGAGATGACGTAGCCTCCCGGAATCTTCAACGGGAGATTGCTGGTGACGCAGCCCAGCGAGCGCGAGCCGTTCTGCACGGCGTAGAACTCGGCCTGGGGATAGGCGCGGCTGATCTTGTGGAAAAGCCAGGAGTTGTCGATCCAGGTGACGACGACCTCGGGCGCGATAACGTCGACGCAGGCCAGCAGGTGGACCAGGTAGAGCTGGCCGAAAAGCCCCCGGCCGCCGCGCCGGGCGACGAGTGCCCAGTCGATATGGCCGGCGTAGCGCAGCATGCGGACCAGGACCGCCGGCGAGAGATGGAAGACCTCTCCCCGCGCGGGCAGGACCGCGTGCGGAAGGTCCTTGAGGGCGGTGCGCTCCAGGACGGCGCTGCCCATGGCGTCGAAGATCAGCAGGCGGCTCTTGGGAGGACTGGCGAAACGCAGACGGCCGGCTAGCGCTCCAGCCATTTCACCACTTCGAAGACCTCGGCGTACTTGACGCCGATGCGCTGGCCGGCGTTCTCCGCCTCCTTGGCGAAGAAGCTCAGCCACTTCTTGCCGGTGCGCTCCATCTCCGAGGCGTGGCAGCGGATGGCGGCTTCCTTGGCGTCCCAGTGCTTCGTGACGTCCACGTAGAAGTTGCCGCGGAAGTCCGACGTGCCGTGATACCAGTTGCTGCGGTACATGAGCAGGCGCGGCACGTGCCGGCCGGCGTGCAAAGTCGCGTTGGCCACGGCCTTGTGGTCGTGGTGGACGTCGCCGGTCCAATGCGTGTAGACCAGGTCGATCTTCTTCTCCTCGATGATCTTGAGGATCTTGACGTTGAGCGCCTCGATGAACTCCACCTCGAAGGTCTTGAAGTCGCCGCAGATCAGCTCGCGCACGCCCAGCGCCTTCATGGCGGCCTCGCCCTCGGACCTCGCGGTCGCGTTCGCGCGCACGCTCTGGTTGTTCGCGTTGGTGAATCCCGAGACGGTGGCGACGAAGGCGTAGACCGCGTCGCCCCGCTCGACGTGCTTGGCCAAGGTGCCGCCGCAGCCCAGCTCCACGTCGTCGAAATGGGCTCCGATGGATAAAACGTTCATGGGGTCAGCGCTCCTTGGATGAGGGCCGTCATGCGGGCCATGCCCCCACCATCAATAGCTTTTTTCGCGCTGTCGGACAACCGCCGACGGGCGCCGGCGTCGGCGCCGACGGCCGCGAGCTTCTCGGCCAAGGCGTCCAAGGCCGCCGGTGAAAACGAGCCGAAGTCGAGGGCGGCGCCCGCCCCGGCCAAGGCCGCGGCGGTCTCGAGCTCCTTGGCCTCGCCCGTGATGAGCAAGGTGGGCACGCCGGAAGCGGCCAATTCGCAGGCGGTCAGTCCCGCGCCCGAGACCGCCGCGTCCAGGCTCGAAAAAAAACCGGGAACGTCGTTGAGGCCGCGCTCCACCTTCACCGTCTCCGGCCAAGCGGCGGCCGCGCGCCGCAGTTCCTCATCATGGCGGAAGGCCGGCCCAACGAGAGCGTGCAGCGCGGCTCCGCTCTTGCGAGCCCAGGCGCCCAAGCGCTCGACGAGGCGCGGCACCAGGCCGTACGTGTCCGCTCCGCCTTGGCTGATGAGAATGCGCCGCATGTCCTCCGTGGCCGGCCGGCTCTGCCGGGAAAAACGCTCATCGAGGAGAAGGTAGTCGAAGCCCTCGTAGGACCTCGTCCGGCCGCCCGCCGGCGGCGGAACGCGGCTGCGGTAGAGGCCGTTGAACGCGAGATCGGCCTCGTAACGGCCGGCGCCCGTGTCGTCGAGGCTGACAAGACAGCCCGCGTTCGCCTTGAGCGCCCGCATCTCCGCGGGGTCGACGTCGAGCTGGTCGACGAACAAAAGGTCCCACGGTCCCTCGGGGACGCGGCCGGCGGGACGAACCCGGGCCTTCGAGCCCGCCCGCTCCACGGCGTGCAGGCCCTCGGGCTGTTCTTTCAACTCGAAGATCGCCTCGGCCCCGGGCCAGACGGCGCGCAGGGCGCGCTCGACGGCCAGGCAGCGATAGACATGGCCCATGCCCATCTGGTGGCCGGCGTACGTGTAGAATCCGATCTTCAAGCGGCCTTCCGCGCCGCCTGAATGGCCCACTCCACGCTCGGCAAGCCCCCCGGCTCCCGGCGCTGGTACTCGGCGTAAAGCCGCTCGGCGTCGGCGAACTGCGCGGGCGTGTCCACGGTCAGCGACAGCCCGGGAGCCCGCTTGCGCGGCGGCGCCTTGAGCACGTCCTGGCGGAAAAGCTCCGGATGCTCCTGGATGTACTCGTTGACGTGCTCGCGGTGGCGCGGCGCCGTGGACTCCCGCCAGGAGCGCTCGAGCGCGGCGAAGGTGAAGATCTCCACGCCCACGCCGTCGGGAAAGCCGCTGCCGAACTCCGGGAAGGCGCAGGCGTAGTCGAGGCTCCTCTCCTCGCGCATCCGGATGAGGCGGTCGCATTCCGCGGCGTCGACGAAGGGATTGTCGGCGGTGGCCCGAACGACGGCGTCGAAGCCGCGCTCGAGCGCGCAGCGGTAGTACCGGTCGTGCACGTCCGTCTCGTGGCCGCGGAACACCTCCACGCCGAGCGACTCGCAGACGGCGAGCAGCGGCGCCTCGGTCTCCAGAAGCGAGGTGGCCACGACGAGCCTCTTGCCCGCGGCGCTGCGGCGCAGGCGCGTCACGATCCAAGCCAGCATGGGCCGGCCGCACAGCGGCTTGACGACCTTGCCCGGCAGGCGGGATGAGCCCATGCGGGCCTGCAGGATGATGCCGACGCCGCTCACGCGAGATCGTCCCAGGCCAGGACCTCGCCGGCCGCGAGCGCGCGCTTGGCCTTCCGGCCGAGCACCTCGTCGTAGCGCGCGCAGGCGATGCCCGTGCCGGGACGGCGCGCCTCGAAGTCGCCGACGCCGAGAGCGGCTCCCGCCGCCACGTCGCGGATGACGACCAGGCTCTTGCGGTTGTTGCGCAGCTGCGGCAGCTCGGCGGGCGCGGGACGCTTGACGCCGTCGCCCATGACGATCGGAAGCTGCCTCACCTTGCGCGCGAGCTCCGCCGTCTCGACGGGATCCTTGGACAGCATATGGTCGGGACCGTCCGCCTTCTTGTCGAGCGTGAAGTGGAACTCCAAAATGGGAGCGCCCAGGACGGCGGCGGCGTAGCAGACGTCGATGCCCAAGGTGTGGTCGGAGTAGCCGACGGGAAACGGGAAGGCCGCCTGCATGGCGAGCATCGCCGCCAGGTTCACGCTCTCGGGGCGGCAGGGATAGCTCGTGGTGCAGTGGAACAGGATGATCTCCTCGTTGCCCTCGGCGGTAATGGCCGCGACGGAGGCCTTCACCTCGTCAAGCGTGCACATGCCGGTCGAAAGCAGAATGGGCTTGCCCTTGCGCGCGGCGTGGCGGATGAAGGGGATGTTGACGGCATCGTCGGAGCCGATCTTATACGCCCGGGAACCCAGCTTTTCGAGCAGATCCGTGTCCGTCGGATGCGAGGGCGTGGAGAAACAGAATAGGCCCCGGGAGGCCGCGTGCTCGAAGATGGCCCGATGGGCCTCGGGGCCGACCTCGTATTTCTTGAACAGGTCGAACTGGGAGACGCGGCCCGTGTTCTCCATCTCGAAGACGGCCTTGCGCGTGGTCAAGGTCTCGGCGCGGAAGGTTTGGATCTTGACCGCGTCCACGCCCGCGGCGGCGGCCGCGTCGATGAGCCGCTTGGCCTCGTCGATCTTGAGAAAGTTGCCGCCGATCTCGGCGATCAGGTAGCAGGACATGCCGGCTCCGACCCTTTTGCCGCCGAGCGTCACGGTCCTCACTTGGCCCCCAAAAGCTCGCGGCCGCGAGAGCCGACGTTCAGCAGCATGTCGATCAAGGAGAGAGGCCCGACGTACGGCCCGTCGAACTGCTCATAAGGCGGCTGCGTGTAATCCTGATACTTCAAGGCCACGCCCGCCTCGGCGAAGGAGTCTTCATCCAGGTAGTCGCGGCCGAACGCGCCGGACAGGTACGAGTCCGCCCCGGCGGCAAGGCACAGGTCGAGCACGAGCCGCGAGCCGGCGCTTGAAACGCCCATCTCGCTGGCGCGGCGCAGCTTGAGGGGAATGGACAAGGAGGCGCAGCCGTATTCGATGAAGGCCAGGTTCATGTCGATGAGCCGCCGCCACCGCCCCGGCGCGAAGAAGTCCTTCAAGAAGGGCTCGTGCTCGGCCCAATGCGGCGCGCCCCGGTAGTTGAGCTGCAGCGTGCTCCAGGCCTTGCGCGACCAATCGCCCTCGGCGACCGCGACGTCCAGGAACGCCTGGGTCGAGTCGCGCCCGACCACGGGCACCGTCAGCCACTTGGCCGCTCCGCCCTGCTTGATGCGGCAGCGGTTGTCGAAATAGTTCTTTTTGAACTTGGCGCTGTCGAACACGATGAATAAATCCGTCTGCACGATCTTGTTGAAGAAGCCCGCCCAGGGCATGAACTCCGGCTGATGGATGGTGACGAACATGGGGCGGGCCGGCGCCGAGGTCAAGTGCCGATGACCTGCGAGCGTCCGATGTAGTTCTCGGCGATGACCGACCGCTCGCCGATCATGACCACCGCGTCCTCCGTCCGGCGGGGCAGGTAGCACTTGGCGCAGGCGGCGTAGTCCTTGGTGCCGCAGTGCCGGGCATGGGAGGCGCGGGCCTTCGTCAGTTCCGGGCCGTGCCACATCTCATGGATGGTCTTGGTCCGCGCGTCGCCGACGACGTGCAGGTTCTCCTCGTCGTTGGAGCACATCATGACCAAGCCGTCGGCGCCGATCACCAGGCGCTGATAGAGCTGGGGGCAGGTGAAGTCGGCGTGATAATAGATCTTGGTCGAGTCGTCGTTCATCAGATAGTCGATGAGCGGGTTGGCACTGACCATGTCGGTGATGGGCGCGAAGGTGTCGTAGAAGGCCTTGGGGCCTTCGATGATGGAGGGCAGGACCGCCTGGACCTTGATGAGCGGCTTGACCCGCCCCGCCTCGCGCTTGATCTTGGCGTAGTTGACGATCTTCTCCACGGCCCGGTCGAACTTGGCGGGATGGCGGATCTTCTCGTAGGTGGCGCCCAGGCCGTCGAAGGAGATCGTGATCCAGTCCATGCCCAGCTCCATGACCTCTTTAAACAGCTTTTCGTCGAGGCGCAGGCCGTTGGTCAAGGTCGAGACTTCCTTGATGCCTTTTTTCTTCGCGTAGGCGATGCAGTCCACGATGCGTTTATGCAGGAAGGACTCGCCGCGCAGGCTCAACCGCACGGAGTAGACTCCCCCGGCCGCGCATTCGTCGATGATCTTCGTGTAGAGGGCGAAGTCCATCAGCGTGGCGTTCACCTTGGACTTGAACTCCGGGGTGATCGTGTAGCACATGGGGCACTTCAAGTTGCAGACGGAGGCCAGCTCCACGTCCACATGCAGGGGATAGTCAGCCACGAACTGGCGCTTGGGATAGTCCTCCCACTGGCGCCGGTTCTCGCGGTAGGCCTCCTCGTTTCCGAAGCCGCGGTTCTTCTCGAAAAGGGCGCTGCGTTCGGGCGTCTCGAGGGTGAATTGGCCCTTGTTGATGGGGGTGTAGTTCATCTTGTGCGGGAAAGGCTATTTTAGCATAATGCCGACGACGCACCCCTCCTTGAAGCCCAGAATTCTCGTCTACTCCGACTGCCCCGTCTTCGGCGGCGCCGACGCCGTGGCGGCCGCCATCCTGAGCGACAAGGCCTTGGCCGATCAGGCCGATCTGACCTTCGCGTACCGCGACCATCCCCGCTTCGCCGAGGCGGTCCAACGCCGTATCCCCCCCGCCGTCGCCCGCCGGACGGCGCGCCTGCCCGAGCGCCATGATTGGCTGGCCGAGCAGACTCCGATGGCCCTCAAACTCATCTACCGCCTGGCCGATTACGGCGTATTTTTTTACGACGTCGCCCGCCTGACGTGGGCGTTTCGCGGCGCGGCCCCCGATCTGGTTCATGTCAACGACGGCGGCTATCCCGGCGCCATGGGCTGCCGCGCCGCGGCCGCGGCGGCGCGCCTCGCCGGGGCCAAGAACGTCGTGTTCGTCGTCCACAACCAAACCTTGCCTCTGCGCCTGCCTTGGGAAGCCCTGGATTGGGTCCTCGACCGCCTGGTGGAGCTTTGCGTGGACGTCTTCGTCACGGCGTCCAAAACCTCCCAGGACTCCTTGGTCCGGCGCGGCTTTTCCCGCTGGCGCATGCGCGTCATCCCCGACGGCGTCGCGGCGCCCGGCCCGCGGCGCCCCCGCGACGAGGTCCGCCGGGAGCTCGCTCTTCCCGCCTCGGAACCGGTCTTCGTCATGACGGCGTTCTTCGAGCCGCGCAAGGGCCATCGCGTGCTGGTCGAGGCGCTCGGCCGGCTCGGCCCGAACGCGCCCCCGATCGTCCTCGTCGGCGACGGGCCCGAGCGCGACAAAATCGTCTCTTTGGCCAAGGAGCGCGGATTGGAGAAGGTCCTGCGCTTCGCCGGCTTCCGCGCCGATTATCTCGACATCATCGCCGCCTGCGACGCTCTGGTGCTGCCCTCGCTCGGCTCCGAGGACATGCCGCTCGTCATCCTCGACGCCATGGCCCTGGGAAAACCCGTCGTCGCCTCGCGCCTGGCCGGCATCCCGGAGGAGGTGTCCCATGAAGAGACGGGGCTCCTGGTGGAGCCCGGCGACGACGGCGCCTTGGCCCAGGCCCTGGGCCGGATGGCCGACCCGCAAACCCGGGAGCGCTTCGGCAAGGCCGGCCTCGAACGCTTCCGGCGGAACTTCGAGATCGGCATCCTGACCGAGCGCTACCGCCTGCTCTACTCCGGCCTCCTCGAAGACATCGTTAAATCTCGGTAAAACGGCCCCTCCGGCCTTGACCGATTCCGCCGCGCGCTTACACTATGAGCGCGGGGCGTGCGGCGCCCCTGAAGACCATGGAAATCTCCGCCCCGGCGCAGTCCCGCTTGCTCGCCCTGATCGCGGCGGCCGTCGCCCGCAGCGCCGAAAGGCTCGGCGCGCTCTCGGGCGCGGACTGGAAGGTCGACATCGTCTCCATCGAGGTCGGAACCGGCGCCCGCTTCCGGGCGATCCTGGCCCGGGACCGCGGCGAGTACCTGGGCGTGCGCTTCGTCTCCCCCGGAGAGAGCTACCTGGTCCTGTTCTCCGAGGCCTGCGGCAAGGCCCTGCTCCGCTCCGGCCCCTTGAACCTGGGGGGATTCGAGCAGCCGGCGCTCTCGGAGATCGCCAACATCGTGATCAACGCGATGGCCGCGGAGCTCGCCGACCATCAAGGGATGGCCCGCGTGCTCTCCGCGCCGGTCGCGGAGCGCGCCTCCAAGGCCGCGCTGTTCGACCGCGCGTTCGGCGAGCTCCGGCCCGAGGGCGGCGACGACATGGTCGACACGCTCATCCACATCTCGTCGCCGTCGCTCGACGTCGACTGCACCTTCATGCTGAGGCTCGACGCGCTGAACGTGAACTTCCTGATGCACACGGACCCCGACGCTCAGACGGCAAGAACCGTAGTATAATAACGGGATACCCTCGCCGGAGGAACTTCATGGGCACCGCCACAATCGATAGAGTTTCGCCAGACCGGACGGACGCGCGCCCGCAGGACGCGTCCCATGGCGGCGGCTCGATCGATGTTCTTTTCGCGGTCTCCCCGTCGAACGCCCGCTCGGTGTACATGCCGTTCTACTTCCTGTACCTGGCCGGCTACGTCGAGAAGTACGGCATCACCTGCGAGATCGCCAACCCCCACTTTCATACCGAGAAGGAAAACCGCGACGCGATCCTCGAGGAGATCGCCCGCCTCAAGCCGCGCTGGGTCGGCCTGGCCTCCTTCTGCACCGATTACGCGGTCGTCTCGGACCTCGCGTTCGCGATCAAGAAGCGCTTCCCGGCCGTGAAGATCGTCGTCGGCAACGCCCAGCCCTCGGTCAATCCCGCCGACTTCCTGTACGAGGGCGGACCGTTCGACATCGTCGTCCGCGGCGAGGGCGAGCTCACCTTGCGCGACATCATCGAGACGGACAAGGCCGGCAAAGACGTCACCCGCATCACCGGCATCGCCTACCTCGAGAACGGCAAGGTCGTCCAGAGCCCGACGCGCGAGCTGATGGATCTCAAGGACTGCGGCCAGCCCGCCTACCATAAGATCGACGTCTCCTGGTACGCCCACGTCAACAAATATCTCCTGCGCCGCATCCCGACCTCCTGCGGCGTCATCTTCACCGGCCGCGGCTGCCCCTTCGAGTGCGGCTTCTGCGCCGCCAACGCCGTCTGGCAGGCCAACAGCTCCGACGCGACGCGCGCGCCCAAGGCCCGCTGGCGCCCGCTCGAGCACGTGATGGCCGAGCTGCACGACTTCGAGAAAGTCCACAGGTTCGACTTCTTCTACATCCTCGACGACGTGTTCGGCCTGACCGAGGACGAGATCCGCGCCTTCTGCGCGGCCTACAAGAAGAGCGGCCTGAAGATGCTCTGGGGCGCCGAGACGCGCGTCAACTGCGTGCGCAACCTCGAGATCCTCAAGGTCATGAAGGACGCGGGCTGCATCCAGCTCGACTTCGGCATCGAGTCCGGCTCGCCCAAGATGCTCAAGATCGTCAACAAGGGCATCACGGTCGACCAGACCTACCGCGCCTTCGAGCTGTGCAAGAAGGCCGGCATCCGCACCTTCGCGAACATCCTGCTCAATCTCCCGGAAGAGAGCGAGGAGGACCTCGAGCTGACGCACCGCCTGCTCGAAAAGGTGAATCCGACCTACGTGTCCGTGGGCGTGACCCAGCCCTACCCCGGCACCGAGTTCTACCACCGCTACGCGAAGAACATCCCGAAGGAGGACTACTCCAAACTCAGCCGCATCCTGCCCCCGGAGGAGTTCCGCCTGGCCGCGCACAAGCTCAACCTGCAGACCTTGATGGTGGACTGGATGTGGCGCTACCGCATCGACACCTTCTTCGAGCGCGGCCTCCTGACGGCGCCCTGGATCTATTGGCGCAAGATCGTCTCATCCTCAAAGCGCCTCGCCTACCTCCGCTACTTCCTGCGGGACTTCGTGCGCTCGCCCGTGCACTACATCGTGCGCGAGTACTTCCCGTCGCAGGTCATGGACCTGGCGCGACAGTCGGTCCACTCGATCGGCAGCTTCTAACTTCAACCGCGAATCCGACCGGGTTCCCAACTGTTTCCGGAAACAGTTGGGCCGACCCTAGACCGAGTCGCGCTTAAGCAGGTAGAGGCTGTCCGCGCCCCCGCCGAGCAAGCGCTCCAAGGCCAGCCCCATGCGCAGGAGCGCGGGCGAACGCAGGCCGAGCTTGGCGCAGACGGCTCGGACCCGCGGCAGATGATAGTCCCGACGCTCGATGAGCGCGAGCCCGGAACCGGAGAGCAAGGACTCGAGCTCGACCGTCCGCTGCTCTCCTTGCCCGCGCGTCATGTAGGCGGCGGCGCGGGCATTCGGCTCATGGACGAGCACCCGCCCCTCCGGGCTCAAACAGCCGGGCACCAGACGCAGAACCTCCTCGGCGTCCGCGGGCTTGAGGTATTCGAGCACGCCGAAGATGATCACGGCGTCGAAAGGCGGTCCGGAGTAAGCCCTCAAGTACGACAAGATGTCGCTTTGCGTCGCCGCGACCTTGGGCAGCCCAGCCGGCAATTTAACCACCAAGTCGACGACGACATATTCAGAAACGCGCGGGTCGGCGTGCAGTTCGCGCAGGGAAAGAAGCGCGCCGCCGCCTAAATCCAGAACGCGAAGGCCCGTCCGGGCGGGCAACGCAGCGGCGAGAAGACGCCCCGCCTCGCGGCGGTACTGGCGCCAGAAGCCCGTGTCATAGAGGACCCCATAATCCTCGAATCCCTCGTAGTACGCCTTAGTCCCCTCGCCCACGACTCATCATGTCATTTTGTGCTAAAGTGTTCAATCAATGAACATCCCTTTGAGCCGCCCGCTCATCGGACGCGCTGAAGCAAACGCCGCCGCCAAGGTCATCCTGGCCGGCGCCGTCGTCGGACGCGGCGAGCTGGGCCTCGCGCTGGAAAGACGCATGGCCCGGGACATCGGCGTCAAGCACGCCCTCCTGACCACCTCCGGCACTCACGCGCTCGAGCTCTCGATGGCGGTCCTGGGTTTGGGGCCCGGCGACGAGGTCATCCTGCCCAGCTTCACCTTCTCCTCGGTCGCCAACGCGGTCCTGCGCCAGGGCGCCGCGCCCGTGTTCTGCGACGTCCTCGAGGACACGCTCAACATCGACGTGTCGGACGCCGCGCGCCGCGTCACCAAGCGCACGCGCGCGATCATCCCCGTGCACTACGCCGGCGTCGCCTGCGACATGGACGCCGTGGGCCGGCTCGCCCGCGGGCACGGCCTCGCCGTCGTCGAGGACGCCGCCCACGCCGTCGGCGCGCGCTGGCGGGGCCGCGGCTTAGGCTCCATCGGCGACGCGGGCTGCCTCAGCTTCCACGCGACCAAGAACATCACCTGCGGCGAGGGCGGGGCGTTTCTCACCGACAGCGACGCGCTCGCCCGCAAGGCCGAGTTCTTCCGCGAGAAAGGCACCAACCGCTCCGCGTTCATCCGCGGCGAGATCAAGAAGTACACCTGGGTGTCCGAGGGCTCGAGCTACGTCTTGTCCGACGTTCTCGCCGCGATTTTGACCGAGCAGTGGAAGCGCCTGCCCGCGATCAACAAGGAGCGCGGCGAGCTGCACGCGCTGTACATGGCCGAGCTCGCCGGCGCGCTGCGCCTGCCCGTCATCCCCGAAGGCTGCGAAAGCAGCTGCCACCTTTTCCACGCGCTCCTTCCCGACCGCAAAACCCGCGACCGCTGCCTCGCCGAGCTCAAGCGCCGGGGCATCGGCGCCGCGTTCCACTACCAGCCGCTTCACGCGTCGCCCTTCGCGCGGAACGTCCTTAAGGATCGCTCGCGCCTGCCCGTCTCGGAGAGCGTGGGCGACCGCCTCATCCGCCTTCCCCTGTACGCCGGCCTCAAGAAGAAGGACGTCCTGCGCGTCTGCGCCGCGCTTAAGCGCATGGTGCTCTGATGGCGAAGACGATCCTCGACCTCGGCTGCGGCAACCGCAAGCGCCCCGGGGCGATCGGCGTGGACAACAACCCGGCCGTGAAGCCCGACGTCCTGCACTCCCTGGAGAAGCTGCCGTACCCGTTCGAGGCCTCCTCCGCCGACGAGATCTACATGGACAACAGTCTCGAGCACCTCGACGACGTCGTCGCGGTCATGGAGGAGCTGCAC
>JACQJQ010000043.1 GCA_016204945.1 Elusimicrobiota bacterium
CAGATGATAGCAAGTTTCCCCGCCGTCGGCACGCAGCCCTAGGACGTCAGCGCGGCGAGGGCTTTTTTGTAGGCGGGCTCATCGGAACGCAGGGCGTCAGGATCAATGCCGAGACGGCGGCATGAGTCGATCGTGAAGCGCTGCCCCCATATGATCTGGGCGAGCCAGTCGTCGTTGGCCGCGTCCAGAAAAGGCACGCCGATCGCGTCGAGGTAGCGGCGCGCGGCGCTCCAGCGCGCCTCGCCGGCGCACGAGAAGCCGATCACGAGCGAGCCGGGGCCGACCGAGAGATGCGGGCCGTGCAGGAATTCCTCCAGCCCATAGGCGCGCGCGCGCAGGTGCGCGGTCTCCAGCAGCTTCAGGGCCGTCTCGCAGGCGACCCACTCGCGCAGGCCGTCTCCGATCAGGACGAGGTCCGCGTCCGCCGAGACCGCGGGGAAGGCCGGGCCCCCGCTCAGGCCGGCGGCCGCGCGCGTGAAGGGCGCGAGCAGGGCCGGCTTGCCCGTCCAGCGCAGGAGCCAGGCCAAGGTCGTGGTGAGGGACTTCGTGAAGGCGCCGGTGTCCTCGAGAGCGCAGGTCTCGAGGCGGCGTTTCGGCCCCTTCCAGACGGCGCCGGCGCCGCACACGGCCACGGTCGAGGCGCCCGCGCGTCGGGCCCGCGCCTCCCCCTTGACGGTGTAGGACGCGGCGCCGCCGCGGTGCGAGAGGAACACGCCCAGGTCGCCTTTCGAGAGGCGGTAGGGACGGGAGACGAAGTCGTAGGCGTGGACGGCGCGCGCGTCGAAGCCCGCGCCGCTCCACAGCCACGCGGCGATGCGCGCGGCGTGATGGTTGGAGCCGACCCCGACGAAGAATATTTTCCCGGCTTTCGGGGCCTTCATCCAGGCGGGCGCCGGCTCGCGCAGGACCCGCGCGATGAGCTCCGGCTGCGCGAAGACGTTGGCCTCGAAGCGGCTCATGCCCCGGCCTTGAAGCCGCGCGCCATCATGAACTCGTAGGGGATCTCGACGCCGGAGCGGGCCTTGTTCTTCGCGGCGCGGCGCAGGACGGTCTTCTTGACCCAGGCTTGGCCCTTTTCGTCGAGGCCGCGCAGCATGGCCCCCGTGCGGCCCGCGCCCTCGGTCATCACGTCCCAGTACTCCTCCGGGGAGGCGAAGCGGAAGACGCCGCTCAGGCGCTTCGTGGAGAGCTCGCGCAGGCCCGCGCGCGCGAACGCGGCGTCGATGGCGCCGTCGGGACCGAACGTGTAGAGGGTCGGGGCGCCCTCGGGCGCCCGCAGCGAGGGGTCGCACTCGACGAGCGCGTGCAGGATGAGGGAGGTGAACAGCATCTTCTCCCGGCGCCCTTGGACCAGGCAGGCCACGACGCCGCCGGGCTTGGCCGCGCGCGCCATTTCCGAGAGGGCCCGGTCTGGGGAAGAGAACAGCATGAGACCGAGCTGGGAGATCACTGCGTCAAACGAATTGTCCTCCAACGGCAGCGCATGCGCGTCCATTTCAGCGTATTGGATCGGAGCCGAGCGCCTGGAGGCCGGAACGGCCCGGGCCTGGGCGAGCATGCCCGGCGCCAAATCCACCCCGAGCACGGAGCCGCGCTCGCCGACCTTGGCCGCGGCGGCGCGGCTGGCGACGCCCGGGCCGCAGGCGACGTCGAGGACGCGCCATTTCTTGCGCAGGCCGGCGAAGTCCGCGAACTCCTCGGCGGTGCGCGCGAACAGGGAGTTGGACAGCTTCGCGTAGCGCTCCGCGGCCTCGTTCCAGACGGCGCGCGACTCGGCGGTATGAGTCGCGGGGTCGAACGCGCCGGTTTCTTTCACGCCGCCATTATACGACTTACGGACGCGGGTCCTCGGTTCCAGAGCGAAAATACATCCAGTTTTAAGGCCTGTGCGACGTCACCACCTGGCGCTGCTGCGGGCTGGCGCTGTCGGGCGAGAAGCAGACGGCCTGGGCCGAATAGATGCGGTCCCGCGCATCCCGCGTGTTCCAAGCCCGGTCATGCTCCTCGGGCGCGAGGACATCCTCCCCGAGCGCATGCAGAGTTTCATGAAATAGGACCGCCTCCAGGCCGAAACTGTCCGGACCCATGCAGTCATCCGCCTTGTACAGGGAAATGACCTGCCAAGGCGCGGCGACGGAGCCCGGGGGATACGTGAAGCCGTCCGGCGCATGACGACCGCGGAAGCGTCTGACGGATGAGGTGGCGGCGCAACCCGGAGCCCTGCCTGCCGGCGGCCGGGGAGGGCAGGCGACCAGGACCCGGGCCCCCTTCAACAGGTTCGTCAGTCGTGCGCTCCAGGCGGAGTTAAGCCGGCCCAAACATCCATGATCGAGTTTTTCCCCGGCCTTATCCAGGGCGCTTATGAGTGAACTGTTTCCACGACCGTTCAGAAACCGTGCGTCCTTGAAGCAGCGCTCTTCCACGACCCATCCGCGCGGATGATAAAAAAGACGCCCCGGGAAGCCCTCAATATCGGATTCGGCGAGGCGGCCGGCCGAGGCCTGTCGCGGGACGGTTTCCATGCGTCTGGCGGCGGACAGGGCCGGGCAATCGCCCGCGTCCGCCGCATCGCAGAGCTGGCTCATGCTCCCATCCGCTGCCGGAGCTTCGGTGGAACAAAGAGCCAGGAAGAGCAGCGTCTGAGCCGCATAAAACATCTTGTCATTAGGGTAGGGCCGATACCCGCGGTTGTCAAGATGACGCGTCTCCTGGGCCCGGGTCCCAGGGGCCTAAAGACCCTGGCCGCCTTCGCGGTCGCCGGTTATGCTGGGGTCATGAGATTGGGATATTTTCCCGCCTTGGCTCTGATTCTCGCTTGGTCCGCGTCCGCCCAGACCATCGTCTCGGCGGATCAGGCCGAGGGCGTCGCCGCCGCGCGGGTCGCTCCCGAGAGGTACGCGCCCGCGCCCGTGGACCCCGGGCCGGTCCGGGCTCTGGTCGCGCGTCTGGCCAGGGACGGCGAGCGCATCGAGATGGAGGAGGGCATCGGCAACATCTACACGCGCATGGGCGCCGCCGACGCGTCGGGACGCTTCAGAAATTTGCGCGTCAATTTAGTGGAGATGCCCGCCGAGCTCGCGGAGGCATCCCGCGATGACCTTCCCCGGCAGGCCGTCATGCGCCGCTCCTTTCTCCGCCTCGAGGCCACGAGCGAGAGCTGGGAGATCGACTCGAGGACCGGCAGGGGCGCGGTGCACGTCTGGATCTACCAGGTCGGCCTCGAGGGCAGGTTGCTGTCCGTCGAGCACCAGATCGCGCCGGCCGAGACGGGCACGGACGGCCGGGCCGTCCACGTCGAGGAGAAGGTCCGCTCCTACCGTCTGGCCCCGTCGGATCCGGCCGCGCGGCGCCGCTGGGAGGCGCTGGCCAAGGAGCTGCTGACGTTGGGCCGCGCCATCGATGCCTGATTAATTCCCGGATCCGGCGAGTAGGAGGTACGCTTCGGCGGCCAACTCCCCGTCGCGCAGGCTGCGCTCGTCCTCGCTCCAGGTCCGGCTTCCCCTCACCAAGGCGATGAAGCGCTCGAGCTTTTCCTTGTCCGCGCCGCCCGAGACGCGCTCCGAAAAGCGCTCCAGCACGCGCGGCCGCCTCAGGCTTTTAGCGGCGTGGCCCGCGAGTATGGGGTGGGTGCCCTCCCAAATCTCGTTGACGATCGCGTCGTCGGCGAGGCGGTTGAGCGGCGAAAAGTCGTCGAGAATGCCGTGGCCGCCGATCAGCAGCTGCGCCTCGCGCACGAGCCCGCTGCCGCGCATGGAAATCTCCGTCTTGAGGACGGGGACCAGGGCTTCGGCGTCGGCGTCGTCGGCCTCGAGCGCGCGGAGCCCGCGATAGAAGGCCGCGAGCATGCCCGCGTGCATGGCTTCCATGGCGGCGAGGCGAGCGGCGACCGAGGGGATGGCGGTGAGCGGCCTGCCGTAGGCGAGCCTCCATCGGGCGAAGGTGCGGGCCTCGAGCACGGCGCGCCCCGCGAAGCCGAGCGCCGCGGCCGCGACGTGAAGCCGCGAAACCGAGAGGATCTCGTTGACGAGCAGGACGAGGCCCTCGCGCGGCCTGCCGATCATCTCGGCTCGCGCCCCCGCGTACTCGACCTCGACGGTGGCCTTGCCGCGCGTGCCCCCGATAGGCTTGAGGCGGAGCACCTTGTGGCCGTTGAGCGAGCCGTCCGGGAGCCTGCGCCTCACGAGAAATAGAGCCACCGGGCCTTGGGGCGTCTTCGCGGTGGTGACCCACAGCTCGCCCGGGTTCGAGCAGAACCACTTGGTGCCGGCCAGCGACCAGGTCCCGTCGGGATTCGGCGCCGCGGCGGTCTCGTTGGCGGCGACGTTCGAGCCGCTTTGCCGTTCGGTGATGAATTGGCCCCCGGTCAGGGCCCAGTCGGGATCGTCGGATTTCAGGCGAGGAAGGAACTCCCGCGTCTGCGCGGCGCTGCCGCGCTTTTCGAGCAGACCGATCAGGCCCTCGGTCATGGCAAGGGGGCAGGTGATCCCGCCCTCGCCGCAATAGTTCGCGATCACGGCGCGCGTCATGCGCTCGCTCAAGGCGAGCGGCTCGGGGCCGCCGTAGACGGCGCGGGCGAGGAGGCGGCGCGCCTCGATCTGCTCGGGGCAGTAGCGGACCGCGCCGTCGACGAGCCGCGGCAGATTCTCGGCCGCGTGCGCGGCGTCGACCAGGGCGTCCAGCGCCTGCCCGGCGGAGGCTCCGAATTCCGCGGAGCGCGCGCGGCCTTGAGGCGTGAGCATGGGGCTCGCGGCGTCCCGGAGCGCGGCGTCGGCCTCCCAAAAGTTCAGGCCGCGCGTTCCCGGGTAGCCCGGCAAGGCCGTGTTTTCCATGAGCTTGAATGATAGAAAATTTGCTTCAATGCGGCCATGAACCTCATCCCCCAAGTCATCGAGCGCGCCACGCAGGGCTCCGTCATCGGCTACGACATCTA
>JACQJQ010000040.1 GCA_016204945.1 Elusimicrobiota bacterium
CGCCCGTGTAGAGCATCGGGAGGGCGACGTTGTCGCGAGCGCTCGGGCGCGCGAGCAGGTTGAACATCTGGAACACGAAGCCGATCGCGCGCGAGCGCAGGGCCGCGCCCTCGTCGTCCGACAGCGCGGAGACGTCGAGGCCCATCAGCTTGTAGGAGCCCGCGGTCGGCCGATCGAGCAGTCCGAGAATCTGCGTCAAGGTGGACTTGCCCGACCCCGAGGGCCCCATGATCGCGACGAAGTCGCCCTCGTCGATCGCGAGATCGATGCCCTTGAGCACGTCGAGGCGGCCGCCGCCCACGAAGTAAGTCTTCGTGACGCCGCGCAGCTCGATGAGGGGGGGCATGCCGTTATTGCGCGCCGCTCGGCCTTCTCGGCTTGGGCGCCGCGCCCTGCTGCGCGCCGCCGCGGCCCATGCGGCCCGGCAGCGAGGACAAGGGGCTCGCCTCAGGCGCCTTCTGCGCCGCGTATTTGCTCGCCGCGATCAAGACGGTCTCGCCCGCGGCGAGGCCGCTGAGAATCTCGATCTGCTCGTCGTTCTCGATGCCCGTCTTCACCTCGCGCGTCTCCGGCTTGGCTCCCTTTTCGGCCGCGGCAACCGTCACGACGCGCTTGCCTCCCGGCGCATCCTTGACCGCCGCGGCGGGCACGAGCACGGCGTCGTCCTTGCGCTTGACCAGGAAGCTCACGTTGGCGGTCATTTGCGAGCGAAAGAACGGAGGCACCTTGTCGGGGCGGACCTTCACGCCGTAGGTGATCACGTTCGAGACGTTTTTTCCCTCGAACAAAACGTCGATGACCTTGCCCTCGACGGGCTGGTCCGGGTAGGAATCGAGGCGGATGCGCGTCCTCTGCCCGATCCGGATCTTCCCGATATCGGACTCGTCGACCTGCGCGCTGACGATGAGCCTGTCGGCGACGGCGAAGAGCACGGTCCCCGCGTCGACGGCCTGCCCCACGACCACGTTGCGCAGAATGACCTCGCCGGGCAGGGAGGCGAACACGGCGGTCGGCTTGTAGGCGTCCTCCCACTTCTTGACCTGCTCGGGGCCCTGCGCGCGCGCCGCGTCGAGGATCGCGGTCCGGTCCGTCGAGCTGATCCAGGCCACGACCTGCGCGGCCGCGACCGCGTCGCCCTCGTCGACGAGAAGCCGTTCGACGCGGCCGCCGACCGGCGGCTTGATCTCCACCCGATTCTCGGGCGCCACCGAGCCCGTCGCGTCGATCGACTGCTCGATGGTTCCGACGACGGCCTGGACCGGCTTGGCCCGGCCTTCGCGTCCGGCCCTCGCGTCCGAGGCTCCATGCCTCCAGACGCCGAGGGCGACGGCGGCGGCGGCGAGAACGGCGATCATGACGCGCTTCATCTTATTCTCCAAGCGCCCGTCCCAGGGCGCGGTGCCACGCGGTCTCCGCGTCCATGGCGGCGCGTCTCGCCGAAAGGGCGTTCCTCTCGGTGGACACGCGGTCGGACACGATGACCTCCCAATTATCGAAGCTCAGCAGGCCGGAGCCGTAGCGGATGTCGGCCTCGTCGTTGCGCTGGCGCGCGGCCTCGAGCAGGGCGTCCTGCACGGCCACCTGGTCGGCCGCGTCCGCGTAATCGGACCAGGCCCTCTCCAGGTCGGACAGCGCGGCCTGGCGAGCGGCCGAGAGGTCCGACTGCGTCTTCTCGTAGCCGAGCCGGGAGGACTTGGCGTCGAGATAGGCCGCCGTCGGGCCGCCGCCGAAAAGGGCGTAGCTGAGAGTGGCGCCGGCGCTCCAGCCCGTGCGCGCCGACGGAAACTCCGTCGCGCCGGCGCGGGTGCGGCTGTAGTTCGCCGACAAGGCCGGCCAGAACGCGGCGTCCGCCGAGGCGCGCGAGGCCCGCGACGAGCGCAAAGCGGCCTCGGCGATCGCCACGTCGGTGCGCAGGGGGAGCAGGGCGCGGAAATCGTCGGGACGAGGAGGAGGAGGCGCCGAGGAAAACGCGCCGGTCGCGGCGAAGGCCTCGAAACCATCGCGGCCCAGCTGGCGGGCCATCTCGCGCCGGGCCGTGCGCAGGTCGCGCTCGGCCGCCGAGGCGGCGGCCTGGGCCTGCAGGGCCTGCGCCCGCGCCCGGAGCATGTTGCCCTTGGATTCCCGGCCCGCCTCGTAGCGCAGGCTCACGAGCTCCGAGTCGTGCCGGCGGATCGCGGTGATGCGGCGCGCGGCCTCGAGGGAAGCCTGCGCGAACAGCAGCGCCGAAAAGGCCTGCCGCAGCGACGAGCGCAGGGCGGCCGAGGAGGCGCGCAGGGACGCCTCGGCCGCGCCCAGCGCGGCGGAGGCGGAGCGGATCGAGGCGGCCTTGGAGGCGCTGAAAAGCG
>JACQJQ010000023.1 GCA_016204945.1 Elusimicrobiota bacterium
CATGATGGGCGCGGCCTACGTGCTGACCGGCTCGGTCAACCAGTCCTGCGTCGAGTCCGGCACGAGCGACCAGGTCCGGCGCATGCTCGCCGCCGCCGGTCAGGCCGATTGCGTCATGGCGCCCGCCGCCGACATGTTCGAGCTGGGCGTGAAGGTCCAGGTGCTCAGGCGCGGCACCATGTTCGCCCAGCGCGGCGCCAAGCTCTACGAGATTTGGAGGACGTGCGATTCGATCGAGGCGATTCCGGCCGCGGCGCGGGCCGCGATCGAGAAGGATCTGTTCAAGGCGGGCCTCGACGACGTCTGGGCCTCCACCCGGGATTATTTCCTCGAGCGCGACGCCGCGCAAGTCGAGCGCGCCGAGAAGGAGCCCAAGCACAAGATGGCTCTCGTCTTCCGCTCGTACCTGGGCCAGGCGTCGCGCTGGGCCAACGCCGGCGAGGCGGGCCGCGCGCTCGACTACCAGATCTGGTGCGGCCCGGCGATGGGCGCGTTCAATGAGTGGGTTCAGGGGAGCTTCCTGCAGTCCCCGGAGAACCGGACCGTGGCGCTCGTCGCCCGCAACATCCTCTACGGCGCGGCCGTGCTGACCCGCGCGCACTTTCTCCGCTGCCAGGGCGTGGCCCTGGCCCCCGAAATCACGCGCATCGAGCCGCTCCAAGCCGCCGAGCTCGAGCGCCTGCTGGACGACTGAGGACATGAAAAAAACCGACAAGACGCCCGAATTCACCCCGCTTGCCGTGATCGGCCTCGGGGGCGTCTTTCCCAAGGCGAAGACCTTGCGCCAATTCTGGGCGAACATCAAGAACAAGGTGGACGCGATCGAGGACGTGCCCGCCTCGCACTGGAGCAAGGAGGATTATTTCGACGCCGATCCGCGCAAGCAGGACAAGGTGTATTCCTACAAAGGCGGCTTTCTCGAAGCCTACGATTTCGATCCGTCCGAGTTCGGGCTCTCGCCGAACACGCTCGAGGCCACCGACCCGGCCCAACTCTTCGCCCTCGTGGCCGCGAAGATGGCGCTGGCCGACGCGGGCTATCCCGTCGACCATGACGTCTGGGATCGCTCGCGCGTCTCCTGCATCCTCGGCGTGACCGGCGCGCTCGAGATCGTGATTCCCCTCGGGGCCCGCTTGAGCCTGCCCGCCTGGCGCCGGGCCCTTCTGGCCGCCGGCGTCGCGCCCGCCCAGGCCGAGGACGCGCTCGCGCGCATGTCCGACGAGTTCGCGCCTTGGCAGGAGGCGTCGTTTCCCGGGCTGCTCGGCAACGTGGTCGCGGGCCGGGTCGCCAACCGCTTCAACCTGGGCGGCACGAACTGCGTCGTGGACGCGGCGTGCGGTTCCTCCCTGTCGGCGATGCACCTGGCGGCCCTCGAGCTTCAGGCCGGCCGCGCGAAGATGGTCGTGACGGGCGGCGTGGACGCCTTCAACGATATTTTCATGTACACGTGCTTCACCAAGACCCCGGCGTTGTCGCCGTCCGGCCACGCCAAGCCCTTCGATTCCAAGGCCGACGGGACGACCCTCGGAGAGGGCGTCGGCATGATCGTGCTGAAGCGCCTCGACGACGCCAAAAAAGACGGGGATAAAATCCACGCGATCCTCCGCGGCCTGGGCACGTCCTCGGACGGGCGGGGCAAGTCCATTTACGCGCCCTCGGCCGGCGGGCAGACGCGCGCCATCGAGGAGGCCTACCGCCTGGCCGGACTCTCGCCCGACACGGTCGAGCTCGTCGAGGCCCACGGCACGGGCACCGCGGTCGGCGACGGCATCGAGGTGGAGGCGATCAGCGGAGTGTACCGGAGGAGCGCGGGGCGCGACGGCGCCTGGTGCGCGCTCGGCTCGGTGAAATCGATGATCGGCCACGCGAAGGCCGCCGCCGGAGCCGCCGCCTTCGTGAAGGCGGCGATGGCGCTGCGCCATAAAGTCCTGCCGCCGACGCTGAAGGTGGCCGAGCCCCTGCCGATTCTCGCGGGCGGCGAGACGCCGTTCTATTTGAGCCTTGAAAAACGCCCTTGGATGGCGGCGAAGGGCCACCCGCGCCGGGCGGCGTGCTCGGCGCTGGGCTTCGGCGGCACCAATTTTCACGCCATTTTGGAGGAGGGCGATTCGACGAAGTCGGAAACCGATTGGGACGGGGAGCATGAAATCGTCGTCGCGGCGGCCAACAGCGCCGCGGATCTCGCGGCCGCGCTGGCTCCATGGACGACGCCCAAGTCGTGGGATCAAATCCGCATCGACGCCGCCGCGTCCAGAAAGGCTTGCGACGCCAACGCGGCTGTTCGCCTGTCGTTGGTTCTCGAAAAGAGCTCCGATTCCGCCGCCGTCGCGAAAAAGGCCGTCGAGCTTTTGGCGTCGAACGCGGACAAGGCGTCGTGGTCTTCTCCCGAGGGGATTTATTTCGGATCCGGCAAGCCCGGCAAGCTCGGCGTCCTCTTTCCTGGCCAGGGCTCGCAGTACGTCGGCATGTCCCGCGACCTCGTCTGCGCCTTCCCTGAATCTTTCGGCGCCTTGTCCGAGGCGGACGAGGCCTTCGAGGGCGAGGCCCCCCTGTCGTCCTTCATCTTCCCCCGTCCCGCCTGGAAGCCGGAGCAGCGGGACGCCCAGGAGAAGTCCCTGCGCGACACCGCGGTCGCCCAGCCCGCCCTTGGCGCCGCCGCGCTGTCCGCGTGGCGCGCGCTGTCCGCCTTCGGCGTGAAGGCCGACGCGGCCGCCGGACACTCGTACGGCGAGTTGGTCGCCCTGCATCTCGCGGGCCGCTACGGCGCCGCGGCGCTGCACGCCCTCTCCGGGTTGCGGGGCCGCTTGATGAAGGGCGACGGCTCCGATAGGGGATCCATGCTCGCCGTCGCGGCGTCTCTCGACGAGGTGCAAAAGGCGGTGTCCGAGGAGGGGCTGGACCTCGTCGTCGCCAACCGCAACGCGCCGGCGCAGAACGTCCTGTCGGGCGCCTCGGCGGAGATCGAGCGGGCGCAGAAGCTCCTGTCGGCCCGAGGCCTCAAGGCGGTGCGGCTGCCGGTGGCGGCGGCGTTCCACAGCGCCTTGGTCGAGCCGGCCCTCAAGCCGTTCGCGGCGGCGCTGGAGAAAACCGCGTTCGCCAAGCCCTCGCTGCCGGTGTACGCCAACTCCACGGGAGAGCCCTACCCCGAGAGCGCGCCGCAGGCGCGCGCGCTCCTGGCCCGTCAGCTCGCCGAGCCGGTCGAGTTCGTCCGGCTCATCGAGGCCATGCGCCGCGACGGGGTGACGACCTTCGTCGAATGCGGCGCCGGCAATCGCTTGACCGGGCTCGTCGGCCAAATCCTCAAGGGCGGGGAGTTCGCCGCGCTCGCGCTCGACGCCTCCGGCGGGCGAAAGAACGGGATCGGGGACTTGGCGCGGGCGCTGGCCCAGCTCGCCGCCTTGGGGCACTCCGTCGACCTGAGGGCCTGGCAGGGCGGCGAGGCCGGCCTCATGGACGCGCGTCCGAAGCCGAAGATGTCGGTGTCCTTGACCGGCGCCGTCCACCGTTCGACCCCGCGGAAGGTTTTTCCGGCGCCGGCCGCCGCCGTGCCCGTCCCGGCTGCGCCAGCCGGCGACGCCGGCCTGCTGGGCCAGGCGCTGTCCGCGGCCCAAGCCAGCATCGACGCGCTGACCAAGCTGCAGGAGCAGACCGCCGCTTTGCATCTCCAATTCCTGCAGGGCCAGGACTCCGCCCAGCGGTCCGTGCAGGCCTTGGTCGAGCAGCAGCAGGCGCTTTACGCGCGAATGTCGGGCGGCGCCCCGGCGCCGGCCGCCGCGAGCGTTCCGGTTCGAGTCCCGGCGTTCGTCCCCGCGAGGACCGCCGCGCCCGCCGTCGCCGCCGCGGCGGCCGCGGCCGCGCCTTCTCCCGATTCCGGCGTCCTGCCGGCGCTGATCGCCGTCGTCTCCGAGAAGACGGGCTATCCCGCCGACACCATCGGCCCCGACATGGACTTGGAGGGGGACCTGGGCATCGACTCCATCAAGCG
>JACQJQ010000022.1 GCA_016204945.1 Elusimicrobiota bacterium
ACCACAACGTCCGCGAGACCTTGCCCATCATCGACCGCGCCTACCTGATCTACGACGGGCGCATCATCGTCGACGGCACGGCCAAGCACCTGATCCAGGACAAGCAGGCGCGGGACCTTTACTTGGGCAAGGACTTCAAGATCTAGCGCCTTCCGCGGCGAACACGAAGGTCAGGCCGTGGGCGTCGTCGCCCGCGCGCCTGGTCAGCTCCGGCAAGGTCTCCGCCTGATCGACGACGCGTCCCGACTTGTCGACCGCCACCCACAGGCCCGAATACTCCTCCAACAGCGCCCATATTCGTTGTCCCATGGGAAGATCATACGAGCGCCGCGTTTCGCTTCTGTTACGAAGCGCCGGGCCGGCCGATCATCATGTGTAGGCTTCCAGGTGGGCGGTGAGGCCGGCGCGGCGCGCCAGCGCGACGGCGGAATCGAAGAGCCTTTCGGCCTCGGCGGTGCGCCCGCGGGCGTGGAGCACCTCGGCCAGGGATTTGCGCGCGAGCACGAGGCCGCGGTCCTCGCCGCCGCCGGAAAAAGCGCCTAGGGCGGCGCGGTAGCGGCGCTCCGCCTGGGGCAATTCCCCGCGGCGCTGATGGATCTGTCCCAGGCCCCAGTCCACGAACGCGAGATCGACACGATCATCAAGGCCGGCGTAAAGTTTGTAGGCCTTGTGGTAGCTCTTCTCAGCTTCAGCAAGACGTCCCATCTGCCTCAGGCAGTTGGCCAGGCCGCAGCGCGCGTACGCGCGGCCGAACAGGTCGGGACCGGAGCCAAGCCGCTTGCCCGCCTCGACATAGGCGCGGCGCGCCTCTAAAAACAGCCCGCGGACCCGGGCGATCCCGCCCAGCCCGAACAGCGCGTACGCCTCCCCCTCCGCGTCGCGGGCGCGGCGAAACGCCGCCAGCGAATCCTTGAAATCGCGATGCGCCCCGGACAAGTCGCCGGAGAAGCGGCGCGACCCAGCGACGGCCCAGAGCAGGAAGCCGACGGCGGACATATCCCGACGGCGGCGGGCGGCCGCGAGCATGGGAAGCAGGGCCTTCAGGGCCGGCCGGTGCCGGCTCTCGGCGCGCAGCACGAGCGCGTCCTCCAGCGCCAGCATCCCGCGGTCGGCGCCGGGAATTTTTCGCGCGCGCGCCAGCGCGCGGCGGGCCTCATCCGTCGCGCCCAGGCTGCGCGCGCAGCGCGCCAGGCCGAGCCAGGCGTCGAAGGAGAAGTCCCTGTCCTCGGGACCGGCGCGCCTTATGGCGGCCCGATACGCGGCTCCGGCGCGGCCGAAATAACCTTGTCCACGAAGGGCTTCTCCCAGGATCAGCCGGCGCTCGGCTTCCAACGCCGTCGGCACGGCGGCTTTCAGAAGGACGTGGGCGCGATCCGGACGGCCGGCGGCGCACAGCTCTCGGGCGGCGTCAAGACGTGCAAAAGGATCACGCGGCACGCCGAATTATAGCAATCCCGACGTTCGCTATGCGTATCGCCAACGGACTCATTCCTGTTGCCTCCAAATCGACTGTACACGTGTACAGTCCGGTAATAGCTTAAATGAGTTGACGAGCCTTTCTTCGGTCACATCTTGCGTGAGTTGATTCGTCTTATTGAAATAATGTCTCAACAAGGCTATACTGGAGCCATGACGCTCGCCGCCGCGCCGTTCGACTTCCCCGTGCGCGTGCTGGACTGCGCGGGGCTTACGGCGCACGACCGCGAGCGCCTCGCCGGCCTCGGCCTGCGTCCGGGCGTCTGCGCCGTGAAGCTGTTGAAGACCCCGCTGCGCGACCCCATCGAGTGCCTGGTCGGCTCCCAGCTCCTGGCCATCGAGGCCCGCCTTCTCCCCCACATCCGCGTGGAGCCCGCGTGAGCCGCGTGGTGGCGCTCGCCGGCCGCCCGAACACGGGCAAGACCACGCTTTTCAACGCGCTGACCGGCCTGCGCCAGCGCACCGCGAACTTCGCGGGCTGCACGGTCGAGAAGGCGATCGGCGCCGCGGCCCTTCCCGACGGCGAAGTCGAGGTCGTGGACCTTCCCGGCACCTTCAGCCTCCTTCCCCAGACAGAGGATGAACTGGTCGCCTTCCGCTTCCTCTCCGAATGCGCCGGCGCTGGCGCCGACCTGCTCGTCCTCTGCGTCGCCGAGGCGAGCAACCTCGAGAACGACCTCATTCTCCCGGCCGGGCTCAAGGCCGCCGGCTACCCCGTGGCCTTGGCCGTGAATATGATCGACGAGTCCCGCCTCAACGGGATCAAGCTGGACGCGGCCGAACTCTCCGCCCGGCTCGCGATGCCCGTGGCGCTCATCTCGGCCCGCACGGGCGAGGGTCTCAAGAAGCTCGGCGCCATGCTGGCGCCGCCGCCGATGGGAAGCGCCCCCTCCGGCGCGTTGGATTTCCGCCGCGCGACGAAGAAGCGCCTGCACGAACTGCAGGACGCGGCCGTCGCGGCGGCCGCAACGGCCGCGGCGGCTTCCGTGACCTGGCCGAACCGCCCGGTGCTGCCGACCGTGGCGCGCTCGATCCGGATCGACCGCGCGCTCCTGCATCCCGTGGCCGGGCCCGTGATCCTCGCCGCGACGATGTTCCTCGTGTTCCAGGCCCTGTTCGTCGGCGCGAGGCCGGTCATGGACGCCCTGTCGAGCCTCCTCGGCTCGCTGTCCGAAGCGCTGCGCGCGCGCCTGCCCGACGGAGCCCTGGCGAGCCTGCTCTGCGACGGAGCCATCCCGGGGCTCTCCGCCGTCGTCGTGTTCGTCCCCCAGATCGCGATCCTGTTCGCGATGATCGGCTTCCTCGAGCAAAGCGGCTACCTGCCGCGAGCGGGCGCGATGGTCGACCGCGCGCTGCGCCCCTTCGGCCTCGACGGCCGCGTCTTCATCCCATTCCTGTCGGGCTTCGCCTGCGCGATCCCCGGCGTGATGGCCGCGCGCACCATCCCAAGCGAAAAGAGACGGATCGTCACCGTCCTGCTCACGCCGCTGATGACGTGCTCGGCGCGCATCCCGGTCTACACCTTGCTCATCACCGCCTTTGTGCCCGAAACCTTCCGTCCCCTGGGCTTCAACGGCCAGGGCGTCGTGATGGCGGGGATGTACGCGTTCGGGATCGTCATGGCGCTTCTGCTCGCCCTGGCCCTGAAATTGACCCCGCTGCACGAGCTCCACCCCTCTCCCGCGACCGTCCTGCCGCCCTACCGCGTGCCGAGCGCCGGCGAGCTCCTGCGCTACGTCTGGGCGCGCTGCCGGCACTTTCTCACCCGCGCGGGCCAGGTCATCTTCGCCTTGAGCCTCATCCTGTGGTCGTTGGCGGCCTTCCCGCGCGACGCGGCGCGCCTGGCTCCCCTCGAGGCCGAGCTCGCGCTCGCGCGCGCCGCGCCCGCCGCCGACCCCGGGCTCGAAAGGGCCGTCTTGGGGCGCCTGGCCGCCGCCCGCATCGAGGGCAGCGTGCTCGGCCGCGCGGGCCGCCTCATCGAGCCCCTGTTCGAGCCTCTGGGCTGGGACTGGCGCCTCTCCCTCGCGTCCTTGTCCGCGCTGGCCGCGCGCGAGGTGTTCGTCGGCACGCTCGGCACGATCTACGCGCTCGGTGGCGAATCCAACGCCTCCGACGGCCTGATCGCCGCCCTGCGCGGCGCGCAAAATCCGGACGGGACGAAGCGCTACGGCCTCGCGACGGCCGCCAGCCTCCTGGTCTTTTTCGCGATCGCGCTGCAGTGCCTGTCCACGATCGTCACGGTGCGCCGCGAGACGAACAGCTGGAAGATCCCCGCGCTGCAGTTCTCGTTTCTGTTCATCCTCGCCTACGCGCTGTCCTTCGCCGCCTATCGCCTCGTCCTCTTCCTCGCCTAGGACTCTCAGGGCCGCGGCCGCTTGAGCAGGCGCGCGGCGGCATCCAGCAGGATCGCGGTCGCCGAACGGCCGATGGAATTGGTTTCTTCGTAATGACCGGGTAGGCGCGGAAGCATGGTCTTGCTTGGGCGCACCTTGAAATCGTAGCCGGGGACGAGGTAGCCGAGCTCGTCGTTGGCGAGCCCCGCGATCATCGGCACGGGAGCTTGGATCAGGTCGCGCAGGTAGGGCCCTTTCGGGGCGGCCGAAAGATCCCGCTCCGGCCCCTCCGGCGAGACGACGGGGCGGCCGAAGGAGTACCTCCCGTCGTAGCCGCCGATCGCGAGCTCCGGGAACGCCTCCCCGGGCAGGCCCAGCAGGCGGACCGGGCCGATGTCGAGCATGGAGACCTCGGTCCGAACCCACGGGCGCCGGTCTTCGGGCAGCCCGACAAGGAGGTGCCTCAGGGAGAGCCCCCGGGCCCGCGACGCGGCCAGGGGACTGCCGTCCGCCGCGCGCAGGCCGTGCCCCGCCGTCAAGGCGCGCAGAAACAGGAGATAGCGCGAATTCTCGATGGGCACGAGCGCCCTCTCGAAGCGATAGGACAGCCCCCGCCCCCCCGCCGCCGTCTTCAGCGCCAGCGCCGCGTCGGCCACGGCCGTTCCGATGCGCGACATCTCGGGAAAATTCTCGGCCCGCGCGTCCGGCGTCATAAGGCCGCCGATCGCGCCGTTGAGGAA
>JACQJQ010000029.1 GCA_016204945.1 Elusimicrobiota bacterium
GCGCCGCATCGGGCGGCTCGGCTGGAGGCCGCGCATCCCGCTTGCTCAAAGCCTGGCCGATACGCTCGCGTGGTGGAAAAACCGCTGAACGCCGAGCAAGTCGTCGTCCTCAGCAGCATCGACTGGGACACGGCCTGGCAGCGCCACCAGATCTTCGCCGCGGCCTTCGCCGCCGAGGGCCGCGAGGTGTTCTTCGTCGAGAACACGGGCTTTCGCAACCCGTCCTGGCGGGACCTCCCGCGCCTTTGGCGCCGCCTGCGCAATCTCGCCTTTCCGGGCGCCGTCGCCGGAAGCAACGGCGGCCCCGAGGGCGTGCGCATCCTCCCGCCGCGCGTCCTGCCCCCGACCTGGGTCGTGTTCCGCCTTCTCAACTCCCTGATCTTCCTTCCGGCCCTGCGCCGAAAGCTCGCGCGCGCGGGCCTGCGCCCCGGCGCCGCCTGCGTCGTGTACGTTCCCACCGCGACGACGATCGAGCTCGTCCGGACCTTGAGCCCGCGCGTCGTGCTGTACGACTGCGCCTCGAACTTCCGCGCCCACCCGCGGGCTCCCGCCGACTTTCCGGCCCGAGAGCGCGAACTGCTCTCGCTGTCCGATCAGGTGGTCTGCGACTCCGACTTCCTGTTCGAGCAGAAGAAAACCGAGCATCCGCGCGTCGAGAAAATACATCAGGGGGTGCCGGAGGAGTACTTTCATCTTCCTCCGCCGCGCGGAATCTGGAGCGACTTCTGCTACTACGGGACCTGGAGCCGCGACTTCGACGCCGGCTTCGTGGACGCGCTCGCCGCGGCGGGATTCCAGACGACGGTCCGCGGCTTCAGCAAGCCGGGAGCCCCCTCTCTCGGTCCCGCGGTGCGGCGGCATCCTCCGGTCGCGCGCGAGGACGTGGCCGCGGGCCTCGCCCTTTACGACGGCTTCCTGCTTCCTTATCGCCTCAACCCCTTCCTGATGGGCGTCGTTCCCGCCAAGATCTACGAGTGCCTGGCGACGGGCCGGCCCGTGCTCGCCGCGCCCCTTCCTTCCCTGAAGGCTTTGGAAGGCCTGGTCTACATCGGCGAGACCCCCGAGGACTGGGTGCGGATCGCGCGCGAACTGCCGCGCACGGAAACCGACGAGCTGCGCCGGGCGCGCGTCGCGCTGGCGCGCGCGCACTCGACTGAAATCGAGTTCGGGCGCCTCAAGGCCTGCCTGGCCGCCGCGCCCGCGCGCAAGCCCGCGGCCAGCGAGCCTCCCAGGGCGGGCCTCTACGCGTTCCTCAGCGGACTCGGCTGGATCGGCCTGCTCTACGGCCTAGCCAAGGCCTCGACGCTCCTGACCCAAATCGCGGCCGGGCGCTGGCTCGGCCCCGAGGAGTACGGGCGGGCGAACCTCGTCCTGGCGGCGGCGGCTTACCTGCAGATCGCGCCCATGCTGGGTTTTCCCACCGCGATGGGAAAGCTCCTGGCGCCCGAGCAGGACGAGGCGCGCCGGGCGCGCTTCATCTCCACGGCGCTGGCCGCCTTCGCGGCGTGGACCTTGCTGTGCCTGCCCGTCATGGCCGCCGCGCACCATGCGCTCGGGCGCGCGCTGGGCCTCCCGGACTCGCTCTTCGTTCCGTCGCTCCTGCTCGCCACGGCCAACGCGGTGTACGTCGTCGTCGCCAGCCCCCTGCTCGGCCTGCGCCGCTTCGCCCACCGCGGCCTCGTCGAGGCGGCGTACGGGCTGTCCGCCCCGTTCGCGCTGCTGGCCGCGGTCCTGGTCCTGGGCCCGGACCACCGGGCCCTGATCTCCGCTTTGTGCGCCGGCTTCCTGCTCGCCTCGCTCTTCGCCCTGTGGTGCCAGCGGAGCTACCTGGCCCTCGCCTTCGAGCCGCGCATCCTCAAGGCCGTCTGGGGCTACGCCGCCGTCGCGGCGCTGAACCTTCTCGCCGCGGCCTTCGTCCTGGCTCCGGCCCGCTTCATCCTCCACGCGTGCCGCGGCGCCGAGGAAGTCGGCCTGTTCAGCGCCTACTTCACGGCCACCGTCCAGCTGGCCCTGGCGCTTCTGTACATGCTCCAAGCCGTGATCATTCCCATGGCCAGCGACGCCCGCGGCCAGCGCGAGACCTGGGACATGCTCCGCCGCTGGTCCGCCCCGGCCCTGCTCGGGGCCTGGACGTTTTTCCTGGCCGGGCTTCTCGCCGCGCTCGCGCTGTTCGGACGGCGATATCCGATGCGCTGGGACTGGATCCTGGCCTTCTCCGGCGCCGCGGTCCTGGCCCTCGCCCACGGCACCTTGTCCGCGCTCTACTCCGCCCGCGACTTTTCCGGCCTGCGCGTCTCCGTGATCGGCGGGCTCCTCACGGGACTCGGCAACGCCGCGCTCGCCGCCTGGCTGATCCCCGCGTACGGCGTCACGGGGGCCGCGGCGGCTCTCGGCCTGTCCTTCGCCCTGGGGCTGACCTTCTTTCTCGGCGCGCGCGCCGGCGCGGGCTCCGGCGCATGAGGCGGCTGCGTTGGACGGCCGCCGTCTTCGCGGCGGCGACGCTCGCGGCCGGCGCCTGGCGCGTCCTCGCCGATCCCGCTTCGCCCGCCTGGGACGACGCCTGGTATTTGGAGATCAGCTTCCGACTTTTTAGCGCCCTCAAACTCGGACCTGTTCCGTTTATAGGAGAATACGCCTCCGCTTTTCGAATCAAGGCGCCGCTCCTCAGCCTGCTTCCCCTCCCCCTGTACGCGCTGACGGGCGCGGACGAGGCCGTCGCGGTCTGGGTCAACCTCGCGGCCCTGGGCGCGACCTGCGCCGCCGTCCATGCCGCGGCCCGCGCGCTGTGGCCCGCGCATCCGCGGCGCGAAGCCGTCGCCGCCTTGGCCTCGGCGCTCACGGCCCTGCTCCCGCTTCTCTACGGCCTGTCGCGGGTCTTCCTCGTCGAGCCCGTCCTGACCGCGCTCGTCGCCGCCGCCGTCTGGCGCGTCGCCGCCGCGCGAACGGACCGGCGCGAGGGCGCGCGCCTGGGCGCCCTGCTCGGCCTCGGCCTGCTGGCCAAGCTCCTCTTTCCTCTTTATCTGGCCGGGCCCATCTGGCTGCGCCGCGAACGGATTCGGCCGCAGCTCAAGACGATCCTGCTCGTCGCCGCGCCCCTGGCCGCGACCTGGTACGCGTTCAACCTGCCCTACGTTCTCGGCTTCGCTTGGAGCGCCGGTTTCGGGAAGATCGCCGCGAATTACTCCGGCGCGGCCTACAGCCTCGGAACCCGCCTCTCGGATTTTTCCGCCGCCCTGCTCGGAGACGCGCTGTCCTGGCCTCTGTCGGCGGCGATGGCGCTTTGCGCCGCCGCGGCCGCGCGCCGGGGGGACGTCGACGACGGCTCGCGCCTGGCCCTCGCCTGGGCCGCGCCTCTCGGGGTTTTCGCGCTCGGCGTCAATCCCGAGATCCGCTTCACGGCGCCGGCGCTTCCCGCCCTGGCCCTGCTGTCCGCGCGCGCGGCCATGTCCTTCGACTCGCGCCGGGCGCGGGCGGCCGCGGCCGTCCTGCTCCTCGGCGCGGGAACGCTTGTCTTCATCCGCCGGACCTTTCTTCTTCCCGCCGCGAGCCCCGCCTGGAACCGGGAGGCGCTCGTCGCCGCGACGGCCGCCGGCGGCGGGACGGTCGCCGCCGTGGCCCTCGAGCATCCCCGCCTCAACGCCAACAACCTGTCCTCGCTCGCCGCGGCCCGCGGCCTGCCCCTGCGCTTCGTGAGCCTCGGCTACGCGCAGACCTCGGCCGAGGCGGCGCTGATCCGGCTCAAGGACAAGGGCGCGGACCGGCTGATCATCGTCTCGGGCGTTCCGGAGGCGGAGCTGCCCCCCTTCCTCAACCGCGCCAACGAGGGAATCGAGCGGGCGCTCGCCTCGGGACGCCTGCCCGCGCGCGAGGCCGGCCGGACGAGCGTGGCCCCCGGCGTCTCGGCCCTCATCTACGACATCGGCCGGCCTACTTCAGAACGACGGTCTCGAGCAGGATCAGCACCAGGCCGATGATCGAGCCGCCGGCGATCACGCCGGCGCAGACGGTCTCCTGGTTGTCGACGAAGGCGCGGGAGCCGAAGCTTTTCCGGTCGGTGAAGAAGCGGCCGGCCAGCCAGAACAGCATGGCGCCCAGGGCCATGGACAGCGAATCGCTGAACTTCAGCACGAAGGCCAGTCCCAGGCCGACGCCCGAGATCGGGAAGCGGCCGTGCGTGCGCTGATTGGCGAACTCGATGACGACGCCCAGGATGGCGCCGATCAGGATCGCGGCGCGCGCGCTCGGATGCAGGAAGCTCAAGCCCTGCGTGAGGACCTTGGCCACCGCCAGCCATATCTGCGCCGCCGGCATGGGCAGCTTGTCCGACATCAGCAAGGACAGGTCGCCGTGGATCATGAGGTAGAACACCGGGACCGACACCAGCGCGCCGGCGATGATGCCCAGGACGTGGCCGACGGCCTGGTGGCGCGGCTTGCCGCCCAGCATGTAGCCGGGCTTGATGTCCATGAGGAGGTTCGCGGCGCTCGAGGCGACCTCGCCCGTGATGCCGGCCGTCATGATGTTCGTCGTGATGTTGCCCGGGGCCAGCACGCTGAAGGACAGCTGGGTCAGCTTGCCCAGCGCCCCGGTCGGCGTGATCGAGGTCAGGCCCGTGGAGTTGACGGCGATGAGGGTGAAGACGAAGACGAGCGGAATGGCGATGATGCCCATCCACCAATGGATGCCGAAGAAGACGTGGCCGGCCCAGACCGTGAGCAGGCCGACGACCGGGATGCCGGCGGCGAACAGCCACATCGGAAGCTCGATGTCCTTGAGGACGTCCTCGTCTCCGGCCTTCTTCTTGCCGAAGAGGCCGCGAAACGACTGCAGGATGACCTGCGGCTTGGAGAGGAAGGAGTAGATCGACGAGGTCGTCATCACCGCGACGCCGCCCCACAGCGCCCACATCGTGATGTTCTTGAAGCCGGTCCCCTCGATGACGCCCTGCTTGATCATGTACGGCGCCAGGACGACGTAGTTGAGCACCGCGCCGACCATCAGCGAGACGGCCGTCTTCATGCCCATCAGGCCGCCCGCCCCGACCATGACGATCGACGTGTCGAACTGAATCGTCAGATTCTTCAGGGGCGTGCCCATCAAGCTCGGCGTGAACCACTTGTAAATGAAGTCGTCCCAATGCGCGGGCAGGCTCAGCCAGCCCAGGCGCATGGAGCTCATGACCTTCTCGTTGCACATCGTCTCGACCGCCGCGGAGACGGCCGCGCCTCCGCCGAGGAGCTTCGCCTTGAACACCCCCTCCTCGCCCTCGCCGCCGTGGAGGTTGTCCATCACCACGCCCGCCGCGTAGCCCTCGGGAAAGGGGAGCTGCTCGTCGTTGATGAAGCGCTTCTTGAGCGGGAAGGCGAAGAGCACGCCCATCACGCCCAGGACGATCAGCCAGATCATCGTATGCTGCCACGGGATCATCTTGCCGGTGACGGCCATGTAGGCGGCCATCGACGAGATCAGGGGAGCGGTCATGTAGCCGGCGCTGGTCGCGATGGACTGCATCGCGTTGTTCTCCAGCACCGTCATCTCGGCGCCGAGCTTGAGCTTGGAGAGAACCTTGAACATCGCGAAGGACAGGATGACCGACGTGATGCCGACGCCCAGCGTCCATCCGGTCCGGATGCCGACGTAGAGGTTCGTCAGGCAAAGGACGCCGCCCAGGAGCATGCCGGTGGCGGCGGAGCGCAAGTTGAGCTGGGGCATGTCGCCCTTGTAGACGTTCTTGAGCCACCAGCGGTCCTTTTCCGCCGCCGTCATGGACAGAATCTGTTCCTTGGTCAGCTCTTCAATGGCCATCGGCTCTCCTCCGCAATGTGCGCGGAGCAAATTCTACATCAAATGCGGACAGGCCGCCGCCGGAACATTATTTTGTACGCTACGGCGGCATGACCCCCCGCCGCGCGCTGTCCCTCGGACTCGCGGCGCTCGCCGCGGCGCTGCCGCTGTCGATCGCCGGCGCGAACGCCGCCCTCGCCGCGATCAGCCTCGTCTTGGTCTGGCTTTTCGCAAGCGACCGCCGCGCGGCGCTGAACGCGCTGGGCGAAGCCGCCCGCTCGCCGGTTTTCCTCGCTCTGACGGCCTACGTCGCCTGGTCCCTGATCGCCTCGCTCGCGGGGCTGGACCCGGAAGCGAGCCTGCGCCTTTGGCCCAAGGACCTTCATAAGGCCTGGGCTTTCCTGGCGATCGGCGCGGCGCTCCTCGCGGCGGACGGCGTCTCGGTCGCGACGCCCCTCGCCGCGGGCCTCGGCCTGCACGCGGCCGTCGGCGTCTATCAGGCCGCGGCCGATTGGATCGGCGGCGAGGCCCGGGTCCGGGCGCACGGCTTCCTGCATCCCGTCTCCTACGCCGAGGTGGTCGGGCTCGGGCTTCTCGGCGCGGCCGCGTATCTGGCCCGCCCCGGAGCGGCGCCGGGACGGCGGCGCGCGGCGGCCGTCCTGCTCGCTTTGCTCGCCGCGGCCCTCGTCCTGTCGCAAACGCGGGCCGTCCTCGTCGCCGCGGCCGCGGCCTACGGCGCGGCCTGCCTCCTCGAGGCGCGCTGGCGACGCCACGCCTTGGCCGCGCTCCTGATCCTGGCCGGCGTCGTCGCCTTCTGGGAGGTCATGCCCACGGCCGGACGCAGCCTCCGCAATCTTTTCTCGCGCGACGGCGCGACGAGCCCGCACCGCTCGCGCCTGGCGCTCTGGGACGTGGCCCTGCGCGTCGCCCGCGACCGCCCGCTGACCGGCGTCGGACCCGGGCGCTACCGGGAGTCCTTCGAGCGCTATCATCCCGAAAAAATAGACGGCGAAGGGACCTGGGGCAACGCGCACAACGTCTACCTGCACCAGCTGGCCGAACGCGGCGTCCCGGGCCTGCTCATCCTGCTCGCCGCGCTGGGCACGCTCCTGCTCGGAGCCTGGCGCGCCGAGCGCGCGCGCGGCGACGCCTGGTCCCTCTGGGCGGCGACGGCGACGGCCGCGTTTCTCGTCATGAATCTCACCGAGGTCGCCTGGCAGACGGAGCAGGTCGCCACACTGTTCTTCCTCCTCTGGCAGCTCGGAGCGGGCGCTCGTCCGGCGCGGGAAATCCTATAATCGCTTCGTGGCGAAAACGCTCTCGGTCCTGATTCCCGTCTACAACGAGAAGGCCACGGTGCTCGAGCTGCTGCGCCGCGTCGAGGCCGTGCCCCTTCCCACAGCGAAGCAGATCATCATCGTCGACGACGCCTCGACCGACGGCACGCGCGAGCTCCTCCAAGGGCTGGAGGGCCGCGCGCTCGTCGTCCGGCATGAGCGCAACCGGGGCAAGGGCGCGGCGCTGAGGACCGCCCTGGCGCGCGCGACCGGGGAGATCACGATCGTCCAGGACGCCGACCTCGAGTATGATCCCGCCGATTACCCCATGATGCTCGGGCCCCTGCTCGACGGGCGCGCGGACGCGGTGTACGGCTCGCGCTTCCTGGGCGGGCCCCATCGCGTCCTCTTCTTCTGGCACTACTTCGGAAACCTGATCTTCACCTTGGTCACCAACGTGCTCTACGACATCAACTTGACGGACATGGGAACCTGCTACAAGGCCTTCCTGACCGACCACCTCAAGGCCATGCCGCTGCGCAGCGAGCGCTTCGGCATCGAGGCCGAGCTCACGGCCAAGACCTGCAAGCGCCGCCTGCGTCTCTACGAAGTTCCCATCTCCTACTCCGGCCGCACCTACGCCGAGGGCAAGAAAATCACCTGGAAGGACGGCTTCTCCTACCTCTGGTGCCTTCTGCGCTACCGTGTCTCCGACTAGAACGAAATTGATTTGGATCGGCGTCGCCGCCCTGGCCCTGCGCGCGGGCGCGGCGATTCTGACCGAGACTCGCCCTCTTTTCCCCCCCTTTTACTACACCGACGCCCAGCGCATCGAGCTCCTGGTGGAGCAGACCATGGCCGCCCAAAAAGAAGGGCGCCCCTTCGTCTCCCACGCCACCCAAAGCCAGGTCATCCAGGTCAAAACCCAGCTGGCGCTCTACCGCCTGTTCGGGCCGCGCCCCCTGGCCGTGAAGCTATTCCACGCCGCTCTCGGGGCGCTGGCCTGCGTCGTTCTGGGAGCCGCCCTTCTGCCGCTTTTCGGACCGGGACCGGCGCTGGCCGGCGCCGCGCTGTGCGCGGTATGGCCTTCCAACGTCTTCTTCACCTCGCAGAACTTCAAGGAGTCCCCCAGCAACCTCCTCGCCTACCTGGCGCTTTGGGGCTTCCTGGTCCTGATCGAAGGCGCGGCGCGCCGGGCCGCGAGCGCCGTTCTGATCGGAGCCGGAGTCGCGCTCGCGCTGACCGCGGGCGCTTTCTACCGCGCCTACACTTTGCTGATCCTCACGCCGGCGATGGCCGCGGCCTGCGTCCTGGAACTGGCCCGCCGCAGAAAAGCTTCCGGCGCCTCGACGCTCTATCTCGCCGCGTCCTTGGCCGCGCTGGCTCTCTACGCCCCCGCCTCGCGCTGGCTGATGGGCCGCTGGACGGGCGACAAGAATCCGGGAAGCCGCGCCCTCGCCGCCCACATCGTCCCCGTCAGCTGGGACGAGCGGGCCCGCCCGACCTCGCCCCGCGGCCTCACCGAATTCCGGCGCTCCCAGCTGGAGGTCGACAGGAACTGGGCCCGCGACAACCGCGGCCGCGAGATCTCGACCCAGCTCTTTCCGGAGGCCCGCTTCGAGTCCTGGCTGGACGTCGCCGCCTTCCTGCCCAAGGGAGTCTTCCACGCCCTTTTCATGCCCCTGCCCGGCCTGTACCCCATGGAGGGAAAAATCGGCCGCGTCATGGCGGGGCTCGAGAACCTTCTCCTGCTGGCCTTGGCCGGCCTCGGCGTCCTGGGAGCCCTGCGCGGCCCCAAGACCTCGGGCCGCGTCTTTCTCATGCTCTTCTTCGCCGGCATGGCCGCGAGCGCGGGACTGCTCGAGCCAGACCTGGGCAGCGCCGCGCGCCACAAACTGCTCTACCTTCCCATGCTGTTTCCCTTCGCCGCGGAGCAGATTCCCCTCCTCCGCCGATGATCTTAATGTTGCAAATTGAAATGTTATATTTCAAAATACACTCATGATCAAAAGGGCTCTGTTCCGGCACGCGCTCCAGAGACTGCGCGAATCCCCGGCCGTCGCCATCCTGGGACCCCGCCAGTGCGGGAAGTCCACCTTGGCCAAGACCATTCTCCAGACACGGCCTTCGTGCTATCTCGATCTGGAGAGGCCCTCCGACCGCGCCAAACTCCAGGACCCGGAAGCATTCTTCCATCTGCAGAAAGACCGCCTCGTCTGCCTCGACGAGGTGCAGAGGGCGCCGGAAATTTTCCCGGTTCTCAGAAGCATCCTGGATGAATCAGGCGGCAACGGTCAATTGCTCGTGCTGGGTTCGGCTTCGCCCGACCTTCTCCGCCAGAGCTCCGAAACTCTGGCCGGCCGCATCAGCTATCTCGAGTTGGGGCCTTTTTCGTTGCCTGAAATCAGCAAAGTTAAAGGCACGGGGAAGACCGCTTTGCGCCGGCTCTGGACGCGAGGAGGATTTCCCAGAAGCTATCTCGCCCCCTCCGACTCCGCCAGTTTCACCTGGCGGGAAGACTTCATCCGGACCTTTCTCGAAAGAGACATCCCCCAGCTCGGCATACGGATACCGGCGCAGACGCTGCATCGATTTTGGCAGATGTGCGCCCACAACCACGGCCAACTGCTCAACAGCTCGCAATTGGGACAATCACTGGGCTTAAGCCACACGACCGTACGCTCTTACGTGGACATCCTGGAGCAGACGTTCCTTATCCGGGTCCTTCCTCCATTTGAAGCAAACCTAAAGAAGCGGCTTGTCCGCTCTCCGAAAATTTATCTTCGCGACTGCGGCCTGCTCCACGCCCTGCTCGGCTTGCCCTCGGCCCAAGTCCTGTTCGGCCACCCCGTCTACGGCGTTTCCTGGGAGGGTCTGGTCATCGAAAACATTCTCAACGCTCTTGGCCGCGAGTGGCAAGCCGGCTTCTACCGGACGTCGGCCGGCACGGAACTGGATCTCGTCTTGGAGCGAGGCGGCGAGCGCATCGCCGTGGAGTGCAAGGCCTCGACGTCTCCTACGGTTTCCAAAGGATTCTGGACCGCTTTGGACGATCTACGCATACGCAAAGCCTTTATTGCCGCGCCGGTCTCATCATCCTATCCAATAGGCAGGGGCGTGCGCGTCATGCCGCTCGCAAACCTTCTTGCCGAACTTCGACGCTAATTCGATAGCTTAATCTGTTTTTCAATGTTGTAAAGCTCTGAAATTTCCTTCAACAGCCGCTCGCGCGAGTACTCGTCGCGCGCGACGGCGCGGCCGCGGGCGCCCAGCCGGCACCTGAGCTCGGGATCGTCGATCAGCTGAAGGGTCCTCTCCAAAAGCTCGATCTCGGTGGCCGCCAACAGGCCGTTCTCGCCCGGAACGATCAGCCCGCGGTTTCCGGGAATATCCGAGGCGGCGACCGGCAGGCCGCAGGCCATCGCCTCCAGCACGGCGTTGGGGATGGCGTCCCAGCGCGAGTAATGCACAAGAACGTCCGAGTCCGCCAGGCGGCGCAGGGCCTCCTCGTGCGGCAGCCAACCGGTCACCTCCAGCTTGCCCGTCAAGCCCATGTCCCGGATCATCTCCTCCATCAGCGGCCGCAGTTCCCCATCGCCGATCCACACGCACTTGACGCCGTTGCGCGCGTCCGTCAGGCGCTGGGCCAGACGGACGAAGGCCTCGGGCTGGCGAGCGAAGGCCAGGCGTCCGGAGGCGCAAACGACCAGGCCGCGGCCGGACGTTTTCGGTTCCGGCTCCGCGAGCGCCGTTCCCAGATAGGCGTCCCTCACGACCCGCACGCCGC
>JACQJQ010000025.1 GCA_016204945.1 Elusimicrobiota bacterium
GCCCGGCGCGCTCGACGGCCTCGTCGGCGAGGGCTTCGACGCCGTGCTGCACTTCGCCGGCCTGAAGGCCGTGGGGGAGTCCGTGGAAAAGCCCCGGCTCTACCACGAGAACAACGTCCTCGGCACCCGAAATCTCTTCGCCGCGATGGAGAAGACCTCCTGCCGCCGGCTCGTCTTCTCCTCGTCCTGCACCGTGTACGGCGCCGTGGAGAAGAATCCCGTCGACGAGCGCCACCCGCGCGCGGCCCTCAACCCGTACGGCAAGACCAAGCTCGACATCGAGGACATGTGCTATGAGCTCGCGGGCGGGGATCGGCGCTGGAGGATCGCGCTGCTGCGCTACTTCAACCCGGTCGGCGCCCACGAAAGCGGCCTCATCGGCGAGGATCCGCGGGGCGTTCCTAACAACCTGATGCCCTACATCATGCAGACGGCCGTCGGCCGCCGCGAATTCGTCGGCGTCTGGGGCGGCGACTACCCGACGCCCGACGGGACCGGCGTGCGCGACTATATCCACGTCGTGGACCTGGCCCTGGGCCACGTCGCCGCGCTCGACAAGCTCGACGACTTCCGGGGCGCCCAGGCCGTCAACCTGGGAACCGGCCGCGGCTACTCGGTGCTCGAGGTCATCGCCGCCGCCGCCAAGGCCTCCGGCAAAGCCATCCCGCACAAGATCATGCCGCGCCGCCCGGGCGACGCGGCGGCAATCTGGGCCGACGCCGCTCTCGCGAAGAAAAAGCTCGGCTGGACGGCGATCCGCGGCCTGGACCGGATGTGCTCAGACCACTGGCGCTGGCAGAAGGACAATCCCGCGGGCTACGGGGCCCCCTGATGTTCGCCCTTAAGATCGTTCTGTCGGCCCTGATCATAGCGGGCGCCTCCGAGCTCGGCAAGCGCTCGGCCTTGGCGGGCGCGCTCCTAATCTCCCTGCCGCTGTCGTCCCTGCTCGCGCTCTCCTGGCTGTACGCGGAGACCAAGGACGCCGGGCGGGTCGCGGCGATGACGGAAGGAATCTTCTGGGCGCTTCTGCCCTCGCTTATTTTCTTCCTGCTCCTGCCCGCGCTCCTTAGGCGGGGCTGGGGCTATTGGCCGGCGCTCGGCGCCGCCTGCGCGGCGACGGGAGCGGGCTACGCGCTATACGCGGCGATCCTGCGCAGGCTCGGCATCTCCCTCTAGACCCCGCGCCTTCAGCGGACCACCTTCATGCGCGAGGGCGGCCAGTAAATGAACCAGGCCTTCCCCTTGATGAATTTCTCGGAAACGGGGCCCCAATAGCGCGAGTCGCACGAGTGGTCGCGGTTGTCGCCCATCATGAAGTAGGAGCCCGCGGGAATCCTGACCGGCCCGAAATGGTCCCGCTGCGCGTCCCCGAGCGCTCGATCAAGCTTATGCTCCTGCCACAATTCCTGGTAGCGCTCGGACGAGATGCCGCCCGCGTACGCGGACTCCGGCTGACGGTACGGATCGTCCCAGCGGGCGTGGTCTTCGTCGGGCGCGGGCCTGCCGTTGATCAAGACCTTGCCTCCGCGGACGGCGACCGTTTCGCCCGGAAGGGCCACGACGCGCTTGATGAAGTTCTCGCCGGCATTGACCTTGCCGCAGTGCGTCTCGTTCGGATCGACGACCGGAAACTCGAAGACCATCACGTCGCCGCGCTCCACTCCCCGCAGGGGCAGGATCCGTTTGCCCCAGATCGGCACCCGCAGGCCGTAGATGAACTTGTTGACGAACAGGTGGTCGCCGATGAGCAGGGTCTTCTCCATCGACCCGGAGGGGATCTTGAACGCCTGCATGAGGAAGGTCATGAGGACCCAGGCGAGCAGGGCGGAGGAGAAGACGGTGTCCGCCCACTCCAGGTCGTCGTCCAGGTAGAAGCGGCGGCTCGCGACGCTCTTGCCCTTGGACCACGCCCGCCAAAAACCGACGATGGCGGCGACGCCCGCGGCCGCGAGCGCGGGGATCAGGTCTCCCGCGCGCAGCGCCCGCCCCCAGACGACGATCACCTTCGTGCGGCCCTCGAAAACCATCGTGAGCACCATCACGATCGAGAAGGCCGCGATCGCGTAAAACAGGGCGTGCCAGGCTCCGGACTGGAGCGGCGCCGCCGGCCCGCCGCGGTCCTTCCAGCGGCGGGAAAACCAGGCGAAGATCCCGAGCGACACGCCGACGAACAGCAGTCTCTCTTCCATGGATATCCTGTAAGGCTAGTTTGCGTCCTCGTCGATCTTCAGGACCGCGAGAAACGCCTCTTGGGGGACTTCGACGGAGCCGATGAGCTTCGCCCGCTTCTTTCCCTCTTTCTGCTTGCCCAGAAGCTTCTTCTTGCGCGTGATGTCGCCGCCGTAGCATTTGGCGATGACGTCCTTGCGCTTGGCTCCGAGCGTCTCGCGCGCGATGATCTTGCCGTTGACGCGCGCCTGGATCGCGACCTCGAAGTTCTGGCGGTCGATGAGCTCCTTGAGCTTCTCGCATAGCTTGCGACCCACGTCCTGGGCCTTGTCCCGGTGGACGATCTGGCTCAGCGCGTCGACGGGTTCGGCGTGTATCAGCACCTCGAGCTTGACCATGTCCGACTCGCGGTCCCCGATCGACTGGTAGTCGAGCGTCGCGTACCCCTTGGAGACGGACTTCAGGCGGTCGTAGAAGTTGACGACCATCTCGGCCAGCGGCAGCTCGTACTTGATGAGCATGCGCGTCGGCGACAGGTACTCGATGCCGACGTAGACGCCGCGGCGTTCCTTAATGAGGTTGAGCACCGGCTCCTGATGCTCGATCGGCAGCACGATCGTGAGCAGGACGTAGGGCTCCTCGATGGTCTTGATGTCGCCGTGCGCTGGAAATTTCGCCGGGTTGTCTATGACGATCCATTTTCCACCGTGCGTCTGGACGCGGTAGATGACGTTCGGCGCGGTCACAATCAAGTCGAGATTGAACTCCCGCGTCAGGCGCTCCTTGATGATGTCCATGTGAAGCAGGCCGAGAAAACCGAGGCGGTAGCCGAATCCGAGGGCCTGGGAGGAATCGGCCATGTAGTTGAAGGAGGAGTCCTCCAAATTGAGCTTGTCGAGCGCGAATTTGAGGGCCGTGTATTCGGACTGGTCGATCGGGAAAATCCCGGCGAAGACCATGGGCTTGGCCTCTTTGTAGCCGGGCAGCGGCCGCGCGAGCGGGCGCCCGCTCTCCATGACGGTGTCGCCCACGCGCACCGTGTGGATGTCCTTGATGCCGCAGATCAAGTACCCCGCCTCGCCGGCGGAAAGCTCGGCGGAGGGAACCTGCTTCGGCTTGAGGAAACCCACCTCCTCGACGACCGCCTCGGTCTCGGTTGAAAAAAATTTGACGCGCATCCCCTTCTTCAGGGAGCCGTCGACGACGCGCACGAGCAGGATCACGCCGCGGAAGGTCGAATAGGAGGAGTCGAAGATCAGCGCGGATAGGGGGGCCTCCGGTTTGCCGGCCGGAGCGGGGATGTCCCTGATGACCGCGTCGAGCACCCCCTGAACGCCCTCGCCGCTCTTGGCCGAGATGAGAACCGGGTCCTCGACGATCTTGAGCACGTCGAAAATCTGCTCGAGAACGCCGTCGACGTCGGACGAGGGCAGGTCGATCTTATTGATGACGGGGACGATCCTCAGGCCGACGGCCTGCGCCAGCGTCGCGTTGGCCAGGGTCTGGGCCTGGACGCCCTGCGTCGCGTCCACGACGAGAAGGGCCCCCTCGCACGCGGCGAGCGCCCGGCTGACCTCGTAAGTGAAGTCCACATGGCCGGGCGTGTCGATGAGATTGAGAAGCCATTTCTCCCCGTCGGGCGCCGTGTAGTCCATGCGCACGGCCTTTGCCTTGATGGTGATGCCCCTCTCGCGCTCAAGCTCCATCGAGTCCATGATCTGCGCCTGCATGTCCCGCGATTGGATGGTTCCCGTCAGTTCGAGCAGGCGGTCGGCCAGCGTGGATTTGCCGTGATCGATATGGGCGATGATCGAAAAATTTCGAATGCGGTCCGGGGCGCTCATGGAATCAGGGATTCTGTTCCAACAAACCCCGAACCTCGTCTGATTCGGAGCAAGAAACGGCCCTTGCGACCAGCTTCTTCATCGACTCGTGCCTAAGGCCGCGAATCGCCTGCTTGATGCGCAGAAACATGCGGGGCGAGACCGACAACGCGTCGACGCCGAGGCCCGCGAGCAGCGGCACCGCGCGCGGATCCGAGGTCATCTCGCCGCAGGCGCTGACCCATTTCCCCTTCGCGTGCGCGACGCGCACGATGGAGTCAAGGAGGCGGACGACGGCCGGATGATAGGGGTCGTAGAGATGCGAAACGTTCTCGTTGACGCGGTCGACGGCAAGCGTGTATTGGATGAGATCGTTCGTGCCGATCGAGACGAAGTCGACATGCGGCAGGAAGGCGTCGAGCAGGATCGCCGTCGAAGGAATCTCGACCATGATGCCGAGTTCGACGTCCTCCTTGAGCGCCACGCCTTCCGCCGCCAACTCAGCGCGCGCCTGCTCGAGAAGGCGCCGCGCGGCGAGGACCTCGCCGACGGCCGAAACCATCGGGATCATCACGCGGACCTTTCCCTTGAGCCCGGCGCGCAGGATGGCGCGAAGCTGGGTTTTGAAGAGGTCGAGATGGCGCAAAAACAGGCGCACCCCCCGAAGACCCATGAAAGGATTCGTCTCGTTCTTGGGCCCCTCGATGCCGAGGAGGGAAAGCCGGTCTCCGCCTATATCCGCCGTGCGGATGACGACCTCGCGATCCTCCATGGCCTTCACCACGGAGGAGTACGCCTTGACCTGCTCCTCCTCCGAGGGGGGCTCGGTCCTGTTGAGAAAGAGATACTCGGTGCGGAAAAGGCCCACGCCGTCCGCCTGAAGGGCGACGACGGCCTTGAGGTCCTCCGGCGAGTCCAGGTTGGCCTCGAGGCGAAACGCGCGGCCGTCGAGCGTGACCGTGGGAAGACCCTTGAGCGCCTCCAGCGACCGTTCCTCAGCGACGGACCTCTGCCGGACCTTCTCGTACTTCGCGATCGTTTCCGGACCCGGGTTGATGATGACGAGCCCCTGCTCGCCGTCAAGGATGACCGTATCGCCGGTGCGCACGCGGCGGCTTACATCGGAGAGGCCGACGACGGCCGTGATCTCCAGGCTTTGCGCGAGGATCGCGGTGTGGCTCGTCTTGCCGCCGAGATCGGTGGCAAAACCGATGATCTTCGTGTCCTTGAGGCCGAGCGTGTCGGAGGGAAGAAGATTGCGGGAAATCAGCACGCACTCCTCGTCGATGTCGGCCAGCGAGCGTTTTTGCCGCCTCATCAGATGCAGAAGCAGTCGCTTGCCGACGTCGAACAGGTCGTGGCGGCGCTCGCGGAAGAACTCGTCGTCCATGCGCTCGAACTGCCGGTTGACCTGCTCAAGCGCCTCGGACAGCGCGAACTCGGCGTTGACCCCCTCCTCCTGGATCCGTTTGGGCACGTCGTGCGTGATCAGCGAATCCTTGAGGATGAGGCGGTGGGCATCGATGAGCTTGGCATGGTGCTTGCCGAGAACCCTGAGCACCCTGATCTCGGCGGCGTCCAGGTCTCGGTGGGTCGCCTTCTGCGCGACTTTGAAGCGGCGGACCTCCTCCTTGATCTTATCGCGGGATATCTCGACGCGCTCGACGACGATGTCCTCGTCCTCGATCACATAGGCCCGCCCGATCGCGATGCCGGGACTGGCGGCTATGCCCTTGATGACGATCATCTAGGCCTCATCGAACTTGCGCTCAAAAATCTTCTCGAGCGCCTCGAGCGCCCTGATCTCGTCAGGGCCGTCGGCTCTGACCGTCAGCTTGGCGCCCTTCTCCGCGGCCAGAAGCATGAGGCCCATGACGCTCTTCCCGTTGACCTGCAGGCCGTCCTTGACGACGAAAATCTGGCTCTTGAACTTGCCGGCCTCCTGGACGAACAGCGCCGCGGGGCGCGCGTGCAGTCCCATGTGATTCTTGATCGTCAGTGTTTTTTCCGTCATGGCCGCAGTCCGGCGGCGGACGCGGCCATGCCGCCGAGCCCGACGAATCCGATCTGGGCCAGCGGTGAAACGCCCCGCCACGAAAGAAGCGCTCCCGCCGCGCAGGTAAGCGCCGCCGTCAGCCGCTCTCCGCCGCCAAGCGGCCCCGCGGCCAGGACGAACGCCAGCGCCGCCGCGCAGACCGTCGCCCGGCGCAGCCCGAGTATCCAGGATTGAACGGGAAGGCCCGCCAGCTCCGCCGCGGCAAGCTCGCCGCGGACCGCGCCGCGCGACAGGCCGTAAAGGCGCGCGGCGACGGCCGGGGCGTTGTAGGCGAGAAGCGCCGCCGCGGCCGCCCAGAACGGCGCGCGCGTCGATCCCAAGAAATAAGCCGCCTGCGCCGCGAGAATGCCGGCGAGGGCGCTCGCCGGGCGCAGGGCACCCCAAAAGAAGGAGTCATATGAGCCGGCGAGCGACGCGCCCAACCCCGCCTTGAGCGCGTGGATCCGGCCGATCGCCGCCTCGCGAGCGGCGCTCGGCAGCGCCGCCGCCAAGGCTTCCTGACGGCAGACGATGCCCGCCACAAGCCACGCCGCGATCGGATGCGTATTGAAGTATCCGAGATGGCGCCGCCGCGCCGAGAGCAGGCCCTCGGGCTCGCCGCTCCAGCAAACGGCGAGCCATGGATCGAGCGCGAACGCCAGGCCGAGGCCCTGCATCCGCGCCGGATCCCAACGCGCCTGAAGCAGCAGCAGGCGCGCGCCGACGCGGGCCATCATCCAGGACGACATCTTCGGGGCGCTCATGCGCGCCTCAGGCCCCAAACCGCGACGCCGGATAACCCGATCCAAGGCGCGCTCGAGGCCGCGAGCGCCGCCCCGGCGCGTAAAAGCTCCGGGGCGTCCATCCAGCAGCGCCGATCCAAAAACGCGGTAAGCACCGCGACCGAGCCGGCCAGAGCAAAGGTCATCGCCGCGTGCGCGATGACCGAAGCGCCCAACGCCAGCCCGAGCGCGCGGCCGCCGGCGGCCGCGCGCTCGGCGAGCGCGTCGCCGCTCGCCGAGCGGCGCTTCCGCTCGAACGCCTCGGCGCGGGAATGAAGGGCCCCGGCGGCGACGCCGCCCGCGAAGCAGAGCGGAAACGACGTTCCGCCGACGGCAAGCACCGTCGCGGTGCCGGCCGCGACCGGGGCCGACCAGGGCAAGCGGCCCCCGACGGGCAGGTCGCACAGGCCCAGAAGCTCGAAGACGGCGCCGAACATGGCGCCGGCCAGGGCCCTGCCTTGGAGCGCGCCGAGCAAAATACCCACGACCAGCGGGCGCGACGCCAAAGTTTGCGCGACCAACACGGCGTCGAGCTCAAGAACGGCCAGCGCGAGAAGTCCGGCGATCGCGGTCACCGCCCCTCCAACGCGGCCGCCAGATCTTCCTCCACGTCGGAAGGGAGCGCCCGCCCCTCGAGCCGGATGCCCCTCGCCGCAAGCGCCCGCAAGGCCAGCCGGTCCTTTTCATCGAGAAACAGCGCGCGGCCGAGCTGGACCTTGCCGACGGTGTAATGAAGGCCGCCGACGTTGATGCGGTCGACCAGGACGCCATTTTCCACGAGCGAAAGGGCCTCCGCCGGCCCCGGCACGAGAACCAGGGCCCGGCGCGCCGACATCCCGGGCGAGGTTATCGCGGCCGCCGCGCCCGCGACGGGCAGCACGAGCAGGCCGATCGCCGAGGGCAGCGCCATTTTCATCAGCGCGGTCTGAACCTCATCGGCGGCGGCGGCGTCGGAAGCCACGACGACGAGGTCGACCCCGAGGGACGGCAGCCATCCCTCGACCACCTGCCCATGAATGAGGCGGTCGTCTATGCGCAAAAGCGTCACGCCCTTGGCCATCAGCCCGCCCCCGCCGCCGCCTGAAACATGGCGCGGATGTCGCGGATGGATTTTTGGCCATCGGCGACGATTTTTTCGACGAGCTTGTCGAGCGGCATGCGCTCCCGCTGGCTGAACGCGGAAACAAGCATGTAAAGGTTGACTCCGCTGATCATCTCGACTCGCCTCTCGTCGCGCACGAGTGGGAAAGAAAGGTTGTTCGGCGTGCCGCCGGGCATGTCCGTAAAGAGAATGATTCCGTCGGGGTTGGCCAACTCGGCCAGCGCGCGCTTGACGCGCTGCCGGATATCCGCGATGGGTTGGCGCGACGAGGTGGCCACGACCCGCACGCCGCGCGCCTGCCGGCCGATGATCCCCTCCGCGGCCTCCACGAGATAGGCGCCGAACTCCCCATGCGTCACGACGATGAAATTGATCACAGGGCGACGTCCCGATGGAACTCCTGGACGGGGTGTCCCGTGGCGCGCAGCTTCTGCGCGAGCCAACGCGTGCAGAACACGCTGCGGTGGCGGCCGCCGGTGCAGCCGATGGCGATCGTCAGGTAGGATTTCCCTTCCCGCACGTAGTACGGAAGCAGCTTCGCGATCAGATGGTGCCAGTCGTTCAAGAATTTCTTCGCGATCGGCTGGCTGAGAATGTATTTTTGGACCGGCTTCTCGAGGCCGGTCCTTTTGCGCAGACTCGGCTGATAGTGCGGATTCGGCAAGAAGCGCACATCCATGACGATGTCGGCGTCGATCGGCATGCCGTGCTTGTAGCCGAAGCTGATGACCTGCAGCGTCATTTCCCGAATGAGGGTCAAGCCCAGCGTCTCGGAAATTTTTTCCTTGAGCTCCCCGAGGGTCAGGCGCGTGGTGTCGATGACCTTGTCCGCCGCGCCCTTGATCGGGGCGAGCAGCTTTCTCTCCTGCCTGACCGAATCCGAGATCTTTCCGCCCAGCGGATGGCGATGGCGCGTCTCGGAAAAGCGATGTATGACGGCCGCGTCCTCCGCGTCGATGAACAAGACGTTGACGTCGAGGCCGCGAAGCTTCAAGCGGCGCAGAAGCGGTGGAAGCGCCCCAAGCACGCGGCCTTCGCGAACGTCCATGCCGAGGGCCACGCGCGTCATCGCCGGCGACTTCTGCACGAGGGCCGCGAACTCATCGAGCAGGACGATCGGCAGGTTGTCGACGCAGAACCATCCGAAATCCTCGAACACCTTGAGCGCCTGGCTCTTGCCCGCGCCCGAGATCCCGGTGATGACGAAGATCTTCTTCCGCGGGGGCTTCATCCGTCGCGCTCCTTCGTCTTCATCCGCTCGATAAGGCGGCGATTGAAGTTTTCCGCGGAGAAGTATCCCTGCGTGCGCAGGCGCTGATTCAGCGCCGCAACCTCGATGAGCACGGCGAGATTCCGGCCGGGGCTGACGGGAATCCTGATGAGGGGAATTTCCACATCGAGAATGGAAAGCTTCTTGGCGTCGAGCCCGGTCCGGTCGTAGGC
>JACQJQ010000026.1 GCA_016204945.1 Elusimicrobiota bacterium
GCTGTTCATCGCCCTGGAGTTCATGTCCCTGCCCGCCTACCTGCTCGTGGCGCGCTCGCGTCCCGGCTCCCGCGGGCTCGAGGCGGCGATCAAGTATTTCTTCGCGGGCGGCGCGGCCGGCGCGCTGTTCATGCTCGGCTTGGCGATGTACTACGCCGACACGCGCGGCCTGGCGGCCTCGACGCTCCTTTCGCCGCTGGGACAGGCGGGCGCGGCCTTGATGGCGTCCGCGGCGCTTTTCAAGCTCGGCGCGTTTCCGCTCAATTGGTGGCTGCCCGACGCTTACGAGGCCTCGGCGCCCGAGGTGTCCGGCTTCTTGTCCACCGCGATGAAGTCCGCGGCGGTCCTCTTCCTGATGCGCCTGTGCGAGTGGGCCCCGCAGGCGCGCTTCGCCGCCCTCCTGCCCGCGATCGGCGCGCTCACCGCGCTCGCCGGCTCGATCATGGCCCTGCGCCAGGAGCGTCTGCAGCGCCTCTTCGCCTACTCCTCGATCTCCAACGCCGGCCTGCTGATCATCGGCGTGGGCGCCTGGGCGGTCTCCGGGCGTCCCGCCGAGGGCGTTTCCGCGCTCGTGTTCTTTCTCGGCGCCTACGCGTTCATGAGCAACGGGACTTTCGCCTTCATCCGGTGCTCGGGCCTGGAGACGCGGACCCAGCTCAAGGGCCGGGGGCTCGCCATGCCCGTCGCCGCCGCCGCCTTCACGATCCTGCTTTTCGCCCTCGGCGGCATCCCGCCCACGGGCGGCTTCATCGCCAAGCTCCTCCTGCTCTGGCGCGCCGTGGACGCGAGCCTCCTGTGGCCCGCGGCGGCCGCGGCGCTCTCCGCGCTGATCTCGCTGGCCTACTACCTGGGCATGACGCGCGAGCTGTGGTTCGAGGCGCCCGAGGGGCCGGCGCCCGAGGCCGGCTCCGGCGCCCCGCTCGTCGTCGCGTGCGCCGCGGGCGCGCTCCTGCTCGGCGCGGCCCCCTGGCTGATGACCCTATGAGCAAGCTCTCCCTGTTCGCCCTCGCCGTCAACCTGCTCGTCGTGCTCGGGATCACGGCCTTCTTCGCCGGCGCCGGCCGCCTGTTCGGCCCGCGCCCCAAGCATCAGGGCGACGCGGAACTCCCTTACGAGACCGGCCTGCCGCCCTTGGCGTCCGCGTACGAGCGCATGACCGTCTCCTACTGGCGCTACGCCGTCCTGTTCGTCGTCTTCGACGTGGACCTGGCCTTCCTCCTGCCGTGGGCGCTGTCGAAGCCGGTCCTCGACTTGTCCGGCATGCTGGCGATCACGGCCTTCACCGCCCTCGTCCTGCTGATGCTGGCGTACTTCTGGCGCAAGGGGGTCCTCGAATGCCGCTAGAAGGCGAGGCCGCCCCCGCCGGCGTCATGACGACCCAGCTCGACGCGGCCCTGGGCTGGGCGCGCAAGTACTCGATCTTCCAGTACCCGTTCGTGACCGCGTGCTGCGGCATGGAGTACATGTCCACCGCGGCCTCGCACTACGACATGGATCGCTTCGGCGCGGGCTTTCCGCGCTTCTCCCCGCGCCAGGCCGACGTGCTCATGGTCGTCGGCACGATCAGCCACAAGATCGCTCCCGTCCTGCGCCGCATCTACGACCAGATGGCCGAGCCCAAGTGGGTCGTCGCTTTCGGCGTCTGCACGTGCACCGGCGGCTTCTACAACAACTATGCGACCGTCCAGGGCATCGACACGATCCTCCCGGTGGACCTCTACATCCCCGGCTGCCCGCCGCGCCCGGAGACGGTCATTCAAGGCTTGACCATGCTCCAAGAGAAGATTCAGAAAACGCGCGGTCCGTTCCGATGAACATCCCCGCCGCGGCGAACGTCGAGGAGTTGGCGAAGCTCAAGGCCGAGGGCTACAACATGCTCGTGGACATGACCTGCGTGGATTATCTGCCGAAGGGCAGGACGCCCCGCTTCGATGTCATCTACCGGTTGATGAAGCTGGATGCCGCCACGGGACAGGATCTTGGTCGACAGGAGATCCATTGCGCCGTTGATGAACTGCCCGTCCTTCGTTCCGTGATGGGCCTGTGGCCCAACGCCGATTGGCTCGAGCGCGAGGTCTGGGACATGTTCGGCGTCAAGTTCCTCGACCGCCCCGGCATCAAGCGGCTGCTGATGTACGAGGAGTTCTCCGGCCACCCCCTGCGCAAGGACTACCCGATCGCGAGGCGCCAGCCGCTGATCGGCCCGAAAAGCGGGGAAAAGGCCGGCAGCCCCAGCTTCAACATCCTCAAGCCGACGGTCACGGGCGAATGATGAGCGACGCCCGCGCGCGCAGCCAGAAGACGTACATGCTGAACATGGGCCCGGCGCATCCGGCCATGCACGGCGTCGTGCGCCTCGTCCTCGAGCTGCGGGGCGAGACCATCGTCGACGTGGACGCCGAGATCGGCTACCTCCACCGCGCCTTCGAGAAGCACGCCGAGAGCGAGACCTGGAACAACGTGGTGCCCTGGACCGACCGGCTCAACTACGTGTCCCCGCTCATCAACAACGTCGGCTACGCCATGGCCGTCGAGCGCCTGGCGGGCATCGAGGTTCCGGAGCGGGGCCAGTACATCCGCGTCATCGCCTCCGAGGTCTCGCGCGTGACCGACCACCTGACCTGCGTGGGCGCCTCGGCGATGGAGCTCGGCTCGCTCACGGTGTTCCTGTACCTGATCAAGGCGCGCGAGTGCCTCTACCAGCTCGTGGACAACCTGACCGGCGCGCGCGTCACCACCGCGTTCACGCGGGTCGGCGGCGTCAAGGGCGACCTGCCGGCGGACTTCGCCGGAAAGTTCCGCGCGATCGCCAAGGAAGTGCGCTCGGCCGTCGCCGAGAGCGACAAGCTGCTCACGCGCAACCGCATCTTCATGGACCGCATGGAGGGCACGGGCGCGCTCTCCTCGGCCGACGCGATCGCCTACGGGATCACGGGCCCGTTCCTGCGCTCGACCGGCGTCGCCTACGACGTGCGCCGCGCGCATCCCTACGCCGTCTACGACCGGCTCGATTTCGAGATCCCGGTCGGCGCGACGGGCGACAACTACGACCGCTACCTGTGCCGGATGGCGGAGATCGAGCAGTCCCTTCGGCTCGTCGAGCAATGCCTCTCCCAGATTCCCGAGGGCAAGCATTCGCTCGAGCCCAAGGAGATCAAGCACGCCTACGAGATCCAGGACGCGGGCAAGGCCGGGGACACCGCGCTCCTGGCCAAGTACGCGGCGAAAGTGGACCGGACGCTCGAAGGGATGGGCCTGGAGGCGGCCGCCGGCACGCGCGCGGCCGGCCGCGGCGTCACGCTTCCGCCCAAGGAGCGGACCTACGGCAGCATCGAAGGCCTGATGAATCACTTCGAGCTCGTCATGTGGTCCTGGGGCGTGAAGATTCCGCCGTCGGAGTCCTACTTCGCCGTCGAGGGCGGCAACGGCGAGCTCGGCTTCCACCTCGTCAGCGACGGCGGCGACGGCCCCTACCGCGTGCGCTGCCGCCCGCCGTGCCTGTTCCCGATGGCGGCGCTCAAGAAGCTCCTCGTCGGCGGCCAGATCGCCGACGTGATCCCGACCTTCGGCTCGATCAACATGATCGCCGGGGAGCTGGATCGATGAGCAAGACCGCGGTGAAGTCGCCGTTCACGCCGGAGCAGGAGCGGACGCTCGCCGCATGGACCAAGAAATATCCGTATGTGAACATGGGCCTTATCGAAGCGCTGCGCTCCGTGCAGGACTGGCACCGCATGATCTCGCCCGAGGCCGCCGCCTACGTCGCGGAGCTCTTCGCCTTGCCGTTCAACCGCGTTTGGGGCGTCGCGACTTTTTTTCCGGCCTTCACGCGGTGGAAGACGGGGAAAAAGCGCGTCGGCCTCTGCCATGGGCTGACGTGCCATCTCGCGGGCTCGGATAAGATGAAGAAGTGCCTGGAAAAGACGCTCGGCGTGCCGAAGAAGACGGCGACGGCCGATGGGAAGCTTTCCTGGGAGCCCATGGAGTGCCTCGGGGCTTGCGAGCAGGCTCCGGCGCTGTTGGTCGATGAGCGCCTCGTCGGCAAGGCGACGGAAGAATCGATTTCGAAACTGTTGGCGCCGACAGTCAAGCCATGACTCAAATCCTGACCAAACATTTCGACGAGCCCAAGCTCCACGAGCTGGAGACGTATCGACGCCTCGGCGGCTATGCGGCCCTCGCTAAAGCCCGGGGCATGGAGCGCGCCGCGGTGCTCTCGGAGGTGAAGAAGTCTAATCTGCGCGGCCTCGGCGGCGCGGGCTTTCCGACCGGGCTCAAGTGGGAGACCGTGCCCTCGATCGAGAAGGTCCCCGGCCCGCGCTACGTCGTGGTCAACGCCGACGAGTCGGAGCCCGGCTGCTTCAAGGACCGGATCCTGCTGACGCGCGCGCCGCACCAGTTGATCGAAGGGTTGTTGATCGCGGCGCACGTGATTGGCGCGAAAGATTTGTTCATCTTCATCCGCGGCGAGTATCGGAATCAGTACGACATCCTCGAAAAGGCGATCGCCGAGGCCGAGCGGGCCGGGCTGACGGGCGAATGTAAAATCATGCTCATGCGCGGCGCGGGCGCCTACATCTCGGGCTTGGACACGGCTTTGCTCGAGACCATGGAGGGCAAGAAGGCCTGGCCCCGCCAGCCCCCGCCTTTTCCCACGGTCGCGGGCCTCATGGGCCAGCCGACCGTCGTCAACAACGTGGAGACCTTGTCGATGCTGCCGTTCATCGTCAACGAGGGCGGCGAGGCCTTCGCCAAGATCGGCACGCCGAAGTCGGGGGGGACGGTCCTGTTCTCGATCTCCGGCCGCGTGGAGAAGCCGGGGCTTTACGAATTTCCCATGGGCGTGAAGCTGCGCGACGCGCTCGCGGCGTGCGGCGGCGTCAAGGACGGGCGCAAGCTCAAGGGCGTCATCCCGGGCGGCACCTCGATGCCGCCGCTGATGGAGAAGGACCTCGATATCGCCCTCGACTTCGACTCGGTCCGCGCGGCGGGCACCTTCCTGGGCGCGGGCGGCATGATCGTCCTCGACGAGACGGACGACGCCGTGGACGTCGCGCACAACATCGAGCGCTTCCTGGCCCACGAGTCCTGCGGGCA
>JACQJQ010000027.1 GCA_016204945.1 Elusimicrobiota bacterium
GCCGTCGATGCGGAAGCGCAGCGACACGCGCTCGTCGTACTTCTCGATGTGGATGTCCGACACCCGCTCCTGGATGGACTGTTTGAGGATCGCGTTGATGAGCGCGACGGTCTGAGCGCCGGCCGCGTCGACGGCGACCTTGTCGAGATTGAGGCGCTCCTCGCCGGCGAGGGGCGCCTCTTCGACCTCGCCGCCTTCCTTCTTGGCGCTGAGGGTGCTGTCGATGACGCTGTTGCCGAGATAGAACTCGTCGATCGCCCGCAGGATCTGCGTCTTGGTGGCGATGAAGGCCTGGATCTCGCGGCCGCTGAGGAGCTTGAGGTTGTCGATCAGGAGGACGTTGTCCGGATCGGACAGGGCGACGGCGAGGACGTTGTCGTCGAGGAAAAGCGGGAGGACCAAATTCTCGCGCGCGTAGTTCTCCGAAATGACCTTCTCCAGGCTCTGGCCTTTCTCCGCCTTGAGGATCTTGTTCTCGCGCGAGGCGAAAGGAATGCCGAGCTGTTTCGAGAGGGCGAGCGCGATATCGTCCTCCTTCGTGAAGCCGAGCTTGACCGCCGCGTCGCCGAAGGGACAGCGGCTTTGCGCCGCGACCGCCTGCGCCTTGTCGCGCTGCTCCGCGGTCAAGACGCCGCCGCTCACCAGGATCTCGGCCAGATTAGCCATTCAGGTCCATCTCCTTCGCCCGGCCGAAGTATAGCCCCCCGGCCCCGAAAGTCAAGCCCTCCTAAATAGCGCCGGCGGCTAATCGCTGACGATGGTCGGCGTGATGAAGATGACCAGGTCCGAGTTGACCCGCCGCGTCGAGGAGCTCGTGAAAAGCCAGCCCACGATCGGGATATAGCCGAGAAACGGGACCTTGCGCACGACCTTCGACTCCGTGGAGCGCAGCAGGCCGGCGAGCACCAAGGTCTGCCCGTTTTTGATGCGGACCAAGGTGGAGGCCGAACGCTTGATCGGATTGAACACGCGGTTCGAGGACGCGGAGATCGACGCCTCCTGGATGTCGGTGAAGGAGGGCTGCACCAACATGGTGATGTAGCCTTCCTTGTTGACCTGCGGCGTCACCTTCAGGACCAGCCCCGTCGTCTCGCGGTGGACGCCCGAGACCTGTATGCTGGTGCCGCCGGTGGAGCCCGCCTGCGAGACCTCGAAGTTGGTGGCCTCCTGGGCGCTGATCTCGATGACGGCGGCCTTGTTGTTCAGGGTCAAGATTTTCGGCTTGCCCAGGAAGCGGGCCTCCGAACGGGAGATCAGCGCGCGCAAGGCGATCCTCAGCGATGTCAGGTCGAGCACGCTCGTCTTCATGAAGCTGCCGGTGTTGAGCGGCCCCCCCGTCTCGGATACGGCCGCGGCGGCCGCGCCACCGCCTCCGACGCTGCTCGTCACGCCGGCGAGCGGGTCGAAAAAACGGGCCTTGCCGAGGCCGTTCGGCAGATTGAGAGGAAAGGTCGTGTCGCGCATGCCCGCGGTGAAGGTCCCGAGCTCCCCGTTGGGCCCGCCCCACTCGAAACCGAGCTCGCGGCTGCGCTGCGAGTCGATCTCCACGATCTGCGCCTCGATGAGCACCTGCGGCGCCTTTTTATCGAGTTCGGCGATGATCAGTTCGACTTGGGGGAAGACCTCGGGGATGTCGGTGACGATCAAGGCGTTGGTTCGCGGCTCGATCTCGACATGCCCGGACGTGCTGAGAACGCTGTTGATGACGTTGATGATCGCCACGTCGGAAGAAACGGGACCCGCGGCCGCGGCGCCCTGACGCCCGGAAGCTCCCGAGGCGGACCCGCCTCCCGAGGCGGGCATGGCGGGAGCGGCGCCCGAGGACGCCCCCGCGTCGCCGTTGAGCGGAATGAGGGAGACGAAGCTCAGCGTGTATATGCGCGTGATGAGGTTTTTCACCTCCCGGGAACGCGGCGTCACCACGTACGTCGTGCTCTTTCCGATCTGCTGATAGGTCAGGCCCTTGATCTCGAGCAGGACCTGCAGAGCCTCGCGCACGGTCACGTTCTGCAGGAACGCCGTCACGCGCTTGGACTCGAGGCCTTCGGTGATGATGAAGTTCACCTTCGCCTGGGCCGAGATCGTATCCAGGAAAGTCGCGAGCGGCGCGCCCTTCACGCGCACGGTCACGCGCGTGTCGAGAGGAGCCGGCGCGGCGGCGGCTCCGGCGCGAGAGGGGGCGGAGGCTCCGATCTGCACGCCTTGGGTCTGCCGCGGCGCGGCGGACTCCTCATGCTCCGCGACGGGAGCCTTCCCGGACGGCGCGGATTCGGCCGCGCCGAGCGGGCCGCCTCCGGGCGCCGCCGTCTGCTCCTGGAACTGGGGGTTCGCCTCGGGTTCGGCCCGACGGCGCTGGGCCAGCGCTTCCCCGGGACCGGACGCCGCCACGCCGAAGGAAACGAGGACCGACAGACCGGCTCTCGCGATTTTCGTCCAGCGCCTCTCGTCAGTGCGAATCATGATGCCTCCTGCGGCCCTAATCACGGCTGATGCCCTTGGAAAATCTCTTGCCCTGGTAGTCGAACGTCACGCTCAGTTCGGTGATTTTGACGATCCGGACCTTCGTCCGCCCGATGAACTCCCCGGCGCCGGCGGCCTCGTTGTTCACGATGGCCTTGAACCCGCCCTCGGAATTGCTGATGATGCCCTGCAGGTCCACCAAGGCCGCCGGATTCACCGCGGACTTCTGCTTCTTTCCGCGGCTCTTCGCGCCGGCGGCCCCGCGCGCCGCCTCCTCCAGACGCATCCGGTCATACGGCGACAAGGTGGGATCCCGCTTGAGCGTCGCCTCGGCCGTCATCGAGGAGGCAAACGTCGGCCCCGGCGCCCCGGGCGCCGCGGCCGCGGCCGCCGGCGCGGCCGCTTCCAGCGCCGGAGTCGGAGTCGGCGCCGCCGCGCTCGCCGTCGAGACGATGGGCGCCATGGGGTTGACGAGCTTGGCGTTCGGGGAGGATTCGAAGACGCCGCCGTCGGGCACGCGGCCCCGCGCCTTGGCCGCGACCGTCTTCTCGCGCTCGGCCTTCAGATGCGACCACCAATTGTAGAAGAGCACGCCGGGCACGGCCAAGGAAACCGCGAGGATCGCCCAGCCGAGCCCGCCGCGCCCCCCCGTTGCGCCGGCCATGTCAGTCGAACCTCTTCTTCGGGATGGCGGTCATCACCGAGGCCGAGACGCCGTTCCAGCCGAGCCGGTCGCCCTTCTTCGTCACGGAGAGACGGCTGACGTGCATCAGCGGCTCCGCGCTTTCGACACGCATGAGCCAAGCGTAGATGTCGCCGAACTTGGCCGTCAGCTGCACGGTCGAAGTTTGGAAAATAAGCCCCTTGCTCTCCATCTCGGAGACGGGCTGGTATGAGTCGGACGCCAAGCCGTTGGCGCGCAGCGAATCGATCATCCCGTTCCAAAGCCACTGCTGCCGGTCCTGAAGCCGCGGCAAGGCCTGGTACGTCTCCGCGAGCTGGCCGCGAAGATCCAAATATCGGGCGCCGGCCTCGGACACGGCGCGGGCGGCGTCGATCTGGCGCGTCAGGCGGGCGATCTTCTTCTGCGGCGGCTTGTAGACGCCCGCGTAAGCGGCCATGACCAGGAAAGCGCTCAAGCCGAACGCCTTGCCGAAGCGCTGAGCGCCCTTGTCGCGGACCGTCACGATCACCAGATCCGCCTCGGCCCTGAGCGCGCCGAGGTAGCGCCGCGCGCCCGCGTTCGTTTCGTTGCCGGCCATCACGATTTCCCCTTGCCCTTCAACTCGATGGTGAACTCCGTCCGCTCCTCGAGCCCGCGCGCGAGCGCCTCGGGAGTCTGTCCCGAGGCGTTCTCCTGCGCCGAGGGCGGTCGGCCCGTCAAGGTCAGCTGCGCGTCGAACAAGGGCGCGAGCGTCGGATCCCGGAGCAGGACGTCCTTGAATCGGCGGGCCGCGTCCTGTTCCTCCGCCGCCGTGGCGCCGCGGACGCGGCCGCGCAAAGTGAGTCCCAGCGCTCCCCCCTCGCCGGCCAGCGGATGGCTGGCGGCGATATCGACGAGCCAGATGTTCTCCGGCATCGCCTCCAGGATCTTCCTCAAGATCAGCGAAAGCGGCCAGCGCCGCTCATTCATCACCCTGCGCTGGGCCGCGAGCTGGTCGCTCATCTCGAGCAGCTTGGCCTCGATTTGGGCGGGCGGCAGGCCTTGCAGCGCGGCCTGCACGTCCGGCGCCACCCGGTACTCGTCGAGCTTCTTGGCGCGCCGGCTGTAAGTCAGCATCTCCAGGACGCCGGCGCCCGCGATGAGCGCCGCGAGCGCCATGCCCGCGGCGATGATGTCGCGCGCCGCGCGATGCTCGTCCTCGCTGATGCGGTCCTTGGCCGCCAGATCGATCGCGGCCGCGGAGGAGGCCGACGCCCGCGCGGACGCGCCGATGGCGGCATAACCGCCCCAGTCCCCGCCCTTGATCGAGAGCAGCTTCGCGGTGTCCTGTATATCGGCGGGCACGCCGGTTTCCGCGGCGAACGCGTCCTTCCAAGGCCCGAGCGCCGCCGGCGCGCCGCTGAGCGTGATCCTTGAGACCCCGGTCAGCCCGAGCTGCTTGCGGGCGAAGGAGAGGCAGCCCGTCATATCCACCTTGCGCTGATCATCGAGCGAAGCCGCCGCTCCCATGAACACCTCGCGGAAAAAGACGGGCAGCCCGCGGTCGCAGATCATGATGCGGACGCTGCCGCCGTCGAAATGGGCGTGCACGAAGGGCTCGGGACCCCGGGCGGGCTCGACCGCCTGCCACAGGCGCAGCACCGAGCAGGGCGCCACCTCGAGCCCGACCAGGTTCAGGCCGAGCGCCGCCAGAAGCCCGCTGACGTTCGCCAGGTTCTTGTTCTGCGTGACCGCGATGAGCACGCCCAAGCGCGGCTTTCCCGCCGCGTCGGGCGGCATCGGCCCCGCCTGGAAATCATGAGCCAGCGCGTCGAACGGGATCGGGATGTACTTCTTGGCCTCGATCGGCACCGAGGTGCGCAGAAAGCGGCGCTCCATGCGCGGCATCGGGAAATAACGCAGAAGCCCTAAGTGATGGGAGAGCGTGACGACCACGTTCTTGGAGTTCCAGCGGATCTGGGACATGGACTGCCGGATCAACCCGGCGACCTTCAGGGGATCGGAGAGGAAATCCGTGCTCATCGTCAAGGTGCCGGCGGCCGACTTGCCGTCGATCGGAATCGGGACGCGCACGAGGTGGTCGACGACGACCCCGCCGCCCGGCCCGGACCGGGTCTCCGCGATGTAGATCACCTCGGGGCTCAGATACAGGCCGATGCAGGGACCCGACGTCGGCTTGGGCTTGCCGAAGACCAACGTATCGATGAGCTGGTCGATGCCGCCGCTCATTCGGCCCTCGCGAACGCGAGTTCGACCTTGGCGCCCGCGCCGGGCGCGGCGGAGGCCATGAAGAGGCGCTTGGAGTCGACTTGGTAGCGGTTGACGAGAATGCCGGCGACCATCTTGGCGCGCTGCCCGGCGAGCGCGGCGCCCCCGGCCTCATCCGCGCCGCTGTGCCCGGTCACGCGGAGATTCATCGACGGATGCGCGGGCACGGCCGCCGCGGCCGCCGCCAGGAGCTTCTCGGCCTCCGGCGTCAGCTGATAGGTGTCCCGGCTGAAGTTCAAGACCCATTCCGCCGCCGTCTTGGCCGGAGCGGCCCTCGGCCGACCCGGGCCGGCGGCCTTGCCCTTGCCCGCCTTCCCGCCGCGGCCGGGCCGCTTCGCGACTCGGCGCTTGACGGCCGGCGCCACCGCGACGCCGGAGACGAGCGGCTTTCCCCCGGCTCCCGCCATGTCGGCGCTCGGCGCGCGGACGGGCGCGGGCGCCTTGTCCGCGAGAATCTTCTCGACGGGAGCGTCGCCGAGCACCTCGATCCAGCGGTGCAGCGAGCGCCTGCGGTTCTTCGCGTCGATCGCCGTCAGCACGCATTCGTAGCGGCCGGGCGCCAAGGTCTCCCCGAAGTAATTCCGCTTCCCATTCCAGAAAATCTGATGAAACACCGGGCCCCCGCCGACGACGTCCTGGAGCGGCGCCAACTCGGCTCCCGCGCGCGAAGGCTGCAGAAGCTGGAACTTCCAGGACACGAGTCCGGCGGGGGGATCGGCGACCGAGAACTCCACGATCACGCCCTGCCCGCGCTCCGGCCGGAAGGAGGACGGGTACACCCCGAGCGAGACGGGCGGCCCGAGCTCGTCGCCGACCGCGCTTGTCGCGGCGAGGTTCAGCGGCCGGTTGTACACGAATACGATGACGACTCCCTTGAAATCCGCCAGGCCCTTGGGTATGTCCACCTGCGTGTTCAGCAGGTTGACGCGCACGCGAGGCGGGGCCACGCCCGCGTTGAACAGATGCGATGAAATGCCCATCGTGCGGCGCATGTCCATGACCTTCGCGTCGCCGACGGCCGTTCCTTCCGGCAGGATCACGGCCTGGGCCGCGCCGAGCGCGAACACGAGCTTCGTCAGCGGATCCAGGATTTTCGCCGCCCGGGGCTGGAACGCGATGCCCGTCTGGAACAGCAGCGGCGCCGGAATGCCGATCGCCTCGGGGTCGCCGTTCTCGCGCATGACGACGCGCACGCCCTCGATCGACCTCATGTCGACGAGGCTTTTTTCCACGGCGGCGCGCAGGCGGGCGCGGATTTCCTTGCGCATCAGGGCCATGTTCGCCGCCGGCATCTCGGAGCTCTTGCGGCCGTCGGCGCGCTCGAATTCCGCTTCCTCGGCGCCCGCGGACCCCGCCGGGTCGGCGCTCCGAATCGGACTCGCCGCGTTCGCGGCGACCGGCTCGGCCACCGTCACGCCCGCCTTAGGCGCGGGATCGCCCCCGGCGCCTCCGACCGTGTTCATGCGGTGGGTGATCAGGTTGATGTACTCGTTGGCCATCGAGCGCTCCGACGGATCGCCCTTCGTCAGGATTTCCATGAACCGGTCCATCGCCTGGATGTCCTCGCCTTGCTCGTAAAAACGCACGGCGATGAGCATCGGGCGGCTCAAGCCCGCGCCGCCGCGCTCCTCATCCTGAGCGAAGACGAGAGAGCCCCCGAGGCCAAGCGATGCGGCAACGATGATGTTGGTCATCTTCACAGGCGTGCGATGCGCGGTTCCGGATATGGAGGTCCAGAACCTGCTCAATCATAAGGGACCGCGATTGCTGAATTATTACGCGAATTTTACCGGATTGGCGCGGCGGACCGCCGTTACGGGGCGAGCCCCATCGCGGTTAAACGGGCCCGGATGGCGGCGTTTCCCGGCTCCAGGACGAGGGCCGTCCGCAGCTGCGCCTCCGCCTCCGCCCGCCGCCCCAAGGCGAGATAGGCGTTGGCGAGGTTCACGCGCGGCGCCGCGCGGCGCGGATCTCGGCCCACGACGCCCTCGAGCTCGACGGCGGCCTGCGCCCAACGCCCGTTGGCGAGCAGAAGACTCCCGTGCAGGAAACGGGCCTTCAGAAAGGCGGGGCGGCGCTGAACGAGCTTTTCCGCGCGCCTGAGGGCATGAGGCGACCAATCCCCCTTCGCCACGTCCTTGTCAAGCGCGCGAAGCTCCTCGAGCTCCCCTAGGATCGCCGGCCTCGGCCGGCCCGACTGGGCCGCGATAGCCTGAAGATTGCGTTCGAGCACGGGGGCGTCGGGCTGGATCTCGACGGCGCGCGTGTACGCCGCCTCCGCCTGGTCCCAGCGCCTGTCCATCGTCAGCAGGTAGCCGAGGTTGTTCCAATGATTCCAGTTCTCCGGGAAGATCGCCGTGGCTTCGGTGAGAAGCTCCAGCGCCTCCGCCTTGTTTCCGGCGGGCTCGCGCAGGTAGAACGCGCTGAGGCTGCCGAGGACGCTCTCCGACAGCGGGTTCAGGGCCCAGGCCGTCTCGAAGTAGCTCCGGGCCAGGTCCGGCCGCCCGAGCTGCGACGCGTACACGGTGCCGAGGTTGAAGTAGATCTCGTCATAGCCCGCGTTGGCCCGCAGAGCGCCCTCATACGCCTCGGCGGCCTTGAGCGGCAGCCCCGAGCGCGCGTAGGCGTTGCCGAGCTCGTAGATCGCGTTGACCTCGCGCGGGCCCCACGCGCGCGAGCGCTCCAGCGAGCGCGTCGCGGCCGGCATGTTTCCCTGGCGGATCTCCTTGAAACCCGCGAAATACCAGGCTTCGCGCTCCCAAAATCTGACCTGCCACCAAACGGCGAGGAGGCACGCGCAGATCGCCGCGCCGGCGGCGGCGCGCCGCGCCGGCGGCGAGGGCGCCCAGTTCAGGAAGGCGCCGCCCTCCCGGGCCCCGCGCCCCATGGCGGCCCCCGCCAGCCACCAGAACATGAACGCGGGCACCGCGAAATGCAGGGACACGTTCAATAGGTTGTCGACGAGCACGGCCGAGACGCCTGCGACGGCGCCGATCCAGACCGGATCCTCCCCCGCCTTCGTCCGCGCCCAACGCCATGCCGCCGCGAAAAACGTCGCCCACAGCCACAGAAACGCGCCGAGACCGCAGAGCCCCGTCTGCGAAAACACCTCGAGGATCTCGTTGTGCGAGTTGTTCGCGTGCGTGCGCATGGCATGGAAGAATTTATGCGCGTGCAGGATGTGCCCTTGATAAAAGGGGTAAAAAAGCTCGAAGAGGCCGCCGCCCTTGCCGAGCAGAGGCTCCTCGCTGCCCATCATCCACGCCGAGCTCCAGATCAGCATGCGCTGATGCCAGGGGCTGTAGAAGCCGTCGCGCTTGGCGATCGCGGAGAATTCCGTCAGCCGGCCGATGAAGGTCGGCGTGTAGCCCGACGAGATCGAGCTCGCCGGCCAGGCGAGCGCCAACGCCAGCGCCAAGCCGAGCAAAAGCCCCGCGGGGCGCGGCTCCTCCCGCAGCCGCGCGCGCAGGCGCGGAGACAAGGCCAGCGCCGCCGCGCCGACCGCCGCTCCGCCCCAGGAGGAGCGCGTCAGCGTCGCGAGCAGCGCCGCCTCCAGGATCAGGAACAAGGTCCCGTACGCCCAGCGGCGCGCGCCGGACTTCGCCGCGAGAAACAGCGCCAGAGCCGAGGGCATCAGGGCCGCGTTGTAGGTCGACAGGAAGTTCGGATTGCCGAAAGTGGAAACCGCCCGGCCGCCGTACGGATTCAGCACGTTGGGCCAGACTAATTCATAGTTGAAATACTGGCACACTCCGTACATCGACGCGAGAAAGCCGGTCGCGAAGGCCAGGTGCAGGAAATCGATCAGGCGGCCGCGCCGGCACAGCCAAACCGCCGAACCCAGGCCCGCGCTCCAGACGAAGGCGCCGTACGGGTCCCACGCGAGCGCGAGGAAGTCCTCCGCGGGCGCCCCGCCGCGCGTGCGCGCCGACGGAAACGCGATCCAAAGCAGCCCCCAGAAGCAGACGAAGGCGGTCCACGGCCCGAGCGCGACGTCGGTCGAGGAGTCCTCCTCGGCGGCGACCAGCGCGGCCAGCCAGAAGGCGGCCATGCAGTTGACGAGCAGGAACATTCCCGCGCGTTCGCCTTCCGCGGCCATCGACGGCCGGAAGAACGGGACGTGGCCGAAATACGCGCGCAGCCAGCTCGCGGCCCAAATGACGATGAACACGGCCAGCGGCCAGGCGACGGGAAGCCGCGGCAGCTTCGCGCCTCCGGGCCGTTCCGATTCGCTCCACGCCCACGCCGCGAAGGCCAGAGCCAGCAGGATGTTCAGCAGGGCGATCTGCGACACATAAGGGTTGCGCGTGAGGTTGGTGAAAAAAAGGAGCGGGCACATGAAATGCGCCGCCACCAGCAGCCGCCTGCGGGCCGTGTTCATCCGTGGAAGAGCCTAGCAAATACCAAAAATGCACGACGCGCGCGCTTAAATTCCCCATGGCCTCGAAAGGACGGCGCGGCCCTTCAGCGGACGATCCGGAGCAGCTTGAGGCGCCCGCCCGCGCCGCTCTTGATCGTCACCTGGGCCTTGCGGACGCCGAAATGCTCAGCGGCGAGCGCGATGAGCGCCGCGTTGGCCTTGCCGTCGACCGGAGGCGCCTTGACGCGCGCCAGCCAGGTGCCGTCGCTCAGTTGCTCTAGGCCGGCGGCGCGGGCGTTGGGCTTGATCTTGACGCGGATCGTCGTCATGCGCGGGAAAAAACCGAGCCGGGGATGGGATTCGAACCCACGACCTGCTGTTTACGAAACAGCTGCTCTACCGCTGAGCTACCCCGGCGAAGGCCGGTAGTCTACCAAAAATTCCGTCAGCGCAGGCCGAGATAGGCCTTGCGCACGGCGGGATCCTTGAGCAAGGACTCGCTGTCCCCCTCGGCGACGATGCCTCCGGTCTCCAGCACGTAGGCGCGCGCGGACGCGCGCAGGGCGCGCCGGGCGTTCTGCTCGACGAGAAACACCGTCACGCCCTCCTTTCCGATCAGCTCGATGATCTCGAATATCTTATCCACGACCACGGGCGCCAGGCCCATCGAGGGCTCGTCGAGCATCAGAAGCTTGGGAGCGGCCATCAGGGCGCGGCCCATCGCGAGCATCTGCTGCTCGCCGCCGGACAGCGTCCCGCCCAGCTGCGAACGGCGCTTGCCCAGAACCGGGAAGAGCTGGAAGACGTGGTCGTACTCGCGCGAGAGATCTTTTTCGCGGCGCGAATAGGCGCCCATCTCGAGATTTTCCATGACGGAAAGGCGCGGGAAGATGCGGCGCCCCTCGGGCACCAGGGAGAGGCCCATGCGCATGATCTGGTCCGGCGGCAGGCCGGGCAGATCCCGGCCCTGGAAGCGGACGACGCCCTTCTCGGGCCGAAGCAGGCCGGCCACGGTCTTCATGAGCGTGGTCTTGCCGGCCCCGTTGTTGCCGATGAGCGCCACCACCTCGCCGGCGCGCACCTGGAGGGAGACGCCCTTCAGCGCCCGTATTTTTTTCCCGTAGACGGCGTGCACGCCCTCCAGCTCGAGCATCGCGGGAGGCTTCATCGTCACCGCGCGCCCTCCTTCCCGAGGTAGGCCTCGACGACGCGCGCGTCCGCGACGACGTCCTTGGGCCTGCCCTCGGCGATCTTGACGCCGTAGTCGAAGACGACGACGCGATCGGAGATGTCCATCACGACCCGCATCTGGTGCTCGATGAGCAGGACCGTCACCCCGCGCGAGCGCACCTCGCGCACCAGCGCCACCAGGTCCTGCGCCTCGGCGTGGTTCATGCCGGCGGTCGGCTCGTCGAGAATGAGGAGCCTCGGCTCCGAGGCCAGCGCGCGGGCGATCTCCAGCCTGCGCTGGGCGCCGTACGGAAGATTCTTCGCCGGCTCGTTGCCCAGCGATTTGAGCCCGACGAACTCGAGCAGCTCCTTGGCCGCCGCCTCGACCGCCCTTTCCTCGGCGCGGAAGGCGCTCGTGCGCAAAAGCGGGCCCAGCAGGAACTGGGAGGTGCGCGCGTGGCGGCCCACCATCACGTTCTCCAGCGCGGTCATGTGCGCGAAGAGGCGGATATTTTGAAACGTCCGGGCCACGCCGCAGGCCGCGATGTCGTGGCTCGCCATGCCGCGCAGCTCCCGGCCGTTGAAGACGATCTCGCCGCGCGTCCCGGGATAGACGCCGGTCAGCACGTTGAAAAAAGTCGTCTTGCCGGCGCCGTTGGGCCCGATGAGGGAGACGATCTCCCCCTCGTGGAGCGAAAGATTGACCTGATCGACCGCCTTGAGGCCGCCGAAATGCTGGGCCAAGTCCCTGACCTCGAGCAGGACGCGCCCGGAGGC
>JACQJQ010000033.1 GCA_016204945.1 Elusimicrobiota bacterium
CGACCAGAACTCGATGACGATGGTCTCGGGCACGGCCGCCGACAACGTGGGGCTAGACCGGGTGCGGCTGCGCATCCTGAACGTGAGCCCCTTGGGGACCTTCTGGAACAACGGGACCTCCGGCTTCGACAGCGGGCTCACGGCCGAGAACGCGTGGTTCGACGCGACGCCGGTGACGGCGGACACGACGACCTGGAGGAAGGACTTCGGCTTTACGAGCGGGATGACCTATCGCTTCGAGGCGCGGGCCAAGGACAAGGCGGGCAACATGGACGCGGTCTACGCCACGACCCGCACCTTCCTCTATGACGCGACCCTGCCCTTGAGCTACGTCGAGGCCCCGGGCAACAACGCGCTGGTGAACGCCCTTCCCCAGATCACGGGCACGGCCAACGACGGCGGCACGGGCTCCGGGGTGAACGCGGTCTATGTCGCGATCCGCAACAACGTCCTCGGCCAGTGGTGGGGCGGCGGGGACTGGAACCAGCCGAGCCCGCAGGACTTCCCCACCGTCTTGAGCGGCGGCGGGCCGTGGGGCTGGACCTGGGCGGGGCCGGGCGCGGGGAACCTCGCGAGCGGCACCTCCTATTACATCACCTCGCGCTCGGTCGACGACGCGCTCAACCAGGAGTCCTACTACAACGTGCGCGGCTCGACCTTCAGCTTCGACAACGTGCGGCCCACGGCCGGGCTCACCTCGCCCAACGCCGCGATCGTCCGCTCGCTGTCCTCGCTTTCCGGCACGGCCTCCGACGACTTCGCCGGGATACAGGACGTCGAGCTCTTCATGCACGACGAGACGCAGCCGAACACGGCCGGCTGGTGGGACGGCACGGCCTTCGTGGGCGGGGCGGCCGCGCCGATCGCGGTGTCGACCGACGGCCCGGGCACCTCCTGGACCTACACGGACGCGGACCTGGGCGGGGCGCTGTCCTCCGGCAAGCGCTACCTCATCTACATGCGGGCTCGCGACAAGGCCACCAACGAGCAGAACGCCTTCGCCGTGAACGTGTCCTCCCGCGTGGTCCGCTTCGACAACGTCACGCCCTCGGTGGTCGTGCAGCAGCCGGTGATGGCCCCGAGCACGGCGACGGCCGTCCTGAGCACGATCTCGGGGACGGCGGACGACCCGGCCGGGGCGTTCGGGGCGAGCGGGGTGACGACCGTGCACCTCAAGCTCATCGACTCGGTGGACAACACGGTGGGCAACGGGGACGACGTGTACTGGAACGGGGGCGCGTTCGCCTCGCACTCGACGAACTCCGTCCAGGCCTCCGGGGCGACCTCCTGGAACTACAACTCGGCGGGCGTGCCGTGGACGAGCAACCGGCGCTACGGGCTCTACGCCTACGCGGTGGACAACGCGGGCAACCCGCAGGCGAGCTTCTCGACCTTCACCTTCGTCTACGACACGACGCCGCCGGCCTCCTGGGTCACGCGCCCGAGCGAGAACGCCGCGCACTCGACGGTGGACGTGCTGAGCACGATCTCGGGCACCTCGGACGACCAGCTGGTGGGCGCGCAGGTGGGGAAAGTGGAGATCTCGATCCGCCTGGACGAGGCGCCGCTGGGGGATAGCCCGAGCGCGGCCGACCGCTTCTGGAACACGACGCTCGACGCCTTCGACGATCCGAGCGAGGTCTGGCACTCGACCGGGACGACGCCCTTCGCGAACTGGACCTTCACGGCGCCGGCGTGGACGAGCGGCAAGAGCTACGTGATCCGGACGCGGGCGACCGACAAGGCGGGCGGGGCCCTCAACGTCGAGAGCGCGATCCCGGTGCGGCACTTCACGGTCGACCTCCTGCCGCCCGACACCTTCATCGAGAGCCCGGCCGACGCGGGGACCTACGGGAGCCTGGCGACGATCACGGGCACGGCCGAGGACAGCCCGGCGGGGGTGCGCAAGGTCGATCTCTGCATCAAGTATTTCGGCGCCAACAACGTGGAGGAGGGGGCTGGCTGCGCACAGGGCGGCAGCGACGACGGCATCTGGCGGCACGGCGACAACGCCTTCAACTTCTCGGGCTCGTCCTGGAACGCGGCCAACGGGGCGGCGTCGTGGAGCTATGGCAACGTGATCTGGCCGGCCACCGGGCGCTTCCGCATCATCGCCTGCGGCACGGATAATGCGGGCAACCTCGAGAGCGCGTGCGCCAACAGCGTCTTCTCGATCGACAACTACAAGCCGACGGCCTCCATCGCGGTCCCGGCCCACGGCGCGAGCTACAAGACGCTCGCCGCTCTCAACGGCACCGCCAGCGACTGGTCGGGCGGGGGGGGCGCGACGCAAAACCCCTACGACACGGGGATCGGGGCGACGGGGGTGGAGGTGGCGATCGCCTCGAGCCCGCACTTCAACACCTGGTGGAACGGGGGCGGCTGGCAGGCGACGACGTTCTGGAGCCCGCAGCCGTTCGTCGGGACGACCTCGGGGACGTGGAGCTACAGCGTGGGCCTGCCGTCCTTTATCTCGGGGACGCGCTACCGGGTGCTCGCGCGCGCCATCGACCGCGCGGGCAATACGCAGGATGCCTTCGCGCAGGGGGTGAGCTCGAATGTGTTCTCGTTCGACAGCGTGGGCCCGACCTCCCGCTTCACGGTCCCGGTCGACCTCGCCGCCCGCCGGACCCTGTCGATCATCTCGGGGACGGCCGAGGACGACTTCTCGGGCTTGAACCCCTCCGACGTCAAGCTCCGCATCACCGACAGCGTCGACAACGTGCTCGACAACGGCAACGACCAGTACTGGACGGGCGCGGCGTGGGGCGCGGAGAGCGAGCGCACGGCCTCCTTCCTGGGCGAGAGCTCGGGGACCTGGTCCTACACCGACGCGAGCCTGTCCGGCGCGTGGACCTCGGGGCGGCTCTATCGGCTGTTCACCTACTCGCGGGACCGCGCGCAGAACTACGAGCTGCCCGGCTCGACGATCACCTTCCTCTTCGACACGGCGACCTCCGTCCCGGTGACGACCCAGCCGGTGGCGGGGGCCGAGCACGGGCCGCTCAAGACGATACCGACCTTCGCCGGCACGGCGGCCGATTCCCCCGCGCACGACTACGCGCAGCTCACCCAGGTACAGTTGCGCGTCCGCCGCTCGAGCAACGGCGAGTACTGGTCCGGCGGCGGGTGGACGTCGACCGAGGACACCTGGAACGTGGCGGGGGGGACGGGGACGTGGAGCTACCCGATGGTGACGCCGCTCGAGGACGCCACGCAATACGAGTTGAACGTCCGCTCGCTCGACCGGGCGGGCAATATCTCGGTGCCCTACTCGACGACGACCTTCATCTGGGACTCGACGGTGCCGCAGGTGCTGCTGCAGGAGCCCAACGCCGTCTTCGAGCCGGCGGAGCTGTCGATCCTGTCGGGGACGGCCGAGGATCCCGGCGCGGGGCTCAAGGCCGACCTCGCCTCGGTCGAGCTCTCGATCCAGATCAACCCGGGGGCGGCCGGCAACTTCTGGACGGGGACGGGCTTCCTGAACCCGGGCGAGACGTGGCTGGCCCCGACGGCGGGGCTGGCGAGCTGGTCTTTCACGGGCTCGACGCCGACCTGGGTGTCGGGCACCGAGTACCGGGTGCGGGCGCGCTCGAAGGACGGGGCGGACAACGTCTCGGCGATCGCC
>JACQJQ010000041.1 GCA_016204945.1 Elusimicrobiota bacterium
CGCCAAGGAGGCCGGCGCCGACGAGGTCATGCTCAAGCCGTTCGAAAAGAACGCCTTCGTCAGGAAGGTCATCCAACTTCTCGGCGCCTCCGCTCCCTGACGATGCGGCGCGCGACCATCGTCGTCCTTTGCGGCGGGAAATCCGCCGAACGGCTGGTCTCCCTCGTTTCGGCCCGATGCGTCGCGTCCAGTCTCGATGTCCGCCGCTTCCGCGTCAACCTCATCCACATCGGGGTCGACAACAGCTGGGCTGAAATAGCGCCCGACCGCCTGCTGGGGGAAACGCCGGAACGGCTGCACCGCGGCGGCGCGGCGCTCGCGCGCCTGAGAAAAAAGTCGAAACGCGTCGATCCGTGGAGGCTCCTGACCTCGCTCGACGCCGGAGACTGCGTCTTTCCCGTTCTGCACGGCCCCATGGGCGAGGACGGCACGATGCAGGGCCTGCTCGAGCTGACCGGCGCCGCCTACGTGGGCTGCGGAGTCCTGGGCTCCGCGGCCGCCATGGACAAAGAGGCGGCCAAACGCATCGTCCGGTCGGCCGGTCTGCATCAAGTCCCATGGACCGCGGCGCGCGGTGCGCGCGAAGCCTCGGCCGCCGCTCGCCGTCTCGGCTATCCGGTGTTCATTAAGCCCGCGCGCATGGGCTCCTCGGTCGGCGTCGCGAAAGTCAAAGGGCCCTCCGGAATCGCCGCCGCCGTGCGCGAAGCCCTGCGCTACGACGACAAGGTGCTCGTCGAAAAAGGGATTCCCGCGCGCGAAATCGAAACCGCCGTCCTCGGCGACCCATGGGCGCCGAAAGACGACCCCTTCCGGCTCAAGGCGTCCGCCTGCGCCGAGATCGTGCCGAACGCCGAGTTCTACGATTACCGGTCGAAATACCTCGACCCGAACGGGGCCCGTTTCCTGGTGCCCGCCCCGATCCCGGCAAAAACCTCCGCGCGCGTGCGCGCCGTGGCTCTCGCGGCGTTCCGCGCCCTCGACCTGTACGGCCTGTCGCGCATGGACTTTTTTCTGCACAAAAAAACCGGCGAAGTCTATTTCAACGAGGCGAACACCCTGCCCGGCTTCACGCCGGCCAGCATGTATCCGCGGCTCTGGCGCGAGTCCGGGCTGCCGACCGGCAAACTCGTCGAAGCCCTCATCGCCTTGGCCCTGCGCCGCGCCGCCGCCCGGCGGCGGATCAGCACGCGGCATTAACTCCCCATGATCGACGCGGCGCTCGTCGCCGGTTTCCTGGCCGCCTGCCTCGCCCTCGGCGCGCGCGCGCGCCGCGAGGACGGTCTCGAGGGCTGGATTCTCGCCGGCCGCACGCTGTCTCTTCCGGTCTTCGTGGCGACGCTCGTGCCCACCTTCTACGGCGGGGTCCTCGGCATCGGCGAGTTCGCCTGGAGCGCCGGCCTGTCGAACTGGACGATCATGGCCCTGCCCTACTACGCGTTCGCGGGCTTCTACGCGGCTTTCCTCGCCGGCCGCGTGCGGGTGACGCCCGGCCTGACGATTCCCGACCACCTCGGGGCCGCGTACGGGCGGCCGTCGGCGCTGTTGGGCGCCCTGCTCGTGTTCATTCTCGCGAGCCCGGCCGACGAGCTGCTCATGGCCGGGACCTTGCTCGGGCACCTGACCGGCCTTCCGACCGGCGCCGCGTCGCTCCTCGCGGCGGCGCTCGCCCTCGCCCTGACCTGGCGCGGCGGCCTGCGCTCCGACGCGGCGGCCAACCGCCTGCAGTTCGTCGCGATGTTCGCGGGCTTCGCCCTGATCATCCCGTTCGCGTGGCGCGCCCTCGGCAGTCCGGCCGCGATGGCGGCGAGGCTTCCCGCCGGGCACCTCAGCTGGACCGGGGGACTGGGGCCGATGAAGCTGGCCGGCTGGTGGCTCATCGCGGCGTGGACGATCGTGGATCCTTCCTTCCACCAGCGCTGCGCGGCCGCGCAAAGCCCCGAAGTCGCGCGCAAGGGCATCCTGGTTTCGATCGCCTTCTGGGCCGTCTTCGACCTCATGACGACGACGGCGGGGCTGTACGCGCGCGCGGCCCTGCCGGCGCTCGATCATCCGACGCTCGCCTTCCCGCTCCTCGCCGACGCGGTGATGCCCCCGATCGCGCGCGGACTGTTTTTCGCCGGCGTCTCGGCGTCCCTGTTCGCGGCCCTGCAGGGCACGGCCATGATCGCCGCCGCCTGCCTGGGCAAAAGCCGCATCCGGGCCGGACTCGCCGCGACGATGATTTTCTCCTGGGCCCTGTCGCGGCTGCTCCCCTCCGTCCCCGGGCTGTGGTACGCGGTCGGAAGCGCCGCGATTCCGGGCCTGCTCCTGCCGATGCTCGGCGTCTACATCACGGCGATCCGCGTGCCTGGGAATTGGGCCCTCGCGTCCTCATCCTGCGGCTGGCTGGCCTCGCTCGCCTGGACGGCCTTGGCGCGCATCAACGGCCGGCCGCCCCTCGGCATCGAGCCGATGTTCCCCGGACTGCTGCTCTCCGGGACGCTTTGGGCGGCGGGCCGCTTCGCCACGTCGCGGCGGGCGGGACGGGAGTAAGCCATGCCCTTCGGCCCCGGCGCGACGCTGTTCCTGGCCGCCTGCGTGTTCTTCGCCGGAGTCGTCGACGCGTTGGCCGGAGGCGGCGGACTCATCACCTTGCCCGCGTATCTCGCGGTCGGCCTCGACCCGGCCCTGATCCTGGGCACCAATAAGCTCGCCTCGTTTCTCGGCACCACGGTCTCGACCCTGCGCTACCAGCGCGCGCTGAAGTTCTCCGTCAAGGATTTCCTGCCCGTGATCGCGGCCTCGGCGCTCGGCGCCTGGCTCGGCGCGCGCGCGGCGCTGCTCGTCGACCCGTCGTGGATCCGGCCGCTCCTGCTCGTCGCCCTCCCCGTCGCGGCCTGGCTTCTCTGGTCGCGCAGGGATTTCGGCGCCGCCGACCGCAGCGGCGGCCTCTCCGCCGCAGAGCGCGGGCGCCGCGGCGTCCTCATCGCGGCGCCGATCGGCGCCTATGACGGCTTCTTCGGCCCGGGCACGGGCACCTTTTTCGCGATCGCCTTCACGCGCTGGGGACGGCACGACCTGCTCGGCGCCACCGCGCGCGCGAAAACGCTCAACCTCGTCTCCAACTTCAGCGCGCTGTACGCCTTCATGTGGGCGGGCCGCCTGAATTGGGAGGTCGGCCTGGCGATGGGAACGCTCTCGATCGCGGGACACTGGGTCGGCTCCCATCTCGGCGTCACGCGCGGCGCGGCGCTGATCCGCCCCCTCGTGGCGCTCGTCTGCGCCGGACTTTTCGCCAAAGTCCTCTGCGACGCCTTGCTATGATCTTGCGGTGAGCGAACGCCTGATCGCCGTTTACGAGGTCCCGGGACCGGCCGCCGAGGCGGAGAAAACCGCCCGCGCGATCGCGTTCGAGGAGACCGTCGAGCTGCCGTTCGAGTTCCCGCTCCCGGCGCGAATCCGCGAGGAGATCGTGGGCCGCCCCGGCGCGCCGTCTCCCGTCGCGAACGGGCGCTTCCGCGTCGAAGTCGACTTTCCCGCGGCGCTCGCCGGAGGCCGCATCGGCGCTTTGCTCAACCTCGTTTTCGGCAACGCCTCGATCTGGCCCGGCGTGCGCTTGACCGACATCCGCTTTCCGGACTCGTTTCTGTCGGCGTTGCGCGGGCCGAATTACGGCGTGGCCGGCCTGCGCGCGCTGCTCGGCGCTCATGGCCGCCCCCTTCTCGCCACGGCGCTCAAGCCGATGGGCTCGACGGAGGAGGAATTGGCCGAATCCGCCGCCGCCTTCGCGCGCGGCGGCGGCGACATCGTCAAGGACGATCAGAACATCGTGGACGCGTCTTTCTCTTCGTTCCGCTCAAGGGTTTCACGCATCGCCGCGGCCGTCGCCCGCGAGAAGACGCCGTGCCTATACTTCCCCCACCTGTCCGGCCCGCAAGAAGAGCTCGAGGAAAGGCTTCGTTTCGTCCTCGGCGAAGGCCTCAAAGGCGTCCTGATCTGCCCCGCCGTCGTCGGGCTCGACGCGATGCGCGCGCTCGCCGATCGGCGCAGGGCGGTTTTCATGGCCCACCCGGCGTATTCCGGCTCCCTGTACGCGGAACGCTCCCACGGCATCGAGCATTCCCTATATCTCGGGACGCTCATGCGCCTATCCGGGGCGGATATCACCGTGTTTCCTAATGCCGGGGGCCGCTTCGCCTTCACCCCGGAAGAATGCCGGGACATCGCCGCCCGCTCGAGGTCCGCATTGGGAGGCCTCCTCCCCGCTTGGCCGGCCCCCGGAGGCGGCATGAACCTCGACAACGCCGCCGCCATGACTCACGACTTCGGCGCCGACGCGATCTGGCTGGTGGGCGGCCGCCTTTTGATGCATCCCGGCGGGCCCGAGGCCGGCGCCCGGGCCTTCCGCGAAAAAATGCCCGATTGACGCCCCCGTCGGAGAATTGCTAGCATTGACCCTCCCGTCACAGTCAAGGCATAGGAGCGAGTAAGCCCGATCAACAACTACACCAAAAGTTTCAAGGACGCCCGGGATCACACCCGGATCAACGGCATGATCCGGTCCCCCATGGTCCGGCTCATCGACGCGGACGGGACGCAGGTGGGGGTCAAGCCGATCGCCGAAGCGCTGGCCCTGGCTCGGACGCGGGGCCTGGATCTCGTCGAGGTCGCGGCGACGGCCCAACCGCCCGTGTGCAAGGTTCTTCCGTACTCGAAGTACAAATACGAGCAGGACAAGAAGGGAAGGGAGTCCCGCAAGAAGCAGAAGGCGGGATTATTGAAGGAGCTGCGGTTCCGGCCGAACATCGGCCAGCACGATTTGGACGTGAAGGTGCGGCAAATCGAGGAGTTCATCGGCGCGCACGACAAGGTGCGCATCACGGTGGTCTTCCGAGGACGAGAGATGCAGCACCGGGATCTCGGATTCAAGCTTTTGATGTCGATTCAGGACAGGCTTCTCGAGAAGGCCGCCGTCGAGCAGGCTCCCATGCCCGACCGCAACCGGCTCGTGATGACGCTGATCCCGAAGCCGCACTGACGCAGATAAATAAAAGTAGAGGTTCGCATGCCAAAGTTGAAGTCGCATTCCGGCGCCAAGAAGCGTTTCCGCGCCAACGCCGCGGGGAAGTTCAAGCATGAGCATCCCGGCCAGCGGCATTTGATGGCCCCGCTCGGCGGCAAGCGCCGCCGTTTCCTGCGCGGCTCCTCCGTTCTAAACAACACCGACTCGAAGACCATGCGTCGGTTCCTCCCGTACTCCTGAGGCCGACGACATGAGAATAAAATCCGGCGTCACCACCCGCGCCCATAAGAAGAAGTATTTCAAGCTCGCGAAAGGAAACTATTCCGCCAAGCGCTCGCGCTGGCGGATGGTCAAACAACAGGTCGAAGCCTCGCTGGCCGAATCCTACATCGGCCGCAAGGACAAGAAGGGCGACTTCCGCTCGCTCTGGATCGAGCGCATCAACGCCGCCTGCCGCCAGCACGACACGACCTACAGCCGCTTCATCAATGGCTTGAAGAAGGCGGGCATCAGCCTCAACCGCAAGATGCTCTCCGAAATGGCCATCCGCGACGGCGCGTCGTTCGGCAAGATCATCGCCCTCACCAAGGGTTCTTAAAAACGCGTCCATGACTCGCGCCGACTGGGAGAAATCCTACGCTCGGACCGAGTCGGCCCTTGGTCAAGCAAAAATCGAAGCGGCCCCGGACCTCCCGAGGCTCGAGGAGGTCCGCGTCCGCTTCACGGGGCGCAAGGGCGAGCTGACCGAGCTGCTCAAGTCCCTCAAAGACCTCTCGATCGAGGACAGGCGCGAGCTCGGCCCCAAGGCGCAGGGGCTCAAGGCCTCCTTCGACGCCGCCGTCGCGGCCCGCAAAACGGCGCTCGAGGACCAAGGCGACGCCGTCTCGCTCTCCGACGACGCGATCGATCTGACTTTGCCGTCCCTGCGCGCGCCGCGCGGACGGCTGCACCCGCTCACGACGACGCTTCACGAGATCGCCCGCATCTTCCAGCTCATGGGCTACTCCTGGGCGGAGGGCCCGCACGTCGAGGACGAGCGCCACAACTTCACCGCCCTCAACATCCCCGAGGACCATCCGGCGCGCGACAGCCACGACACGTTCTACCTGCGCGACCTCCCCTTGCTTTTGCGCACGCACACCTCGACCGTGCAGATCCGCACGATGGAAAGCCAGCGCCCGCCGCTGCGCGTCGTCTGTCCGGGCCGAGTCTTCCGCCATGAGCAGCTCGACGCCACCCACTCGGCCGTCTTCCTCCAGGTGGAGGGCCTCGTCGTCGACGAGGGCGTCGGCCTGGCCGACCTGAAGGGCCATCTGCAGACATTTCTGCAGAAATTGCTCGGCGCCGCGACCAAGACCCGCTTCCGCCCCTCCTACTTCCCCTTCACCGAGCCCTCCACCGAGGTCGACGTCAAGTGCTTCTTCTGCCCGGGGACCGGCTGCCCCTCGTGCAAGCGCACCGGCTGGATCGAAATACTGGGCGCGGGCGTCGTGAACCCCGCGGTGCTCAAGTCCGTCGGCTACGACGAGCGGAAATGGTCGGGCTTCGCGTTCGGCATCGGCGTCGAACGCGTGGCGATGCTCCTGCACGGCGTGCGCGACCTGCGCGATTTCTACACCAACGATATACGCTTCCTGAAGCAATTCGATGAAAGTCTCCTATAACTGGCTGAAGGAGCACCTTGCGCTCGATATCTCGGCCGCCGAGCTCTCGGCCCACCTCCTGCGCCTCGGCTTCGAGGTCTCCGAGCACCGGCGCCTCGGTCCGACCTTCACGGGCGTCGTCGTCGGCAAGGTCGTCTCGAAAGCGAAGCATCCGAACGCCGACAAGCTCTCCGTGTGCGTCGTCGACGACGGCGCCGTGAAGCGCACGGTCGTCTGCGGCGCGCCGAACGTGGACGCGGGACAGACGGTGGCCTACGCGCGCCCCGGCGCCGTGCTTCCCGGCAATTTCAAGATCGAAGGCCGCAAGCTGCGCGGCGTCGAGAGCGAGGGCATGATCTGCTCCCGTTCCGAGCTCGGCCTGCCCAAGGACGCGGACGGGATATGGATCATGAGCGAAGGCCCGGAACTCGGAGCCGACGTGGGCTCCCTGCTTGGGCCCGCCGACGATATTCTCGAGGTCGAGATCACCGCCAACCGCCCCGACGCTTTGTCCCATCGCGGCCTCGCGCGCGAACTCGCCGCCTATTTCCGCGAGGACTTGAAGCCGCTCGGCGCAGGCGCGGCGGAAAGCGCCAAGTCCTCCTTCCCGGTGGCGGTGACGGACAAGGACGCGTGCCCCTACTACGGCGCGCGTCTCATCGAAGGCGTGAGCGTGGGAGAAAGCCCCGCCTGGCTCAAAGCCAAGCTCGAGACGATCGGCCTGCGGCCGATCAACAACGTGGCGGACATAACCAATTACATTCTGCACGACGTCGGGCAGCCGCTTCACGCCTTCGACGCCGACAAATTGGCGGGCTCGCGAATCATCGTGCGCCGCTCGAAAGCCGGCGAGAAGCTTACGGCTCTCGATCATAAGACCTATGATTTGCCCGAGGGGCTGCTCGTCATCGCCGATGGAAATAAGCCCGTCGCCCTGGCCGGGGTCATGGGCGGCGAGGACACGGCGGTCACGGCGGCGACGAAGCGCGTCCTCCTCGAAGGGGCCTTTTTCGCTCCGGCCGAGGTCCGCAAGTCCTCGCAAAAAACGCGCCTGCGCTCGGATTCGTCCTACCGTTTCGAGCGCGGCGCCGATCCGCGGGCCGCGCGGACGGCCGCCGATCGCGCGACGGCCCTCATCCTTCAGCTCGCCGGTGGGACCGCCGCCAGGCCCGCCGAGGCCGCGGCCGCGGCGTCGGCGGCGCGGCCGCGCGTGCGCGCCAGCGCGGCCCGGATCAACGCCGTCCTCGGCTCGAACTTCGAGGAGGAAGCGGTCAGGCGGGTTCTCGCCTCGATCGGCGACCTCCGCGACGAGGCCGGCGGGTTCCAGTTCGCCGCTCCCACCTGGCGCCACGACCTGTCCACGGTCAACGACCTGGCCGAGGAAGTCGGCCGGTTTCTCAGCTACGACAACGTCCCCTACCGCATGGCCCCGATGTCCCCCAGAACCGCGCGGCTGACCCCCGTCGAGGTCGAATCGCGCCGCGTGCGCGCGCGCCTCGCCGCGCTCGGCCTGTTCGAGGCCTACAACTACGATCTCCTGTCCGAGAAGACGCTGGCCGCCTGCCGCCTTCCCGGGGACGACGGGCCGCGCGTCTCCAACCCCCTCTCCGAGGACTGGGCGGTTCTGCGCCCCTCCCTTCTCCCCGGCCTGCTCAAGAACGCCCAATACAATCTCAGCCGCGGAGCCGACGCCGTCCGCTTCTTCGAGCTCGGAAAGTCCTACGCGCTCCGCGGCAAGGAGGTGGACGAGACCTGGCGCGTGGCCGCGGTCCTGCTCGGGCCCGTGCTCGACTCCCGCTGGCAGGCCGCGCGCTCCCCGCGCGCGTCGTTTTACGACGGCAAGGCGATCCTCGAGGACCTCCTGGACGGCGTGGGGGCCGTCGCGTGGGACAAGCTCTCCGCGCCGGCGGCGGGCCGGACGCCCTCGGACCCCCTGTTCCACCCGGCCAATTCCCTGCGCGCGCTCGTCAACGGGACCCCGGTCGGCACGGTCGGATGGCTGCATCCGCGCGTCGCCCGCGCTTACGACCTCGAGGGCGAGGGCGCCGTCGTGATCGACGCGGACCTCGACTGGCTCGCCGGCCGCGAGACGACCGCCGCCCGCTTCCGGGAATTTTCCGCCCTCCCCGTCTCCCGCCGCGACCTGGCCGTCGTTCTCGACAGGAAGACGCCCTACGAACGCGTCGAGGCCGTCGTCCGCGGCTGTCGGATCGAGGAGCTCCAGGACGTCCTGCTCTTCGACGTCTACGCGGGCAAGAACGTGCCGGAAGGCAGGATCAGCCTGGCGATCCGCCTGACCTTCGGGCGCGCGGACCGAACCCTGACCGACGCCGAGATCGCGAAGGCCGTCGAGACGATAACGGCGGCGCTCAGCCGGGAGCTCGGCGCGAGCCTGCGAGGCTGAGCCATGCAGGGCCCCCTCCAAAGCCTCAAGCAGCTCGAAGGCCTGGTCAAGCAGGCCTCGGAGGCCCTGCAGAGGCTGGGCGCCGAGAATCGGGGCTTCAAGGACGTCCTGCGCCGGCTCGAGGCCGAGAACAAGACCCTCAAGGACGAGCTCAAGGGGGCGCGTTTGACGCTCGCCCGCCACGAGCGCCTGAAGTCGCGCCTGACCCGCCTCACCGACAAGCTCGCGAGGATCGGATGAACGAGAAAGTCGAAGTCCAGATCGGCACCCGCCGACTCGTCGTCGAGATGGAGGGCTTGACCCCCATCGAGATCAGCGCGCTCGCGCAGAAAGTCTCCGAGCGCGTCGGCGAGCTCCAGAGCCAGAACAACTCGGTCGCGGACACGTCGAAGATCGCGCTTCTCGTCGCGCTGTCCTTCGCCGCCGAGCTCGACAAGGAGCGCTCCACCCATGACTTGACGCGCCGCCTGCTTGAGAACAAGGCCGAGTCGCTCTCCCAATCCCTGCGCGAATCCCTCCGGGTCGGAACCGACTCGGGACAATGAGTGAGCTTTTCGCCGCGAGCGCCGACGCCCGGCCCCTCGCGGCCCGCATGGCGCCGCGCAGCCTCGACGAGTTCGCGGGACAATCCGCCCTCCTGGGGCCCGGCAAGCTTCTGCGGCGCCTCGTGGAAAGCGGCCGCTTCACGTCCGCCCTTTTCTACGGGCCTCCCGGCTGCGGGAAAACGGCCCTGGCGCGCCACATCGCGGCGAAATCGGACGCGGAGGTCGTGGAGCTCAACGCCGTGACGGCGGGGGTGGCCGATATCCGCAAAGCCGTCGAGCAGGCGAGGTATTCGGCGAACAGCCTAGGACGGAAAACGCTTCTGCTCGTCGATGAGATCCACCATTTCAATCGAACGCAGCAAGACGCCCTCCTGCCCTCCGTGGAGCGAGGCGAAGTGCTGCTCATCGGCATGACCACGGAAAATCCCGGGTTTTACGTCAACGCGGCGTTGAGGTCGCGCGTGACGGCCTTCGAGTTCGTGCCGGTCCCGGAGAAGGAGCTCGAGAAAATCCTCGATCACGCGGTGAATGACGGGGAAAGGGGGGTCGCGTCGCTGCATGTCGTGCTGACCCCCGAGGCGAAGGCCCACTTGGTCCGACAGTCGCACGGGGACGCGCGGCGGCTGCTGAACGCGCTCGAGATCGCCGCGCTGACGACCGCGGCCGACGGCTCCGGGGAAAGGCGCGTGAACCTGGCCGTCGCCGAGGAGTCGATACAAAAACGGCAGCCGCGCTACGACAAGAAATCCGACGACCATTACGACCACATCTCGGCCTTCATCAAATCGATGCGCGGCTCCGATCCCGATGCCGCCTTGTACTGGATGGCCAAGATGCTCGAGGCGGGCGAGGACGCGCGCTTCATCGCGCGGCGCGCGCTCATCGCCGCGTCCGAGGACGTGGGCAACGCCGATTTCCGGGCCCTGCTCGTCGCCGAGGCGGCCTTTCGCGCCGTCGAGGTCCTGGGCATGCCCGAGGCGCGCATCCCCTTGGCGCAGGCCGTCGCCTTCATCGCCAGCGCGCCGAAGTCCAACGCCGCCTACCTGGCGATCGACAAGGCCGCCGCCGAGGTGCGCGAGGGTCCCGCGCGCGAGGTGCCCCTGGCGCTGCGCGACGCGGCCATGGACGCCCGGGAGCGCGGCCACGGCCGGGGCTACAAGTACCCGCACGACTTCCCGGGCCACTGGACGCCGCAGGAGTACATGCCGGACCCCGTCCGATTCTACGAGCCGACCGACCAGGGCGACGAGAAGCGCATCGCCGAGCGCCTGAAGTCCCTCCGCGGTTAGCGGGCCGGCGAGTGAACCGCGCGCCGAGCGTTCGCATGAAAGCGGCGGCCGTCTTGCTGGTCGCGGCCGCGCTGGGCGTGCTCGTCGAAACGGGCCTCGCGCTGCTGCCGCTGATCGCGAATAAGTACCTATGGAACGGCATGTTCTACTTCCCGCCCCGCGTCACGCGCGAACGGTACGAACGCTACCTCGCGGTCCGCGACCCCGTGGTCGGCTGGCCCGCGCGCGCCCGGCGCGGCCTGACTCCGCGTTCCAGTCCGGCCTCCCTCAAACCGGGCAGGCCGTGCGTCACGCTGTACGGCGACTCCTATACCTTCGGCGCCGAGGTGTCCGACGAGGAAGCCTGGGGTAACATTCTCGCGCGGCGCCTCGGGTGCCGCGTCGACAACTTCGGCGTCAACGCCTACGGCACCGATCAGGCTCTGCTCCGATTCATCGGCAACCGGGGGGACAAGGCGCCGGTTACGATCGTCGGCGTGTATGCCGACAACCCGGCGCGCAACGTCAACCAATACCGTTACTTTTTAAACGGTCAAGACGCCGCCTCTCTGGGCTTGAAGCCCCGCTTTGTCCTGGACGAAGGGAGACTGAGCCTGATCGAGATCCCGCGACTCAGCTACGAGCAATTCATGGCCGCCATGCGCGACCCCCGCGCATTCTTTCCCCATGAGGGATTCTTGCCGGGGACAGGCCATGGACCCGCGATATGGACCTTTCCCTACGCGCTCAAACTTCCCCATCTGGTCCGCGCCAATTGGGAGATATTCAAATCTCGCGGCGGGGGGCGATGGTTGGAATTCTATCAACCAGGGCACGATTCGCGCGCTTTGCCCACCACCGTGGCCATCATCGAGGAGTTCCGCCGCCGCGCCGCGACCGGGAAGACCGTGGTCGTGGCCCTTCACCCGACCCCTGGGTTTTACGAGCTGAAACGACTGACCGGCGCGTCGCCGTATCGAACGCTGGCCGTCGAGCTCGAATCTCGCGGCATACTGGTTCGCGACCTGACGACGGATTTCGCTTCCTACTTGGGTGAACGCGACTTCTGCGAACTGCTGGTGAATCCGGCTTCTTGTTCCGGTCATTACAATCCGGAAGGCAACAGGGTGGTCGCCGGGGCCGTGCAGGCGTTTCTCGCCGCCGGCGGCCGCCGCCGGCGGCCTTGACGGGCCTCGCTGCCGGCGGACGCTCGAAGTGTTATAATCGCCCCATGAAGCGCGTCCTCGTCGGAGCCGCGATCTCCGGCTTTATCCTCGCCCTGTTTTCCGAGCGCAGCACGCCCGCCTGCCTGCTCGCGGGCGCCTTCGCGACCCTTCTTCTCCTGCAGCTCGGTCCGCGCTCGGTCGTGGAGAAGGTCGGCGCCCTGCTCACCGCCGCCGCGATCGCCTGGCTCGCCGGACCCCGCGCGGCGTCAAGCCAAAGCCCGTTCGCGCACTTCGCCGGCTGGACGCTCGCCGCGACGGCGCTCGCCGTCTACCTCCACCCTCGCTCGGAGTAGCCGGTGGAACCGGCCCGCCGCGTCCTTACGATCTCCGAGCTCAACGCCCGGATCCACGAACTCCTCGAGGCCTCCTTCCCGGAGCTGTGGATCGAGGGCGAAATCTCCAACTGCAAGGCCTACCCCTCCGGACACACCTACCTGAGCCTCAAGGACGACAAGGCGCAGGTGCGCGCGGTGCTGTTCAAGGGCTCGTCGTTCGGGATCAAGTTCAAGTTCGCCGACGGCCTCAAGATCCTGGCCCGTGGCCGCGTCACGTCCTATGAAAGCCGCGGCGAGCTGCAGTTCATCATCTCCGCCGCCGAGCCCCGCTCGGCCGGCGCGCTCCAGCTGGCGCTCGAGCAGCTCAAGGCCAAGCTCCTCGCCGAGGGCCTCTTCGACGAATCGCGCAAGAAGCCGCTGCCTCCCTACCCCAAGACCGTCGGCGTCGTGACCTCGGGCCGAGGCGCCGCGGTGCGCGACATCATCAACGTCCTGAGCCGGCGCTGGCCGGGAATCCTCATCCGCGTATGGCCCGTGAAGGTGCAGGGCCCCGGCGCCGCGGCCGAGATCTCGGAGGCGATCCGCGGCTTCAACGAGCTGGCCCCGGACACGGATCTTCTCCTCGTCGGCCGCGGCGGCGGCTCCATCGAGGACCTCTGGGCGTTCAACGAGGAGCCCGTCGCGCGCGCGATCGCCGCGTCCGCGCTCCCCGTGATCTCCTGCGTCGGCCACGAAACCGACACGACGATCGCCGATTTCGTCGCCGACCTGCGCGCCCCGACGCCCTCGGCGGCGGCGGAAATGGCCGTGCCGGAGAAATCGTCCGTCCGCGGCCGCGTCGCGGAGCTGCTCGACGCGACGGCGCGAGACCTGCGCGATCGCGTCGATTCCCTCGGGCGCCGGCTGCGATACGCCGCCGACCATCCGTTCCTGCGGGACCCGCGCCGGCTGTGGGAACAGCGCGTTCAGCGCGTCGACGGCCTGGCCGGGCGCCTGCCAGAGGCGCTCCGGCGCCGCCTCGAGACCTTGGGCCTGCGCGTGGGCGCAGCCGCGGGACGCCTCGACGCGATCTCCCCGCTCAACGTGCTCGCGCGCGGCTACGCGATCGCGACGAGCAAGGGAAAGGTCCTGACGAGCGCGCGCCAGGTGAGGACGGGAGACCGGGTGGCCGTGCGCCTGTCCGAAGGCGAAATCAACTGCGAGGTGACGGCATGACCAAGGCTTCGAAGGCCGAGACGTTCGAGAAATCCCTGGAGGCCCTCGAGGAGCTCGTGCGCGAGCTCGAGGCCGGCGACAAGGGGCTCGACGAGTCCCTCGCGCTGTTTCGGAAGGGCGTGGCGCTCGCCCAGGACCTGTCCAAACGCCTCGAGGACGTCAAGACGACAGTCGAGTCCCTGTCCAAGGAGGGCGGGAAGCTCGTCAAGAAGCCGTTCGCGGCCGAGCCGGAATAAAGCGCCGCTACAACCGAAGCCATCCCAGCTCTCGCAGCCGTTCGCCGATCAGCTCCGCGGCGCGGTTATGGCCCGCCCGGTTCCAGTGGCCGTCGAATCTGACCGTCTCATTCGCGCCTATTTTAAGCTGGATCACGCTGACGCCGGGAAGGGAATCCGGCGGCCACCCATAATCTTGTCGAATATGGGTGTCGTACTCGACGATGAGCAGCTTCGCGCCGCGACTCCTCGCCAAAGCATGGAACTCCGACAGGTTGGAGCGCTGCATTTCCCGCCCCGCCTCCCGAATGGACTGCCTGATGAAGCCCGACTGCCAGCTCCGCGGGAACGGCCATGAAGCCAGAAGATACAGCAAACTTCTCCGACTCAACTCCACGTTCACGCGATACAGAAATAACCAGCGCCTAAGCGGGAGGTCATCCGGACGCAAAGTGAAATTATGCGCATAGGCGGGGAAGTTGGCTCCCAGCCACAAATCGTCCAAAAGGTCGTTGCGGCTCACCTGGAGGATGATGATTCGCGGGGTGGATTTAAGAAAATCGGAATGTTTTAGGCGCGCCAAATCCCCCCCGGTTCCCTGCCCGACGACCCCCAAATTAATGAAGCGTTTTCCGCTTATGCGGCTCAAGCGGCTGACATATGTCTCCCTATCGTCCACCTGCGCCCCTTCGGTATAGGAATCTCCCACGACCACGCCGTATACGGGCAGGAAGTCTTCGGGCGTCCCATTGATTCTGTAGCCCATCTCCGGATTGGGACACGGACGGGTCGTGAATTCCCGCTCCCCTCCCCAGAACCTCCGCGAAAAATGGTCGTCCGGATTCAGGCTTCGCGGAAACGAGTAAATCTTCCGCAGCACGTCCACGGAGAGTATCGGCTGTCCGGACAAGCGCAGCGCCCTCGAATGATGCCGCCAAATATCCGCGATGACATAAGAAGCCACCTGCAGATCGGCGACCGCTCCGATGAATCCCCCGCACCGAAGGCCGCACTCGCCGATTAAAATTCCCAGCAGGGTCCCCAGGGAAGCGAGCGCGAAATGCCGCCGGCGAAGCGCGAACATTGGGGCCTAAGCCGGCTCGCCGACCAGGTCGTATTCCTCGGCGCCGGTGATCCTCACGTCGGCGAAATCGCCGGCGCGCAAACGGCCCGCCGCGGCGGGAATCAAGACCTCGTTGTCCACCTCGGGCGAGTCCTGCTCGGTGCGCCCGACGAAGTGCCCGCCTTCCCTGCGGTCCACGAGCACCTTCACGACCGTGCCGACGCGCGACTCGTTGATGGACAGGGAGATCGGCTGCTGGGCCGCCATCACGGCCTCGGCGCGCCGCTTCTTCTCCTTGGCCGGCACGTCGTCGGCCAAGACGTGGGCGCGGGTGTTCTCCTCGTGCGAATACTGGAAAACGCCGAGGCGGTCGAAGCGCGTCCTCCTTACCCACTCGAGCGCCTCCTCGTGATCCTCCCGCGTCTCGCCGGGATAGCCGGCGATCAGGGTGGTGCGCAGCGCCACGCCGGGGACCCGCTCGCGGATCAGCGACACGAGCTCCTCGGTCTTGGCCTTCGTGGTGCCGCGGCGCATCGACGCGAGCATGCGGTCGGAAACGTGCTGCAGCGGCATGTCGAGGTACTTGCAGATATTCGGGCGCTCGCGCATCACATCGAGGACTTCAAGCGGAAAGCCGGCCGGAAAAGCGTAGTGGAGCCGGATCCAGCCGATCCCCTCCACGTCGGACAGGGCGCGCAAAAGATCCGCCAGCCGTCGTTTGCCGTAAAGATCCAGCCCGTAATACGTCGAGTCCTGCGCGATCAGCAAAAGCTCTCTCGTGCCCGCGGCCGCGAGGCGCTTGGCCTCGCCGACCAGGTCTTCGATCGGAGTCGAGACGTGCTTGCCCCGCATGAGCGGTATCGCGCAGAACGAGCACGGGCGGTCGCAGCCCTCGGAAATCTTGAAGTAGGCGTAATGGCGCGGGGTCGTGAGCAGGCGCTCGCCGACGAGCTCGTGCTTGTAGTCGGCGTTGAGCGCCTTCAGGA
>JACQJQ010000034.1 GCA_016204945.1 Elusimicrobiota bacterium
CCCTCATCGCCCCACTGGGCCCCCACGACCACTAAAGCCGGCATTCGTTCACCTCGTTGCGAGCGTCAGGCCCGACGCTCTATCCCTTGAAAAATCGGCGCCACCAGGAATTGTCCATCCGGCCGTAGGCGCCGCGGGCCGCTTTCAACGGCTTCTCGCCGGCCACGACCGCGTCGCCCGCGACTCCGACGGCGAAGCGCACGCGCGCGAGCGTCCCCGCCGGGGTCGATTCGATCGCCTCGACCGGCGCCTCGATGGGCACCGGCCCCGAAGCCGTCAAGCCGCCGAACAGGCGCGAGAGATACTGCGCGATGTCCCGCCCGTCCACGATCCGCGCGAACACCATGTCGCCCGCGCGCAGTTCGGCGGCGGGAACGCCCGCGGGATCCTCCTCCAGGGCGATCTTCAGCACGAGCAAATCCTCCTCGGGGGGCGCGCCCGGCGAGGGCTTGCCGCGCTTCGCCGCCGGCGCCGGAACCTTCCGCAGGGACTGGAACTGGCCCAAGTCGAGGATATCCTTCTTGGCCCGGAGGCTCAACCCCGGGTCGCGGAAGTGCGCGCGCAGGGCGGCGGCCAGCTCCGCGGTGGCCTCGTCCCCGGAGGCCGCGCGCAGGCGCTCGACGACTCCGGGGTCGACGGCGCGAAAATGCGCGGCCAGGCGCTGTTCGACCTCGAGGCTTTCCGCGGGCAGGCTCCCGTCCCACAGGCGGCAGCCGTACAGATGCTTCTCGAAGGCGAACCAATCCTCGTCGAGCTCAACGGCGCAGACCGCGGGGTCGTAGGACATGACGGCGCGCGCGCGCAGGACCTTGCGGCTCTTCAGGTTCAGCACGACGAGAAAAAGTCCGTGCTGATTCTCGGCCTGCCGCACGAATTTCCCCTTGATGGCGCAGATGTCGTTGAGCAGGCGCGGAATCTGCCGGACGGCCTCCTCGACCTCGTAGCCGCACATTTCGAGCGCCAGCTCCGCCTCGCCGCGGTCGCAGCCGGTCTCCTCCATCAACAGCTCGATCTTGTCCTTCATGGAGCGCTTCGCGGGTGGGCGTCCCGGTAGACTTCCTTCATGCGGTCCAAGGAAACGTGCGTGTAGATCTGCGTGGTCTGCAGGCTGACGTGGCCGAGCATCTCCTGCACCATGCGGATGTCGCAGCCCCGGTTCATGAGGTGCGTGGCGAAGCTGTGGCGCAGGACATGGGGCGTGATCTTCTTTTTGAGCGCGCTCGCCTTGACCCAGCGCTCCAAGAGGAAGACGAGCCCCCCGGCGGAGAGGCGCCTGCCCGACGGGCCGACGAACACTGGGGCGGAGTCCCCCCGTTCCGCCCGTCCCTGCAGATAAGCCCTGAGGCACTTCAGGGCGCCCTCTCCGACGGGAACGACGCGCTCCTTGGACCCCTTGCCGAAGACGCGCACGGTCCCGGTCAGGTAGTCGATGTCGCCGCAATTGAGCGCGACGACCTCGGCGCGGCGCAGCCCCGAGGAGTAGATCAGCTCGATGGCGGCGCGGTCCCGGAGCCTCTGCCCGCGATTAGAGGCGGCCGGAATCAGCATGAGCTCCGCGATCTCCCTTTCGGTCAGGAATTTCGGCAGCGGACGCCCCCGCTTCGGCAAGGGGACGCCGAACGCCGGGTTTCCCCGGAGGAGGCCCCCGGAGCGCAGGAACCGGATGAAGGAGCGCAGGGCCGCCATGCGCCGGAGAATCGTCGCCCGCGCGAGCTCTCCTCCCCTCTGAAGATCGGAGAGAAAGGCGCGCACATGCACGCGCTCGATGCCGCCCGGCTCGAGTTCGGGATACTTGGCGAGGAAGGACTCCAAATCCTTGCCGTAGGCGCGCAGGGTATGCGCGGAGTAGTTGCGCGTCGCGCGCAAGTGGGTGAGGAAGCGATCGGTCTGGAGGCGCAGCGGCTCCGCGGCGGGCTGGCTCATGTCCCGCGCGTCAGCTCGGGACCGGCGGCGGGACCGCGGGCGCGGCGGGAAGCGCCGCCAAGCGCGCCGCGATCTGGGCCGCGCGCAGGGCCTCGCCCTCGACGCGAAGCTTCTCGCCTTCTTCCTTCGAGACCGGCTTCAAGTTGCGGCACTTGGGGTAGCCGGGACACGTCAAAAAGAATCCGCGTTTTCCGACGCGCAGCCACATGTGCTTCTGGCATTTGTTGCACGGGCGCGCGGTCTGCAGCGGGCGCGAACCCGGAATCTTCTTGCCGTTCTCGTCCAGCGAGAAGGTGTTCTTGCATTCCGGATAGCCGGAGCACGCCATGAACTTGCCCTTGCGGCCCGTGCGGATGACCATGGCCTTGCCGCATAGATCGCAGTTCTCGCCGGTCATCTCCAGGACGACCTTCTGGCCCTCGGGCGTCAGCTGGATCTTGCCTTTGCATTTCGGGAAGGTCGAGCAGGACAGGTATTTCCCGAAGCGGCTCTCGCGGATGAGCATCGGCGCGGCGCAGACCGGACACGACTCGTCCGACATCTTGGGCTCGATGCGCGAGGCCTCCATCTCGGTCGCGGCGAGGCCGAGCGCCTTCGAGAACGGCCCGTAGAAGGTCTTGACCACGTCGGTCCACCCCGCCGCGCCCTCGGCGATCTTGTCGAGCTGGGCCTCGACGTTCGCCGTGTAGGTCAAGCTGACGACGTCGGGGAAATGGCCCTTGAGCTTCTCGGTCACCAGGATGCCGAGCTCGGTCGGGATGAGCTTGCGGTCCTTCATGTTCCGGCGCACGTAGCCGCGATCCACGATCGTCTTGATCGTCGGCGCGTAAGTGGACGGACGGCCGATGCCGTGCTTTTCCATCGCCCGGATCAGGCTCGCCTCGTTGTAGTGCGGCGGCGGGCTCGTGCGGTGCTCCTCGGGCTTGAGCTCGACGAGCTTGAGCTCGTCGCCCGCCTTGAGCGGCGGCAGGCGCCCGCCCTCGTCCTGGGGCTCCTCGTCGGGCTCCTCGTCGCCCTTCGGGGCGTCCCGGTACACGCGCAGGAACCCCTCGCTCTTCAAGGTGCGCCCGGTGCAATGGAACAACGCCTCCCCGTTTTCGATATCGGCCGATACGGTGTCGTACGTCGCTTCGATCATCTGCGACGCGACGAAGCGCTTCCAGATCAGCTCGTAGAGACGGATCTGATCGGGGTTGAGGAACTTGCGCACCTCGTCGGGGGCGTAGAGAACGCTCGTGGGACGGATGGCCTCGTGGGCTTC
>JACQJQ010000007.1 GCA_016204945.1 Elusimicrobiota bacterium
AGGGCTTTTCACATCGCGCGCGAGATGTGAAAAGGGCTGAAAAAACAGCGACAATTTTTTCAAAAACGAAGGATGCCATGTCGCTCGGGCCCAGTACAAACCTCGCTATACCGCCACGATTTTCCGCTTTTTTTTCGTGTCTCGGTGGTTAAATATTTTTCCGCAAAATCTCTTAAGTGAACGGCATTGGCGTTAAACGCTTTTTCAAGAGCGCGGGCCGCCCGAAAGCAGCTCAAAACAGTCCCGCCACGGCAAGGCCCGCACCGTGTGCTTGCCGAATCGGAAAATCTGCGGCTGATCCGTTCGGCAAACCAAGATGAGCTCCGCCGCGGGCATAATGTCGGCGAAGGACACAAGGCCGGAGCAAAGGGACGACGAGGGGCGCGCGGTGGCCTTGATTTCCATGGCCAGCCAGGACTTCCCCGGTCGCTGCACGACAAGATCCACCTCGGCCCCGGCATCCGTCCGGTAAAAACTGAGAGTCAGATCGAGGCGGCGATAGGAATTGAGGCGCCGAACCTCGTTGATGAAGAAGTTCTCGAAGAGGTCGCCGAACTCGGGGCTTGCGCTCTCCAACGGCACCGTCAGGGTTTTCTTGAGCGCCCGAAGCACTCCCGTATCGAAGAAGTAGAACTTGGGCTGCTTGGACAGCCGTCTTCGCACGGTCTTGGCGAAAGGCTCAAGCCAAAATCCGAGCAGAGTATCCTCCAGAATCTGAAAATATTCCTGGACCGTCTTGTAGCTGACTCCGATTTCCCGGCCGATATTGGAAGCATTGACGGTATGTCCGCTCTCGGCCGCGGCCATCGGCAAGAAGCGGATGAACGCGCCGAGATTGCGAGTCAGGGCTTCCGCCTTGATCTCCTCGGTCAGGTAGGTCTCTACATAGGCGCGCAGGTCTTCCCCCACCGCTTCTTCCCGCGCGGCATAGACTCTGGGCAAAGTCCCGAAGGCGAGCGCCTTTTCCAGCATGAAGTCGGCGCCCAATTCTTCGTGAGTCAGGGGGAAAAGCTCCAAAGACCATGCGCGGCCGCCCAACAGGTTGGCTTTAGAGCGCTTGAGTTTTCGGGCGCTCGATCCGCTCATGATGAACTGCAAATGGCGTCCCAAAGAGGACTCCATGAGATGATGCACCACATCCAGGAGCGCGGGGACGCGCTGAATTTCATCCAGAACGACCCGTTTGTACTTCCCTTTGGCGGCTTCGATCTCGCGCAGGAACGCAGCCGGCTCGGCAAGATACCTTTGATAAACGGATGGATGAAGCAAGTCCAGAAAAAGAACGTCCTTATCCGCGAACGCTCGGCGCAGGAGCGTGCTTTTGCCGGTCAACCGGGGACCGAACAGAAAGAAGCTGTTGCGCTTGGGCAGGCCAATCAGTCGAGAATACATAACTCTATTTTAAGTTGTTAAATAGAGTTAGTCAATCTCACGTCTCATCTCGCCCCTCTTAGACCGTGTAGCGCGCCGGGTTGGGCCGCGCCTCATAGCGGACGTCGGGCTTCTTCTGGCCTTCCTCGATCTCGACCTGCTTCGGCTTGGGCATGAACATCAAGCCGATGGCGGCCACGACCGCGACGCCGCCGCCGATCATAACCATCGGATTGGCCATGAGGCCCTTGCCGCCCTCCCCACCAAGAGCATTGTGTCCTAGTTCACGATCAGCATACGGTTTATTGTCGACGGCGTCCGCATTCGATGATTTATTGGCCCCCATCATGACCCCGACACCCGTGGCGATGACCCCGAGCGCGGCTGCGGCGACGACCATGCCCTGGCTTTGCTGACCATAGGGACCGCTCATCACCTGGCCGGCGAGCACGCCGATGTAGGCGCCGATCGCCATGATGGCGGCGCCGATCGCGTACAAGATCATCTTCAAATTCGGCATCGGCGGAATCTTGCTCGCCCCATAAGCCAGCGCCGCCGCGAGCATGACCAGCATCATGGCCCGCTGACAGGCCTGTGCCCACGGCGTGACCATCTCCTTGGGCTTGGGCATCGGCGGCTCCTGCTCATTCAGCTGCGTCGCCGAGTTGGCTGCGAGCGCCCTGGGCTGGGCGGCCGAGCCGTCGCCGCCGCCGCCGAGGCCGATGGCGCCGCCGTCGGGGCCGATGGCGCCGCCGGTGTTCGTCGCCGCGCCGTCATACGTCCTTCCGGCGGCGAAGCTCGAGCGGGCTTGGCCGCGGGCCTGATCGCCCATGACCCGCCGCAGGTCGTCGCGCCCGCCTCTGCCTTGACGCCGGGCCACGCCGCGGCCCGAGCTCGAGGTCTTGGCTCCGGGCCCGCCTCGCGAGAAAGCGCTCGTCGCGCCGCCCTTGGCCGCGCTCGCCGCGGCGTCGCCCGTAGAAGACGAGCCGGCGCTCGCCGCGGACGTCGCCCCGCCACCCGTCACTCCCGACAAAGCGCCGAACTTCTTCACGTTGGCCAGGCCCTTGCCCATCGAGCCGACGGCGCCCGCGCCCCCGCCTGAGTTGAGCGCGCCTCCAGAAGCCGCATCGCGGCGCGCCGCGTCCGCCGCGGCCGCGGCCTTCGCCGGATCGGTCGCCGCGGCGTCGGACGGGGCTTCGGCGGCGGCCGAGGCGTCGGCCTGCTTGTCCTTGGCCGCGGCCTGCGCCATGTAGTTCAAAGAATCCGAGGAGCCGTCCGCGTTGGCGGGCGCCGCCGCGCTCCCGTCGGACGCCGCCTGCGGGGGCTTGGGCGCGAACAGCGAAAGATTGCCGCCGGCCCGGTCCGCGTCGCCGGGCCCGAACAGCTTGTAGCCGGCCAGGCCGATGCCGCCCGCCACGGCCGAGCCCATCAGGGCGAGGGCCAGCATGCCCGTCTTGGTGGCGAGCGCCCCCGCGCCCAAGCCGCCCAGACCTCCGGCGCCGCCGCTCGCGCCGCCGCCGAAAAGGCCGCTCAGCAGGCCGACGGCCTTCTTCTTGCCGTCGTCGACCTTGTTGACTTCGGCCTTGATGTCGGGCATCTTGGTTTTCGGGTCCATAAAAGCTCCTCCGCTGCGTCCGATGAAAACGGTTACGGTCCGCTCGTCCTGGCGCCCATTCTGCGGGCGGCCTGGTCCTGTTTCTGCTTGGCCTCGAGCTCGCGCACCTTGCGCTCCTGGGCTTCCTGGCGCTCGATCGCCTGCATGATCACCTGCGTGACGACGCCGCCGACCGGCCCGCCGATGACCGCGCCCACGACGGCTCCGGCCAGCTGCATGGCGATCTGCTTGGCCATGTCGCTCTCCTCCATGCTGCTCGCCCCGACGTCGGCCGAGGGCGGGGCCTCCAGCTTCTTCTGTTCGAGCTTGGGATCGTTGAGCTTGAGGTTGGCCGGAGCGGCGTCAAGCGCGGCGTAAGCCCCGCCCAAGGCCGCGCCGCCGCCTCCGATCTTGCTTCCGGCCTGGGCGCCGTCGAAGGTCCGGCTCAAGGCGCCGCGGGCGTCGTCGTTGCTCGTGTTGGCGGCGGCGAGCAAGGACTGCGCCGAGGCGGCGCGGAGCGCGGCCATGCCCTTGGAATTCGGGACGGCCGCGGTTTCGGAGCCGCCGGAAAGTCCCTTGGTCGCGGCGAAGCCGATATTGGCGTTGCGCGAGCCGAACGCGCTCGTGCCGGACGCGGACCCCGACCGGCCTCCGCTCGCGGCGCCCATCCCCGACAAGGAGCCGCCCGCCAGTTTCGGGATGCTGAAGCCTTTTTGGGCCTTCTCGCCCCAGCCTCCGTCGCTTTCGCTGACCTTCTTCAGAGCGCTCGCCAACGTCGCGGGGGAGGCGGAGCCCGCCGCCGCGGCGGAGGCCCGCTCCTCCGGGGGGGCCTGATAAAGCGAGGAGACGAACGCGCTTTCCTCCTTCCTCTTCCCGCCCGTCCCGTCCATCGACAAGTCGGCGCCGTCGCCCGCGTCCAAAGCCAAGGTTTGCTCGACGTTCTCATCGACGTCGGGTCCGCTCGTGTCGACGACCGTCGAGCCGATGGACTTCTCGCCCAGCATGGGGGTCAGGAGCCAAAGAGCGGTGAAAGCGATCCCCAGGAGGATCGCCCACCAGTACTTCTTGAAAGGATCGTCCGCGCCGGAAATGGCGTAGCGGGGAGCGATCGGACTCAATGTAACGCTCATAGGCTTGTTTCGAGTGTAGCCCCCCCCTGATTCTTTGTCAAGGAATAGGGCTTGCTTTACCGAGTTTTTACCGGGGTCACGCCGACGCGGCCTGGCCGTCGAGGGCGCGCGCGGCGGCTTGGTAGAGGTCCGCGCAGCGCTGGTAGCGGTCCTCGGGGCGCGGGGACAAGGCCTTGCGCGCCACCGCGTCGATGGCCGGGCCCAGGCCCGGAGCCAGCTCCGAAGGGGGCGTGAAGCGGGCCTCCAGCTTGTCGCTCATCTCGCCGGAGCCCCGGAAAGGCAGGACGCCGGTCAACAGCTCGTAGAGGGTGACGCCGAGGGCGAACACGTCCGACTGCTTGACGACCGCGCCCATGGCCTGCTCGGGCGCCATGTACAACGGCGTGCCGACAATGGTGTTGGTCGTGGTCAAGAGAGAGTCCAGCACCTGCCGGGCGATGCCGAAGTCCATCACCTTGACCCAGCCGCCCTCGGCCAGCATCACGTTGGCGGGCTTCAGGTCGCGGTGGATGACGCGGCGGTCGTGGGCGTGATCGACGGCCTCGCACATCTGGCGCAGGATCTCGAGCGCGCGGGCGGCGGGCAGCCCGCGGCCCGGGCTTTCCTTGAGCAGCTCATGAAGGGTCCCGCCGGAGACGTACTCGAAGACGAGATGGGTCTCGTCCGATTCCCGGACGATGGTGTAGATCTCCACGATATGGGGATGGTGCAGGGAGGCGACCAGTTCGGCTTCCTTCATGAAGCGGTCGCGCTCGCGCTCGTTGGCCTGGAGCTCGTCCCGGAGCTTCTTGATCGCGACGGGCCGCTTGAGCGTCTTGTCCCAACCCTTGTACACCGCGCCCATCCCGCCCTCGTCGATCTGCTCCACGATGTCGTACTGCGCGTTGAGCGCCCGGCGCCCGGCGGGAAAGCCGACGCGGGCCTCGGGCCGGGAGCCGCGCGTCAGGCGCCAAGCCGCGGCGGCAAGCAGCGCCGCGAGCGCGAAAGTCCCGGCCCAGAGCGCGGGGAGCCCGCCGCGCGGCGGAACGGGCGCGCCGGCCGAGAGGCGCACGCGCGCGGAGGCGTAATCGGCCGCGTACCGGGGCGCCAGCTCGGCGGCGCGCTGGAAGTCCGCGAGAAGGCTCTCCCCCTTCTCGCCCAGTCCCTCCCGCGCCCGCGCGCGCTCGAAGTAGCCCAGGCCCAGGCCCGCGTCCAGGCGCAGGGCCTCCTCGGCGTCGCGCAGCGCGCCCGGGCGATCCCCGGCCTCGTTGCCGGCCTCGGCGCGGCGGCCGTAGGCGGCCGGGAGGTTCGCCCGGTCGCCCCGCGCCGACCATAGGCCGATCGCCGAGGTCAGCTCGCGCCGGGCCGCGGCGAAGTCCTTGAGGAGCGCGTGGGCCAAGCCGCGCAGCATGTAGCCGTCGGCCAGGGCCGGGTCCGCCGCGACGGCGGCGTCCGCCGCCGCCAAGGCCCGCGCGCCGTCGCCGGCGTCGACGAGGCGCAGGGCCTCCGCGGCCCGCTTGAGCGCCTCGACGCGGCCGCCCGCGCGCCGGCCCGCGGCGAGGAGGCGGGGATCGCCGAGAAGCTCATTCTCCACGAGAGAACCCGCGAGCGGGCGGCTCGGCGCCGCGGCGCCCCGGCCGCGGCCGCGCGACATCTCGTAGATCGAGCGCGCGCCTTTGTCGTCGGGGAAAATTTTCAGCGCGCGCGCCGCGTCCTCGGCGGCCTTCGGATAGTCGCCGGACCACAAGGCGCCGGTCGCCCGCACGCGCAGGGCCGAGGCCAGGGCCCCGGGATCGGCGCTGCGCGCCTCGGCAAGAGCGACCGCGCGGTCCGCGTACGCCAGGCCTTTCTTGTAGTCGCCCCCCTGGATGGCCGCCGCGCCGGCGGCGCGCTGGATGCGGTCGCTGTCAGGAAAATTTTGGGCGCTTTTGTCCGCATTCCGAAGCATGGCGACGTTCTGGGC
>JACQJQ010000039.1 GCA_016204945.1 Elusimicrobiota bacterium
CCGACCTGCATCACCTGATGGCGACCTTCGTTCACCCGAACTGGGTGCGCGGCCATTTGCCGTTCGGCGAAGTGAGGGGACGTCCCGATTACGAGAACAGGGCCGGCGCCAAGCGCGGCGACGGCGTTTTCGAGCCCCCGGACGCGGTCAAGGGGCGCGTCGCGCGCGGCCTGCTCTACTTCCGCGCGCGCTACGGGGATTCCCGGCTGCTCGGCCGCGTATGGAGCGTCTTCTGGAATCGGCAAATCGAGCTGCTGATGGACTGGAACCGGCGCTTCCCGCCGGACGCCTTCGAGTCCCGGCGCAACGATCTCCTCGAGGCCTACCAGGGCAACCGCAATCCGTTCATCGACGACCATCTCCTGGCCGACCGCGTGGGCGCCGACGCCTTCCGCGTCGACCCTCCCTCCCGCGGCGGATCGCGCTTCAGGCTCTACGGCCGGCGCTTTTCCCGGCGCTGATCCGGGCGCGCGCGAGCGATGTGCTATCATAGGCCCGTTTTCGCATAGGAGAATCGCCATGAAGCCAATTCTTTTCTCGCTCGTCCTCTTGGCCGCGCCCGTCCTCGCCGCCGACGCCCCGAAGCCGAAGGAGACCTTCAAGACCGACGATGAACGCACGGTCTACACGATCGGGTTCCTGATGGGCCGCAACGTCGCCGCCTTCAAAATGACCCCGGCCGAAACGAAGATCATCCAGGCCGGACTCGGCGACGCGATCCTGGGCGCGCAGCCGAAAGTCGACGTCCGCTTCTATCAGCCGCGCGTCAACGAGCTCCTCGCCAAGCGCATGGAGGGCGCCGCGGCCGCGGAAAAGACGAAGGGCCGGGCCTACACGGAGAAGTTCGTCAAGGAAAGCAAGCCCCAGGCGATCCCCGGCGGCGGCTGGTATCTCGAAACGAGGGCCGGCTCCGGTCCGCTCCCGTCAAAGACGGACACGATCAAGGCCCATTACCGCGGCACCACAACCGAGGGCGAGGAATTCGACTCGTCCTACTCGCGCGGCGCCCCGACGGCCTTCGCGCTCAGCGGCGTAATTCCTTGCTGGACCAACGGCATCGCGCTGATGAAGGTCGGCGGAGCCGGCAAGCTCGTCTGCCCGTCGGACGTCGCCTACGGCGACCAGGGCCGCCCCGGAATCAAGCCCGGCGCCACCTTGGTCTTCGAGGTCGAGCTCGTGGAGATCGTCAAGCCCGAAGCCGCCCGGAAGTAGCCCCTAACCGCGCCGCGCGTGGCGGCGCAGCAGGCAGTCGTTCGATACGACGAGCAGGCCCGCCGCGCGCGCCAGGCGTTCGCCCTCCTCGTGGCGGATGCCGTCCTGCAGCCACACGGCCTTGGCCTTCGCGGAGATCGCCTCGCGGATCGGCGCCAGCGCCTCCTCGGAACGGCGGAATACGGCCACGACGTCGATCGGAAACGGGATGGCGGCCACGTCGGGCCAGCACGGCTCGCCCAGAATTTCCTGGTGCCCCGGATTGACGGGCACGATCTTGTAGCCGTGCCGTTGGAGATACTCGGAGACGTAATGCGAGGGGCGCTCCGGCTTCGGGGAAATGCCCACGACCGCGATCACGCGCAGGGCCAGAATCCTGCCGACGACGTCCTCGGGCGCGCCCCCGGAGGGCAGGCGGCAGGACTCCGGGTCCCTAGGCGGCTTCGACGCCGACATGCGCCTCGCCCTCGTCGATTTCGATATGCGCGACGAAGGCGCGGCAGCAAACCGTGCAGTCCTGATCGATGGATTGGCCGTCCATCTCGGCGATCACGTGGAGTTCGGCGCCCTCTCCGCAGTGCGGGCACTCGAGGGTGACCCACTGGTCCAGCCGCTCCACCGAGGCCTCGACGCTCTGCTCCTTGAGCACGGTCTCCATCACACGTTCGGCGGTCTTGTGGTCCTGCGCGTCGGGATGCCGGACGGGCGCCCCCTTTTTCGGCTTCTTCTCCTTCGCGCGAGCCTTGGCCTTCGGCATGCTTTCAGTGTAGGGGGTGAAGCTTTTCCCGTCAAGGGGGCTGCGACTCCCAGTTTGTAGGGTTTTGAAACACACCTGGGACAAGCACAGGCAACGGCGCTTGAACGGAATGGCGCCTTGAGGC
>JACQJQ010000038.1 GCA_016204945.1 Elusimicrobiota bacterium
AGTCAAGCCCGGAACAAAAAGCCCTCCTCTCGGAGGGCTTCGACTGTTGGCGCCAACAGCTGCGTCGATATCTGGCTCCGGGCCTAGGACTCGAACCTAGAACCTTGCCGTTAACAGCGGCCTGCTCCACCGTTGAGCTAGCCCGGATCACGCAGAGTATAGCAATAAACCGCCTTGGGCTTGATTTCCCGCCGGTATCCATATATCCTCCCCCTTGATGGCCGACACGATCGATCTGCCGACGCTCCTGACGGACGTGGTCTCCCGCGGCGGCTCCGACCTCCACCTGATCCACGAGATTCCCCCGATCGCCCGCGTCGCCGGCGAGATCGGCGCCCTGCCGTACCCGCCGATGAGCTCCGAGACGATCCTCAAGATACTCGATCCTTATCTATCGGATTTTCATCGCGAGACCTTCAAGAAGGAGCTGCGGGTCAACTTCTCGCACTCGATCTCCGGGGTCGGGCGCTTTCGCTTCAACCTGTATATGGCGACCGGCACCGTGGGCTCGACGATCCGCATCATCCCGACCAAAACCTACGCCCTGTCGGCGCTGGGCCTGCCCCCGGTCGTCGCGAGCCTCGCGAACAAGAAGTCCGGCATCATCTTCGTGACCGGCTCGACCGGCTCCGGCAAGAGCACGACGATGGCCGCGATGCTCGAAGCGGTCAACCAGTCCGGCAAGCCCGGCAAGGTCATCACCATCGAGGATCCGATCGAGACCTTGTTCAGGCCGTGCCGCTCGATCTTCGTCCAACGCGAGGTCGGCGTGGACACTCCGACCTTCGGCATGGGCATCCTGGATTCCCTGCGCCAGGACCCCGACATCATCTGCGTCGGGGAGCTGCGCGACGCCGAGTCCATCCGCGCCGCCCTTCTCGCCGCCGAAACGGGCCATCTCGTCCTGACCACTTTGCATACGAGCGACGCCTCGAAGACCGCGCAGCGCATCCTCAGCGCCGTCCCCAGCACAGAGCAGGACAACCTGCGCGAACAGCTGGCGATGACCCTGGAGGCGGTCATCTCCCAGGAGCTGCTTCCCCGGGCGGACGGCAAGGGGCTCGTCCTGGCCTGCGAGATACTGATCGCGACGCCCGCCGTGCGCCAGCTCATCCGGGAGAACAAGCTCGAGGCCGTCAACGACGCGATCCAGGCCGGCTCCCAGGCGGGCATGGTGTCGAAGGACGCCTTCGTCAAGAACTTGTACGCGACGAGGATGATCGCCAAGGAGGTCGCCCGGGAGCATATGCGCAACCCGGAGCTTCTCGCTTGAGGAACGCGGCGCCCCCCGCCGTCGCCGCGCGCGACGAGGGCGCCGTGCGCGTCATCACGCTGGGCCGCCCTCCCGGCAACGCCCTCGGCCTCGACGCGCTCGCGTCCCTGCGCTCCGAGATCGAGCGCGCCGCGGGCGACCCGCGCGTGCGGGCCGTCATGCTCGAATCGGGCCTGCCCAGGTACTTTTCGAGCGGCCTCGACCTGCGCGAGATCATGAGTTTGCCCGAGACGAAGCGTCCGCAGGCCTTCGAGTCCTTGTTGGGCTGCTACCGCGCTCTGCTTTCCGCGCCCCAGCCCGTCGTCGGCGCCCTCGGCGGCGCGGCCATCCTCGGCGGCTGGATCGTCGCGATGGGCTGCGATTGGCGCGTCATGGCCGAGGAGTCGGGGAAGGCGGCGCTCTCCGAGATCCGCCTGGGCCTGACGCCGACGCCGGCGCTCGTCGCGCGCCTGGCGGCCCTGTGCCTCGACGCGCGCGTGGTCAAGGAGATGGTCCTGCGCGGAAAAACCTTGCGGGCGAAGGAAGCCCTCGCGGCGGGCCTCATCGACGAGATCGCGCCCGAGGCCGAGGTATCGCGGCGCGCCCTGACACTGGCCAAGCGGCTCGCGAAGTCGCCGCCCGGGGCCTTCGCCGCGCTCAAGAAGGGCCTGAACGCCCCTTTCCTCGACGAGGACTTGCGGCGCCGCTCGATGGCGGAGTTCTCGGCCCTGCTCGCCGGAGCCGAGGCGCGCGAGGGCCTGGCGGCGATGCGCGACAAGCGCCGCCCCCGCTGGGAGGCCTGATGTACGAGAAGACCCTGCTCGCCGGAAAAATCGCGGTCGTGACGGGCGGCGGGACCGGCCTCGGCAAGGCCGTCGCCTCGGCCCTCGCCCGGCACGGCGCCGACGTGGCGCTCGCCGCGCGCGACGGCGAACGGCTCGACGCCGCGGCCGCCGCGATCAGGAAGGCCACCGGCCGTCGGGCGATCGGCGTCCCGACCGACGTGTCCGACGCCAAGGCCGTCTCCAAGCTGTTCGACGAGGTCGAGGCCGGCCTCGGCCCGGTCTCGATCCTGATCAACGGCGCCGCCGC
>JACQJQ010000008.1 GCA_016204945.1 Elusimicrobiota bacterium
CCCCCACGCCGTCCCGAAAAGCGTTGAGCGCCGCCATCCGCTCCAGGACGGACGAGCGCGGGCTGTCCCGGCAAACGGGCAGCCCCGCCGCCGAGACCGCGGTGAAAAGAAGGGCAAGCAAGAGGGGCTTCATGGACCTCCGGACTCCATCCGTAGTGTAGGCCCCAAGCCTTGCGCTGTCAAGAGCGAGAACTTACTCTCCGGCGGGAGCGGGCCTGGGGTCGGCAAAGCCCGTGGAAAAGGTTTGGAAGGAGGAAGACTTGAAGCGCGACTTGCCCACCGCGCCCGCCTCGACGCCCTTGCGGGCGTCGCCGGCCAAAAGCGCCACGCGGCGCCGATGGATCGGGTCGGCGAGCCAGGCGCGCCATTCCCGGTCGAGATCGGCGACCCGCCGGTAGCGGTAGGCGAGCCACAACGCCTGCGCCACGGGCTTGCCCTCGCGCAAGGCGGCGCACAGGCTCTTGAATTGGAGGAGGGAGTGCCTGCGCAGCAGAAAATGGGTCACCGAATAGGCCTGGACGTACCACGCGGCCGCGGCTCGATTCTCGTGCAGATCCTTGTCCGGAGCCACCGCGAAGAAGGTTTCCAGATCGGGCAAGGCCTTGGGGTCGGCCGCGCTCATCTGCTGGTACCAAACCGACGCCTCCGGACGGTCGGCGGACTCGGCCTCCTCCAGCATGGCCAGGCCCTCGTTGATCCAGGACGGGGGCCGGCGGCGCGCCTCGCGCCAATAGCCGTCGAAGAGCAGGTGGGTGGTTTCGTGAGCCATGACCGAGAGCATCTTGCGCGCGTCCTTCATGGCCGGCATGACCACGGCCCTGCGGTCGTAGACGGCCAGGCCGTTCGACCATTTCGGCGGCTCGAATTCGCCGGCCAGGTAGGACTCGTGGTCGCCGTAGATGAAGAGGTTGATCTTTTCCCGGGACATCCAGGGCGAGAACATTCCGAGGTCCCGGCGCAGGCGGGAGTGGACCCGTTCCGCGCCCATGCTGAAGCCGTCCGGCAGCCAGGGGCTTTGATGCTTGATCGCGAAGTGCGGGGTCAAGGTCTGGCGCCAATCCCAGCCTTGGCCCTCGCGGGCGGCCCGCGCCGGAACGGCCAGAAGCACCGCCAGGAGAGCCCCGCGCATGGCGTTGAGTTTAACATACCGTTGATCCGCCGTTCGAGAAAATGAGAGCATCTTCTCCATGCACATGATGCCGGCGCTCCTCGCCGCGGCGTTCCTGCGTCCCGCGGCTTCCGCCCAGGACGTTCCCAGACGCAGCGAGGAGGAGCTCGAGCAGCGGCGCAAAACCCAGGAGCAGCTCCTCAAGACGGCGGAGGAGGCCGGGAAAACCGTCGTCGCCGAGCCCTTCGAGGCGGTGACCTACGAGGACGTGATGAAGGATCCCGACAACATCGGGCTCAACTTCAGCTTCGCCCGCACCCAGGTGGCCCAGGGCGATATCCTCAAGGCCGCCGCCACGCTCGAGCGCATCCTCATGGTCGACCCGGAGCTGCCCCGAGTCCGACTGTTCTACGCCTCGGTCCTGTTCCGCCTCGACAATCTCGACGACGCGGAACGGGAGCTCAAGACCTTGACCCAGCAGAAGCTGACCGCGCCCCTGAGAGAGGAGCTCGAGGGCTATCGCAAGCAGATCCAGCGCAGGCGCCGGAAGACCCGCCTCGGACTGTCGGTCATGGCCGGGTTCGACTTCGACGAGAACCGCAACTCCGCCCCCGCCTTCGGCAAAAGGCTGGCCGCCGACATTCCCGTCGTCTTGGACGAGGGGTCCACCCGCAAGAGCGACACCGCGAAAACCATGAACGCGGCGCTCAGCGTGAGCCATGATCTCGGCTATCAGGCGGGCCATTCCCTGTTCTCCACGCTGAGCTATTACCGCGCCGAGCAGACCCACGTCCGGACGCTCAATCTGCAGAGCTACAACGGGACCCTGGGAGGAACGTTCAAGTCGGAGGCGGCCGACGTGACGCCCGCCATGAGCTTCGGGCATCTGCTCCTGGCGGAAACGACCTATCAGCGCAGCTACGGCCCGAGCCTGCGGCTCGACAAGAGGCTCGGACAGCGGCTCGGCGTCTTCGGAACGGCCGGCTACCAGCGCCAGATTTACGCCCGGACCCAGATCGTCCCCGCGGCCGACCAGCGGACGGGAGACCAGCATTACGGCGGCATCGGATGCTCCTACGCGTTCAATCGGGGCTTCAGCCTCGCGGCGAGCTACGTCCACACGCTCCAGGGCGCCTCGGAGGCCTTCAACGCCTACGAGCGCGACGCCCTCAGCATCACCGCGACGAAGGTTCTCCCGCAAGGACGCTTCCTGGTTCTCTCGCTCATGCCCCAACTTGATGAGTACCTGGCGGCCGACGACTCGATCAGCCGGAAAGTCCGCCAGGACCACGCATATCGCTCTCAATTGACCTTCGGCACGCCCGTGGTCAAGTCGCTGCTGCTGGTCCTCTCCTACGAGTATTTCCACTCCCGCTCGAACATCCCCAACTACGCCTACACCAACAACAAGCTCTCCTCCTCCCTGACCTACCGCCTCGACCTGTGACCAAAAAGCCCTGGATTTCGGGCGTTTCCCGGGCTATAGTCAGGGGATGAAAGCGCAAAAATTTCTTGCGGCCTTCATGGCCGCCGCCCTCCCCGCGGCCGGCGCGGCTCCTCCCGCGGCCGCGGCTCCTCCGTCGGCGCTGGTCAGCATCGGCGTGGCAGGGGCGGTCAAGGGCCTGGTCAAGGCCGTGCCGCCCGCGGCCCCGGAAAGCGCGGGACGCGTCCTCCAGAGCGGCAAGCCTCTTTACGTCAACGAGCACGTGACCACGGGCCCCGGAGGCCATCTCCAGATCATGCTCAAGGACGAGACGGTCTTCACCCTCGGCCCCAACAGCGACATCGTCCTTGATGAGTTCGTCTACAACCCCGACACCGAGGCCGGCAAGGTCTCCGCCAGCGTGACCAAGGGCGTGTTCCGCTTCATCACGGGCAACATCGGCAAGAAGGATCCGTCGCAGATGGAAGTCAAGCTCCCGGCCGGGACGATCGGCATACGCGGGACCATCGTCGCGGGCCAGGTCAATGCGGACGGAACCGGCATGGCCGTGCTTCTCGGGCCCGGCCCGGCCGTCGTGGGCGAACGGGTGGGCGCCTTCAACCTCACCAACTCCGCGGGCTCCGTGTTCGTCGAAAAGCCCGGATTCGGCTCCGCCTTGAGGGGCGCCGACGTTCCCCCCACTCCGCCCGCCCTCATCCCCGTCGCGCAGATGAAGGCGCTCTTGAGCGATCTCGCGCCCAAGACCGTGGCTCAGCGCATGGAGGACGGCAAGCAGATGATGGCCGAGCGCCTGGCCCAGAAGCTGGCGCCGGACAAGGACGGCAAGGAGAAGCTCGCCGAGAAGATGATGGCCGGCGAGCCCCTCACGCCGGAGGAGCAGGCGCAGGCCCGCGAGCAGATGGAGAAGGGCGGGATGTCCGAGATGGAGACAAGGCTCGCCGAGAAAATGATGGCCGGCGAAACCCTCACTCCCGACGAACTCCACAAGGCGGATATGATGATGGCGGGCGAGCGGATGATGGAGCATATGGGCACGGAGCGGATGACTCCGGAGCAGCGGCTGCTCGCCGAGAAAATGATGGGGGGAAGCCTGTCCCCCCAACAGCAGCAGGAAATGATGAACCGCATGTCCCCCGAGCAGCAGGCCATGATGGAAGGGATGCTGCCCCCTCCCCCGCCCCCCGGATCGGACCCCTATCGCTACGAAGGCGGCGATCAGACCGGGATGATCGGCAGCTACCCCACGGGAGAAGTCTACGAGGGCTCGGGCGGCACGACCGGCTCCTACGACTCGGGCGCCATGACCGATCCCTACGGCGGCCTCGAGACCTACACCAGCACCGAGCAATTCTTCGACACTTTCTACGACCCGAGCCTCGACCCCGCCCTGAACACGGGCTACGTTCCTCCGCCCACCGACGGGACGACCCTCACCGGGCCCACGACATGGGACGCGATCAGGAGCCAGATCGTCACGGGAACCGGCTATTTCCCCGGACAGTCGGGCGCCTTTCATCTGAACACCTGCGGCGGCGGCGCCTGCGTCAATCCGGTCGGCACCTGGAGCTTCAGCAATATGCTGGTGGATTTCGAAGCCAAGACCATCACCGGGACGGCCGGCATCAACGCCAACGCCGACAATATCGCTTCCCCTATCAGCAACAGCACGCCGATCAACGTGAATTTCAGCGCGCTGACTGGATCCGCGGTGATCCCCGCGGGCGGCACCGGACCCGCCCAGTACCTGTTCAGCATCAACGACGCGGGCGGGATTCCCGCCCACATGCTCATCGGGAACGCGACTTATAACACTCCGCCGCTGGCCGGCGACGTCCACGGAGCGGGGGAGCCGCTCGTCTCGTACCGCGTCGACGGGACTCCGCCCTAAAAAGCGGCGCCCGGGCTATTTCGCGGTCAGCTCGAAGACCCCGGTCCAGTCGTCGGGTGGAGGCAGGACGGCGTAGTCGCTGCCCACGTGGGTGTATAAGACGCTCGGCCCGTCCTCCGGGATGATCTCAAGGACCTTTCTGAAGCCCTCCAAGGCGGCCGCGAAGTTCCGCCCGCCGAAATCGGCCAGCGCCTTTTCGTACAGCGGAAGCGCCGCCCGCCAGGCGGGGGACAGCTCGCCCTTCTTGGCCAGCAGCTCGTAGACCCGGACGGGGGCTTCCTTGCCGACCACCTTGATGCGCCCGAGCTCGCGGGCGACGACCGCCTCTCCCGCCTCCTTCAAGGTGGCCTCGCTGATCATGATATAGGTCCCGAAAAACTTGTTGGCGCCCTCCAGCCGGGAGGCGAGGTTGACGTCGTCTCCCAGAATCGAGTAATCGAAGCGCTGGTTCGAGCCCATATTGCCGACCACGCACTCCCCCGTGTTGAGCCCGGTCCGGATGCGGATCGGCATGAACTTCTTCCCCTCTCGGCGCGCCTCCGCGCTCCACCCTTCGTTGAGCGTCTTGAGCCCGGCGTGCATCTCCAGGACGGCGAGACAGGCGTTCTTGGCGTGGTCGGGATCGTCGAGCGGCGCGTTCCAGTAGGCCACGATGCAGTCTCCGACGTACTTGTCGATCGAGCCGCCGCGGCCGAGGATGATGTCCGTCATCGGGGTCAGAAAGCGGTTGAGGAGCAAGGTCAGCGCCCGAGGCTCCTCCCATTGGGACATCGCGGTGAATCCGGCGATGTCGCAGAAATGGAACGTCATCCGCCTCGTTTCGCCTCCGAGCTTCAGCATCTCGGGATGTTCGGCGAGCTTCTCCACGAGCGTGGGCGACATGTAGCGGCTGAAGGCCCCCCGGACCTCGGCCTTTTCCCGTTCCGTGCGCAAAAATCCGATCAGCGACGACGCGAAGTAGATGAGCAGGACCGCCGCCGCGGGATAGAGCGGGTCGACCAGCATGGCCCAGCGGGTGAAGGCGTACCAGGAAAATCCGCACGCCGCCCCGGCGGCCGAGAGCGCCAGGGCCGCGCCCCCGGCGGCTCCCAAGCGGCTCAGGAGAAGGATCAAGATGGTCCCGAAAAGAAGGAGAAAGGACAGCTCGGCCCCGTCCGCCCAGTCCGGCCTGAGGAGGAACTTCTTGAGCAGGACCTGCTCGGCGACCTGGGCGTGGATCTCGACGCCCGGGGCCAGCGGATTAAGCGGCGTGTGCCGCTGGTCCATCAGCCCCGCGGCGCTCGTCCCCAGGAACACGATGCAGCCGGCCAGGGAGGCGGGATCGAAATCCCGCTCGAATATCCTCCAGATGGGGATCGTGCGACGAGGCGCGGTCTTGGTGAAGTACAGCCAGACGCGCCCATGGGCGTCGGTCGGAATGACGAGGCTCCCTATTTTGATCTTGCTGATCCCCGTCTTCGCCCCGAAAGACCTCTCGCCGCTGGCTCCCGACGACTTGATGGAGACGCTGGAGGCTCCCTGGACCACGCGCAGGGCCTCGGCGGCCAGGGAAGGGATCATCGCGTCACCGACCCGGAACAGCAGGGGCACTCGGCGAATGATCCCGTCGCGCTCGGCGATGGTATTGAAGCTCCCGCCGCCCTTGGCGCGGCTTTCGATTCCAGGCAGGTTGACCACCGCGCCCTGGAACGCGTAGAGGAACGGAAGAGGAGAGTCTCCGGCGACGGCGAAGGAGGCCTTGACCGCGGGCAAGACGCCGTTGTCCTTGCCCAGCAAGGCCGAACCGACGACGACGTTGGATTCCCCGACCGCCTTGGCTAGAACCTCGTCATGATCGGGGAATTGGCCGAGCACGCGCTTCAAAAGGTCCGGATCGGCGGCCCCCCTCCACAGGGGAAGCATCTGCCTGGGAGACGTGCGATCCGGCTCCGCGAAGACGATGTCGAGGGCGACGACCGCCGCGCCGTGCCCGGTCAAGCGCCTGATCGCCCGCGCGACCGTCGTCCGGGGCCAGGGCCACTGCCCGAGCCGAGCGAGGCTTTCGTCGTCGATATCCAGGATGCGCACCGGAACGTCCTCGTAGGCGCGGGGCCTGAGGCGGTTGTAAGAGTCAAAAACCCAGCACCTCACCTGCTGAAGCGCCTCCGGATCCCGGACCCGCGTTCCCGCCGCGATCAGCAGCAGCGCGGCCGGCAAGGCGATATGCAGGCGCTCCTGGACCTTCCGGAGCCCCCCGGCGATCGATAAAAACGCGCTCAGCCGCTTCAACATGCCGTGTCCATTGCCCGTCGAGCGGGATTGTAGTAAAATGGGAGCCGTCGTGAGTCGAGGCAGGCCCGGCACGCCGGGCACCGGAGAATAAGATGGCTACCATGCGGACCCTGTTTCTCAACCCGCCCTCGTTCGAAGGATTCGACGGCGGCGCCGGCGCCCGCTACCAGGCCCGCCGCGAGATCAGGTCCTTCTGGTACCCGACCTGGCTGGCTCAACCGGCGGCGCTCATCCCCTCCTCCAAACTCATCGACGCGCCGGCCGACGACCTGACGCTCGAGCAGGTGCTCCAGCGCGCGCGCGGCTTCGAGCTGTGCGTCATCCACACCTCGACCCCCTCCTTCGACAATGACGCCAAGGTCGCGCGCGCTCTCAAGGACCAGAACCCCGACATGCTCATCGGCTTCGTCGGCGCGCACGTGGCCGTCCTGCCCGAGCAATCGCTCGAAAACGCCGCCGCCCTCGACTTCGTCGGCCGCGAGGAGTTCGATTTCACCGTCAAGGAAGTCGCCGAGGGCCGCCCGCTCGATCAGATCGCGGGACTGTCCTACCGCCAGGACGGAGCAATCCGCCACAACCCCGATCGAACGCTCATCGAGGACATGGACAAGCTGCCATCCGTGCTCGACGTGTACAAGCGCGACCTCGTGGTGCCCAACTACTACATCGGCTACCTGAAGCACCCCTATCTCTCCCTCTACACGGGCCGCGGCTGCCCCGCGCGCTGCTCGTTCTGCCTGTGGCCCCAGACCGTCGGCGGCCACGTCTACCGGACGAAAAGCGCGCGAGCCGTCGTCGCCGAAATGGCCCGGGCCAAGGAGCTGTTCCCCGAGGTCAAGGAGTTCTTCTTCGACGACGACACGTTCACGGCCGACCTCCCCCGGGCCGCGGAGATCGCCAAAGGCTTGGGCCGGCTCGGCATCGTCTGGTCCTGCAACAGCCGGGCGAACGTGCCGTACGAGTACCTCAAGGTCTTCAAGGACAACGGCCTGCGGCTCCTGCTCGTCGGCTACGAGTCGGGCAATCAGCAGATTCTCAACAACATCAAGAAAGGCGTCCGGGTGGATATGGCCCGGGAATTCACGAAAAATTGCCGCAAGCTCGGCATCGTCATCCACGGAACCTTCATCCTGGGCCTTCCGGGAGAAACTCCCCGGACGATCGAGGAATCGATCGCCTACGCCTGCGGCCTGAACATCGATACGATCCAGGTGTCCCTCGCCGCCGCCTACCCCGGCACGGAGCTCTACCGCCAGGCGATGACCAACAAGTGGTACGACGAGAAGACCTTGGTCCGCAACGACGGCACCCAGGCCAGCGCCATCTCCTACCCCCACCTGGACGCCGAGGCGATGGAAGCGGGAGTCAAGCGCTTCTACTCGAAGTTCTACGCGCGCCCCACGCCGATCATGCGCATGCTCGTCGGCATGGCGAAGGATCCTCTCGAGCGCAGGCGCCGCCTGCGGGAGGGCAGGGAGTTCCTCGACTACCTCCGCGGCCGTCAAAGGCCGGCCGTTTCGCGCCTCGCCCCGGGCGAAACCAAGCACGCGGACCCGCTCGCGGCCTGATCCCTCCCATCTATGGAATGGATCCTATGGACGGGCCGGGCGGCGTTCTCGGCCGCCGCGCTCGCCTCGGGAACGTTCACGCTCGTCTTCGCGCTCGTCTCGGCCGTATGCGCCCGGCGCTTCCTGCTCGCCCGCCGCGCTCGCGCCGCGACGCCCCTTCCCCCGATCACCTTGATCAAGCCGCTCAAGGGCGAGGACCTCTCCCTCGATGAGAATCTCGCCAGCTTCTGCCGGCAGGACTACCCCTGCTTCCAGATTCTCTTCTGCCTCTCCAGCCCCGACGACCCGGCGCTGGCCGCCGTTTCGCGCCTGAAGAAGCGGTTTCCCGAAACCGATATCGAGGTCGTCGTCTCGAAGCACCGCATCGGCTACAATCCGAAGGTCAACAATATGGCGAACGCGTACCCGTTCGCCAAGTACGACCTCCTGCTGATGTCCGATTCGGATATCCGAGTCGCGCCGGACTTCCTCAAGCGCATGGAAGCCCCCTTCGCGGACCCCTCCGTCGGCCTCGTCACCGCTTTTTACCAGGCCGCCGGCGCGCGCGGCCTGTGGGGCTGCATGGAATCCCTTTCGATCAACGCCCATTTCCTGCCCCAGGCCGCCTGCGCGGCCGCGTTCGGCATGCGCTTCGCCATGGGCGCCGCGATGATGGTCCGTCGCCAGGCTTTCGAGGACTCCGGCGCCTTCGCGAACCTCGCCGACCACCTCGCCGACGACTTCCGGCTGGGCGAGTCGGTGCTCGAGGCAGGCTGGCGCCTGGAGACGGCGGAGGGCTGCGTCGACGCCGTCCCCGGCATTGAAAGCGGCCTCGGCCACTTCAAGCACCTGGTTCGTTGGGCGCGCACGATACGCCTGTGCCGGCCCGCCGGCTTCTACGCGAGCCTTATCCAGCACGGCTTCTCCCTCCTGACGCTGCGCCTGCTCGTCTCAGGCTTCGACGCGGCCGGCGCCGTCCTGCTGGCGCTGATCTGGACCGTGAAGGCCGTCTCGTCCGCCGCGCTCGACCGCGGGCTCGGCGGCCGCCAGCCCGCGCGCGCCCTCTGGCTGCTGCCGCTTGCGGAATGGTTCTCCTTCGCCGCCTGGATCGCGGCCTGCGCGTCGAACACCGTGCTCTGGCGCGGCGAGCGCTTTCTCATCCGCTCCCAGGGACGGCTCGAGCCCGCCGCGGCGCCTCCGCCGCCGCTCCGCGCGCTTCCCGTCGAGCGATAAGCCTCGATGCGGGCGCGGCGCTGGTTCTCCGTCCTCGTTCTGAGCCTCGGCACGGCGACCTTCCTCTACCTGCTGTGGTCTTTTGGTCCGCTCCGCGTGTGGGATCGCCTCCGCGGCTTCGGCTGGGGCTTCGCCCTCGTGCTCCCCTTCCAAATCGCGGATCACATGCTCAACGCGACCGGCTGGAGGCTGGCCTTCTCTCCCGCGGAAGCCCCCAAGGTCTCGTTTTGGGACCTCGTGCGCGTGCGCATCGCGGGCGACGGCGTCAACTACCTGACCCCCAGCGGGAACATCGCCGGCGAGTTCGTGCGGCCCGGCATGCTCCGCGGGAGCCTGGCGCACGACGCGAAGATCAGCAGCGTCGTCATCGCGAAGGCGACGCAGGCCGTGGGCCAGGCGCTCTTCGTCCTGTTCGGCCTCATCTACCTGCTCAACGCGCATGCATACGATTTCAAGGCCGGGCAGGCGGGCTGGGCCGCGGCGGGAATGAGCGTCATCCTTTTCGGCGTGGCGTTGTGCATCGGCCTGTTCGCGGTGCAGCCGCCCGAATGGCTGAGAAGGCGCTTCCCCTCCCCCCTCGAGAAAAGCGAGCCGGTGCGCCGCCGCCTGCGCGAGTACCTCTCCAGGCACCCCGGACGCCTCGCGGGCTCGATCTTGTTTTTCATGCTCGGCTACGCGTGGGGCGCGGCCGAGATCTGGCTCATCTGCGCGTTCCTCGGCTATCCGATCGGACCCGAGACCGCCCTATGCATCGAATTCCTGTCGAATCTGGTGGATTCCTTCGCCTTCATGGTCCCCGCCAAGATCGGCACCCAGGAGGCGGGCAAGGCCCTCATCTTCAAGGGCCTCGGCCTCGCGGCCGACATGGGCTTTACCGCGGGCCTCATCCGGCACTCGCGCGAGATGCTGTGGGCCGCCTCCGGCTTGAGCCTGTACGCCGCGCACCAGCGCGCTCCGGCTACGGATCGGAGGATATGACGGTGACGACGCAGGGCGGCGCCCCCCCGCCGGTGACCACGACGCGAGGAAGCGCCGAGCCGCTCGGGCAGGCGCAGCTGCAGGTCCCCGGCGGCGTCGCGGACGGCGTCGCGCAGGGGAAGTGCTCGGCGTCGCTGGAGCAGACGACGTTGCTCTTGTTCCAGTAGGTGATCGCGCGCTGGAGCATCGCCTCCGCCTCCTTGAGATTGCGCGCCCCCTTCACCGCCCGGTCGACGGCGCTCGAGCTCATCAGCACCATGCGCAGCAGGCCGGCGGCGATGAGCGCCGCGACGGCGCTCGTGATCAGCACGTGAATTAAAACGAAGCCGCGGCGATCGAATTCAATCAAGGGCGCCGCCGCACTGCTTCTGCATCACGATGGAGAAATCAAACGGCGCGCTCTTCGGGCGCGGATCGTCCGCGGACGCGGCTTGGCGTCCGACCGCGTAGCGCACGCGGACCCCGCCGATGCGGTCCTCGCGCGTGAACACGTTCGGCGCGCCCGCCAGCTTCTCAAGCCGGAACCCGACCACGCCGGTCTCGGTCCACTCGCCCTCCGGAGACGCCGTGCAGGGCGCCGGAACGCCCGGATTCGGGCAGATCACGCCATCCCCGACGTCGGCGTAGCGCCGCAGCAGGAGATTGGCCGGATCGGCGGCGTCCACGCAGTATTGGACGACGGACGCGCCGGCGGCCGCGTCGAGCTTGCCTCCCGACGGCGCTCCCAGCGCGCGCGACCAATTCTTGCAGACGATCAGCGCGTCCGCGCCGGCGCCGTCGGCGCTCGGATAAGCCAGCACGTTGGCGCCCTCGATCTCCTTGGACATGGCCGCATAGCTCATGACCGCTCCGCGCACGACGGCGCCCGAGCGGACGCCCTCCGCCTGGCCGCGCGCCGTTTGGGCCGCGATCACGCCCACGCCGACCAGGACGAGGGAGGCCAGCGAGAGCGCGATGACGAGCTCGATGAGGGAAAAGCCCGGCTTCAGGGATCCTCCCAGGCCGCCGTGACGCTCACCGCGGCAACGGGCCTGCCGCCCACCGTGTCGGCGACGGAGACGAAGTAGATCACGCGCGCGTTGTACGGCGGCGCCTCGAACTCGCCGGGCAGGACGCCCGTCAAGACGTGGCTGCCGGGGTCCAACGCGTAGCAGTCCGCGCAGCTCAAGTCATCGACGCCGCCCCCGTCCATGGACCAGGAGTTCGCGCCCGCTCCGGGCCCCGGAATCACGGCGCTGTTCGGGTCTCCCGTCACGTAGTTTCTCAGGAGCCCGGCGACCTGCCGCGCGCCCGCCGCCGCCTTCAGCTTCCGTTCGCCCTTGGCGCCGCCGGTCTTGACCGTCAGGGCCACGCTGAAGGCGGAAACGGCCATGATGGACGCCAGGAACACGGCGACCAGAACCTCGACGAGCGCGTACCCCGCGGCCCTCGACGAGGCCGACCTCCGCCTAATAAGTGGGGGCCGGAGCGCCGCCGATGGCCGTGACCACGCCCGAGATGTCTTGATTATATCCCCATGCGGCGTAAGCCCCGGATTTGCGCTTCGCGCCCGCCGTGTACTTCCCGCTCGGCAGCGTTCCGGTGCCCCCGCAGGTCGTGGCGTCCGCGGCGCCGTCGCACGCGGCGTAGCTGTACGGTTTGGAGGCGAAGTCCTGATCGGCGAGATACTTGCACCAAACCAAGGCGCAAGCATCCGTGTACGGTCCGGCGCTCGGACAGGCGCCGGAACCGCAGGCGGCGCTCAACGCGCCGACGACGTAGGCGCCTCCATGGTCCAGGGAAAACATTCTATTGGTCGTGCCGATCATGTTGACGAGCGCCACGGCGTCGTCGGCCCTCGAGGTCTCGACGCTTTTCATGTACGAAGGCACCGCGACGGCGGCCAGGATGCCGATGATCAGGATGACCACGAGCAGTTCGATGAGCGTGAAGCCGGCTCGAGCGCTCCTCATTTGCCCAGGCTCGACAGCTTGAAGATGGGCAGGAAGACCGCCAGGACGATCACGCCCACGAGGCCTCCGATGCCCACGACCATGATCGGCTCGATGATGGCGTTGAAACGCCGCGTGAACTGGTCGATCTGCTCCTTGTAGAACGAGGACAACGTCACCAGCATGTCCGGCAGCTTGCCCGACTCCTCGCCCATGAACATCATCTCCGTGACCAGCGGCGGCAGCGCCCCCGTCTTCTTGAAGGACTGCGAGATCGACTTGCCCCCCGCCACGTCGTTCTTGACCGCCGCCAGCACCCGCCTAAAGACGATGTTGTCGGCGAAAACCCCCTCCAGCACCGAGATCGCGTTGAGGATGCTCACCCCCGACTCGATGAGCGTCGAAAGCGTCGTGAGCATCCGCTCGATCATGATGTTCCTCAGAAAGTCGCCCACCATCGGCAGTCCGAAGAACACTCTCCACTTCGTCTCTTGACCCGCCTCCGTCGCCGCGTAGGCGCTCCAGACGAACCACAGCGCCGTCAGCCCCAGGACCAGCGCCCCCAGGTGGTTGACCAAAAGATTGGAAACCGCGATGATCGCCGCCGTCAGAGGCGGAAGCTTCACGTTGAAGCTCGCGAAGATCTCCGCGAACACCGGCACGATCCGGATGATGAAGAACGCCAGCACGCCCCCGGACACCGTCATCAGCACGCCCGGGTAGGCCAAGGCCGTCACGATCTTGCCCCGGATCTCCGCCTGCGAATGGATGTAGGCCCCGATCTGCTTGAGCACCTTCGGCAGCTGGCCGCCCATCTCGCCGGCCTGCACCAGCGACACCCACATCGTGTCGAAGACCTTCGGATGCCGCTCCAGCGCCCGATACAGCGCCGTCCCGCTCGATACGTCCTTGGTCACCTGCGCCAGCGCGAACTGCAGAGGCTTGGAGCTCGAGTTCTCCCCCAGAAGCGCCAGCGCCCGCACCAGCGGCACGCCCCCGTTGAGCAAGGTCGCCAGCTGCTCGGCGAAGAACACCAGGTCCCGCAGCGCCGGCCTGCCCCCTCCTCCCCCGGCCTTCGCGCCGCCGCCCGCGCCCGCCTTGTCGGCCAAAATCGACAGGATGAAGAAGCCCTTCGCCTGCAGGGAGTTGATCGCCTCGTTCTCGCTGTCGGCCTCCAGGGCCCCCGAGGAGGTCTCGCCTTTGCTGTCCTGAACCGTGTATGCGTAGCGTGCCATTGTTTTCGCAGTGTAACAGGTCGCGGGAAATCTGTCAATCCGAAACGGTCACGGCCATCACTTCCTCGATCGTGGTCAGGCCGTTGATCACCTTGCGGAAGCCCGAGGCGCGCATGGTCCACATGCCCGCCTCCTCGCCGGCCTTCTTGAGCTTGCCCACGTCCGCGCCGTAGCGGTAGATGATCTCCTTCATCGCGGCGTTGAGCTTGTAGACCTCGTAGATCGCCTTGCGCCCCATGTACCCCGTCCGCGAGCACTTCTCGCAGCCCCGGGCCTCGTAGAAGACGACGGAGGCCGGATCGGGCGGCGTCTCGAGCAGGGCCTCGCGGACGACCTGCGCGGCGAGCTCGGCCGGAACCTTGGCGGGCTTCTTGCACTGCGGGCACAGCAGGCGCACGAGGCGCTGCGCCGCCGCCAGCTGCAGGGAGTTGGCGAGCATGAACGGCTCGATGCCCATGTCGATGAGGCGGGCGACGCACGAGAGCGCGTCGTGGGTGTGCAGGGTGGAGATCACCAAGTGGCCGGTGAGCGCCGCTCGCAGGCAGGTCTGGGCGGTTTCCTGGTCGCGGACCTCGCCGACCAGGATGACGTCCGGGTCCTGGCGCAGGAAGGAGCGCAGGGCCGAGGCGAAGGTCAGGCCGATATTGGCCCGCACCTGCACCTGGTTGATGCCCTCGATCTTGAGCTCGACGGGGTCCTCGATCGTCATGATGTTGATGTCCGGGCTCTTGATCGTGTTGAGGATGGCCCCGAGCGTCGTCGTCTTTCCGGAGCCGGTCGGGCCGGTCATGAAGAAGAGGCCGTGCGGCTTGTTGGCCGCCTCGAGGATATCGTCGCGCTGCTTCGGATCGAGGCCGACCTTGTTGATGTCGAGCTCCACCGCGCCCTTGTCGAGCAGGCGCATGACGACCTTCTCGCCGAACACGCACGGGCAGATCGAAACGCGCAGGTCGATGATCCGATTCTGCACCTTGATGGAGAACTGCCCATCCTGAGGAAGACGCCGCTCCGCGATGTCCAGCTTCGAGAGGATCTTGATGCGCGAGATCATCGACGCGAACATATTCTTCGGCGGCGGGGTGCGCTCGTAGAGGATGCCGTCGATGCGGAAGCGCAGCGACACGCGCTCGTCGTACTTCTCGATGTGGATGTCCGACACC
>JACQJQ010000006.1 GCA_016204945.1 Elusimicrobiota bacterium
CCGGCGACAAGGGACGCGAGTCGAGCGCGGGAGCCGGAAGGGAAATCGCGCCGGGCGCTCCCCTGTAAATCGGAGGCGGATTTTTAGCCGTGACCTGGGCGGACAGAGGCGCCGCCAGGAGCAATACCTCCAACAAGGGCCGGAGCATGCCTTAATTGTGCGGGAAATGACGGGGTTTCTCCAAGGGTCTTAAGACCCAGTCCCGCGCTATCTCTTGGGGAAGTGGTTGTAGCGGAACTGGAAGACGCCGAGCAGGTCGTAGCCGCCCTGGTACTTGAGCAAGGCGAGATCGAAGTTCAGCTTCAGGAAGCGGCCGAGCTTGAAGTTGATGAGCATGGGCCGGCGCGCGGCCCCGTTGAACTTCATGACCTCGACGCCGATGGGAAAGTCGGGCTTGAGCAGGTAGAAGACGTTGGCGAACGGGACGGTGCGCGAGACGACCTGGGTGCCGGCGGTGTCCCGGAGGTAGAATTTGAGCGCCTCGGGCGAGAGGAACTCCGACATGTTGGCGGCCAGGTTGCCGATGGTTCCCTGCATCATGCCGGCGCTCGTCCGGATCGGGCCGAATTTCTTCGACGCCACGAAATAGCCGTCGGTGAGGATCTTGGTGTTTTTGGTGTCGATCTTGACCGAAACGCCCGGCGCCGTGACCGTGGGCTGGGGCGAGTCGCGGAACAGGAGCATCGCCTGGCCGCCGACCGCGACGGCCGGCCGCAGCGTCGATTCGGACTGGACCTGCATCTTGCCGTCGGCGGTCAGGGTCCAGAGGCCGATGCGGTCGATGTAGTTGGTCTTGCGCGGCGCGTCCAGGTAGGAGGTCTTGCCGTACAGGCGGCCGATGAAGTAGGCGGCGTTGATGTCGAGCGCCATGCCCGGATTCTCGAAGCGTCCGGCCCCCCGCCAGGCCGTCGGCGTCAGCAGCACGCCGCCCACGGCGGTGGGCGGCGTGACGATCTTGACCTTCGGGGCCTCGACGACCTTCTCGGTCACGTCGAAGACGACGCGGACCTGGTTCGTCGAGACGGAGACGGCGGAGAACTCGGAGGGCACGGGGGAGCCGGGGATGGCGTAGATCGAGGGCGTGAGCGCCGTGAAGCGCCCCAAGGTCATGAGGTCCTGAACGTCGCTTTGGAGGTCGGCGGCGGTGTAAAGGTGCCCGCGGCGCGCGCGCACGGAGTCTCGCCAGGCGTAGTCGGCGACGACGCGGCCGGCGGAGAAGAACAGGACCTCGGCCGCGACCCAGGGGCCGCCGGAGACGGGCAGCGGCGAGCCGAGCGAGAGAGCCGGCGCCGCGGGAGCCGCCGTCGCCGGGGCGACGGCCCAGGGGTTGGGCTGGGCGGCGGCGGAAACGGCCGCCCCGAGCAGGACGGCCAGCACGAAGCACGGCGAGGCTCTCTTGGACTTCAGGTCATTCTCCCGAGCAGGCCCGACGCTAAAATCAGACGCACGGACAGGTTCGCGGCAATTCCGGCGCCGACATCGTCCATCACGACCCCCGCGCCTCCGGGCAGACGTTCCAGCCATTTGTACGGAGGCAGCTTCACCGCGTCAAAAAAACGAAACAGCACGAAGGCGAGTCCGACCGCCGCCCAAGTCCCGGGCAGCCACGCGGCCGCGACCCAGAAGCCCACGATCTCGTCGAGCACGATGCGCGTATCATCGTGCGTTTGCAGCGTCCGCTCGGCGCTTCCGCATATGAAACACGCCGCCGCGACCGCGGCGGCGACGGCCGCCGCGTACGGCCCCGGCGCCGACGGAAGCAGCGGCCAGAGCAGAAGCCCCTCGAGCGTCCCGAGGAGCCCCGCGCCCGTCCACTTCCGGCCGCGCCCCGCCGGGGCAATATAGCTTATCCCCAGGCCCGTCGCCAACCACAGGAGGGCGCGCTCGAGGATCGCCATTTCAGCCCCAGGACTTTTCGAGCATCGCGCGGTACTGCCGCAAATAGGACCAAAGACTCGAAAGAGCGAGCGCCGCGCACAGCACCGTCAGCGGGTAGGCCGATCGGATCATCCAGGGTTCGGCCTGGCCGCGGTCGCGCAGGACCACGACGCCGATCATCCCCATGATCGCGGCCAGCTGGATCGCGGTCTTGATCTTCCCCCATCTGTCCGCGGAGAGGACCTTGCCCTGGGCGCCCGCGAGCACGCGCACCCCGCCGATGACAAGCTCGCGCATGACGATGAGAAACACGGCCCACAGCGGAATCTCGAGCTCCCTCGTGCGGATCAGAGCGAGCAAGGTCCCCAGGACGAGGATCTTGTCGGCGATCGGGTCGGCGACCTTGCCGAACGGGCTCACGGCCCGCATGCGGCGCGCGAGCCAGCCGTCGAGCCAGTCCGTGATCATCGCCGCGACGAACATCAGCAGGGCTCCGGCGTGCCAGCCCGGTTCATCGGCCATCAGGGCCGCGAACACCGCGGCCGCCAGGACGATGCGCAGCATCGTCAGGCGGTTGGGAAGGGACATGCGGTCAGGGGATTTCGACGCGGTACTGGCCGTCCGGGCCCGGGTCGCCGAGCGGCGCCGGCTGGCCGTTGAGGCTGAGCTCGAGGGCGGCGGGCGCGGTCGTGCGCAGCTCCACGAATTTGGAGGGCTTCCACTCCTGCACCGCGCCGCGCGGGGCGCGCCCCTCGAAGACGACCGCGCCGTCCATCGACACGCGCAGCCAGGCGTCGTCGTTGAGGCGCACGATGAGGGACGGCTCGATGGAGCGCGGCATGGGCTGGAGCGCCGCGGGCGCGGCCGCGGCGGGTGGGCTCGCCGTCTCGCTTTGCTCCTTGAACAGATAGATTCCCAGGCCGAGGGCGAGGGCCACGGAGAGCGCGATCGCGCCGGCGGCTCCGGAGCCGTGGGGGCGGGCCGCGGCGTGAGGCGCCTGGGGCGCGGGAGCGTCGTGTCCGCGCGCGGGCGCCGGGGGCGGAGAATCCTTCGGCGCGGGGCCGGCGGCGGGCGGCTCGGCGGCCGGCGGGGCGCTGTCCAGCATGGACCAGATCTCCTCGAAGCCCACCTCGAGATGCTCGCAATAGCCCTTCAAGAAGCCGCGCAGGTAGACGACGGCCGGGAACGTCTCGAAGCGGTTCTCCTCGAGGGCCTCGAGGAAGCGCTTGGAGATGCGCGTCTGCTGGGCCACGGTCTCCAGGGATTGCCCGCGCTTAAGGCGCGCGGCGCGCAGGATCGCTCCGATCTCGGCGCGCGCCGCGGTGGCGTGCTTGGTCGGGATGCGGCGCAGGGGGTCGGGCTCTTGTTCGAGGGTCATTTCGGCTCCGGGGATTTGAAGAGATCGGCGTCCGGAGGAGGACTGAACCGGAACGTCCCCTCCGGGAAAGCGGGGTTGAGGCGCACGTCGTTGAACAACGAACGAATCGAGGCGCGTCCGACTCTCAAGGTCGCGTCGCCGGGGAAGAAATTCCTGGTGTCGGCTTTCAGCGTGAGGACGAAGTCGGCTCCCTCGCCCTTGCGGTCGGCGGCTTTGGGCCGCAGGGTCAGCGTGAACTCGCGGTGGCCGTCGGCGCCGGGGGCCGAGACCGTCGTGAGCTCGGTCGCGTAGCGCGCCAGCAAATCGGCGGACTTGCCGAAGTCGAGCAGGCCCTGAGCCAGCGTCTCGGACTTGCGCCATGCCTCCAGCCTGCTTTGGATCACTTGGTTCGTGCCTTGGCGGTGCACCCACAGCCAGGTCCCGTCCGAGACGACGGTCTGCGGCTCGGGGACGCGGTGCGTCAGGCGCAGGAGATCGGGCTTGCGGAAGGCGACGTCTCCCTCCACGGCCTGCACGACGTCGGAGCCCTCCAGGCGCACGAACTGGCGAAACGTCGCTTTCAGGGCGTTGATTCGAGCGTCGGTCTCGGCGAAGCGCCGGGCGATGAGCTGGAGGGTGAGCGGCGCCGTCGACGGCGCGTAGGCCGTCAGTTCCGTTCCCGCCGCGGCCTCGGGCGGCTTCGCGTTCGCGCCGGCGGGCGCGACGAGCAGGAAGGCGCCGATAAGGTTCCCCATCAATCTTTCCGGTCGATCGGCACCTGCGGGAAGTGGACCTTCATGTAGTCCTCGATGACGTCGAAGCGGATCTCCCAGCGGTTGGTGCCCTCGGGCTTGTGGATGAACTCCTTGACCTCGAGCGCCGAGAGGATGTTGGTCGCGCGGGCCGAGGAGCCGAACTGGCTCTTGAGCAGGTCCTGCGAGACGCGGCGCCGCTCCAGGACCAGCTTCAGCGCCTGCGAGAATTCCAGGGGCTCCACGCCGAACTGCGAGAGATCGGCGGCGGCTCCCCCCTTGACCGCCATCGTCTCGAGCATCGGGTAGTCGGGCTTGCCCTGCGTCTTGAGGTAGTCGACGAGGCCGCGGATCTCCTCCTCGGACACGTACGCCCCCTGGCAGCGTTCCGGCTTCTGCGCGCCGGAGGACAGATACAGCAGGTCTCCGCGGCCCTGCAGGCTCTCCGCTCCCGAGCCGTCGAGGATCACCTTCGAGTCGATGCGCGAGATCACCTGGAGCGCGATGCGGGAGGGCAGGTTGGCCTTGATGACGCCCGTGATCACGTCCACCGAGGGCCGCTGCGTGGCGAGCACCATGTGGATGCCGACCGCGCGCGCCATCTGCGTCAGGCGCTGGATCGCGTCCTCGACGATGTCGCCGGCGATGAGCATGAGGTCGGCGAGCTCGTCGATGACGACGACCACGTAGAACTCGCGCGGGAGGCCCTTCTGGTCGGCCATCGCGTTGTAGCCCTCTAAATTGCGCGCGCCGTGCAGCTGCAGCTTCTCGTAGCGCTTCTCCATGAGCGCGAGCAGGGCTTTGAGCGCCTTGGCCGCGTCCTTGGGGTTGGTGATCACCGAGACGCGCGCGGGCTCGACCATGGGGTCGAACAGGTGCGGGATGCCCTCGTAGAAGGTGAGCTCGGTGCGCTTGGGGTCGATCATGATGAACTTGACTTCGTCGGGCCGCGCGCGCAGGAGGATCGACATCACCATCGAGTGGATCAGCACGGACTTGCCGGAGCCGGTGGCGCCCGCCACGAGCACGTGCGGCATCTTGGCGATGTCGGCGGCGACGGGCTCGCCGGAGGCCGAGAGGCCGAGGCCGAAGGACAGCAGGGGAGCCGACGCGGGCATCGCCGCGCTCTGCAGTATCTCGCGCAGGACGACGGCGGCCTGGCGCGGATTCGGAATTTCGATGCCGACGGCGGCCTTGCCGGGGATGGGGGCCACGATGCGGATGCCCTTGGCGCGCATCGCCAGCGCGATGTCGTTTTCGAGCACCGTGATCGAGGAGACCTTGACGCCGGGCGCGGGCGAGATCTCGTAGCGCGTGATCACCGGGCCGGGCGAGTAGCCCGACACGCGCGCGTCGATGTCGAAGCTCTTGAGCGTGCGCTCCAGGTCGGCGACGGCCGCGGCGATCTCCTCTTCGGTGGGCTTGCCGCGCTTGCGCGCGTCGGAGGGCAGCGAGAGCAGCTCGAGCGAGGGCAGTTGATAGCCCTTGTACGCGGCGCTGGGCGCCGCGGGCGTCGGGCGCGCGCCCTCGAGGGGCTTGGCCTTGGGGCCCTTCTCCTCGACGAGCTTGGGCGCGCCGCTCGCGCCGTTCAAGGGCTTGATCTCGCGGGTGTCGACGGCCTTCGGCGGCGGCGGGAGCTCGGCGGTCGATTTCGTCTTGAGGGCGTCCATCTGCGCCGGAGCCTTGTCCTTGAGCGCCCTCATCGTCGCGCGGGCCTTCGTCCACTCCTGGTAGTCCTCGGCGAGGAGCTTCGCCAACGTCCGGGCCACGGCCGCCCAGCGGATCTCGAAGCAGACCTGCAGCGAGAACAGGAACGCGCCGAGCGCCATCAAAAACGCCCCGACGCCTCCCATGCCCGACTTGAGGACGCCGGAGATCGCCGCGCCCCAGGTTCCCCCGGCGAGCGCCGCGTCCTGGGCCGCCAGACCGCCGATCTGCGCGCTCAGCGACGCGCCCGCGAGGAGGCCGCACAGCGAGGCGAGGCTCGTGACCATCCAACCCGAGGATTTGGCGCGCAGGACATGCTGGAGCAGGCCGTTGAACAGAAAGACCGGAAGCAGGAAGGCGGCGGCGCCGAAGATGCGGAAGAGAATCGCGGAGAGATTCTGGCCGATCACGCCCGAGTAGCGCGGAAACGCGAGGGCCCAGCCGAGATAGACCGATCCGAGAAAGAACGCGGCCCAGCGGATGGCCGAGGGCAGCAGGTCCTTGCGGCTATTGCCTCCCTTCGTCGCCTTCGCGGCCGAGCGGTAACGGTTGATCGCCATGGCGACAAATTATAGCCGAATGTGTTAGGCTTTGCGCATGAAAAACTACGCAATTTCGCTCATGCTGCTCATTGCGGCTGCGTCGGCTCGGGCGGCGGCGCCCGACGCCCTCGTGACGGTCGACGGCGCGCCGATCTCCCGGACGCAGGCGATGGAGCTTTCCTTCCGCCGCTGCGGCGGCGAGGTCGTCAACGCGCTGATCGAGGACGTCCTGCAATCCCAGGCGGTCAAGGCCAACGGCGTCGTTTCCGACCCCAAGGAGGTCGCCGCGCGCCTTAAGCGCATCTCCGCGCAGTTCCCCGACGAGGCGACCATGCGCACGCGCCTGTCCGAGAGCGGCGCCAGCCTGGAAGCCCTGCGCGCCCAGCTCGAGCACGACGTCCTGCGCGAGCGCTTGGTCGCCAAGGTCAAGAAGGTTTCGGTCACCGACGCCGAGGTCCGCCAGTTCTACGAGGCCAACCGCGAGAAGCTGGCCCAGTCGCCGGCGCTGCGCCTGCGCCACCTGCTGGTCGCCACCGAGAACGAGGCGCGCGACTTCGCCACGGCCCTGCGCGCGGGGGCGGATTTCGCGCGCCTGGCGGCTTCCGTCTCTCTCGATCAGGCGAGCAAGGCCCGCGGCGGCGACCTGGGCTTCGTGTCGTCGGGCATGACCCCCCCCGACATCGAGAAGGCCGTCTTCGCGCTGAAGCCCGGCGAAGTCTCCGCTCCCGTCCCCTCGCCCTCGGGCTTCCATATCTTCAAGCTGGAAGAATCCCGGCCGGGCAAAGCCGCGAACTTCAAGGAAATCCAGGCCGATCTGAAGCGGAACCTGATCGTCGAGAAGACGGCGCAGGCCTGGAAAACCTACGCCCAGGAGCTGCGCGCCGCGGCGAAGATCGAGATTGCGCCTGCCGCCGCTCCCGCTCCGCCCGGCCGCTGACCAAATACCGGTCTAGCTCGACGGTATTTCGTGGACACTTAGTCGCACGTCCCCCCCGGGGTTCCATCCGCGTCGGCTATGCAGGATCCCCCGGTCGTGCAGTGCCGCTCGGCGCCGCAGTTCCCCCAGGCGCCGCAGGTGCTTTTGGAGACGCAGGCGCTGGCGCCGTCGCAGGACCAGCACTTGGAGCCGGCGGCGGCGGTGTTATCGAGGGTGCCGGCGCAGCCGTTGCCATATGTGTTGTTGGCGACGACCTGGCAGGCGCCGCTCCCGTTGCAGTTGACGTCCTTGCAGGTGGCGTTGGGGCACTCGTTGCGTGGGTCGGTTCCGGCGTCCGAAAATATGCATGAACCGAGGGAGCCGCAACTCGAGCAGAAGCTGGGGCAGTTGAGGTTGGGATCAGTCTGGTTCGTGTACTTCGTGCAGCCTCCGCTGCCGTTGCAGAGGCCGGTTTTGCAGCCCCAGGCTTCCGTGTGGTCGCAGTCATTTTTGATGTCCTCGGCCGCGGTCTGCACGACGCAGTTGTCGACCCCCGAGCATTTATAGCAGGCGGCGCAGTCCGAGTTCTTGGTGTTGTCGACGGCGCAGTTGCCCGCTCCGTTGCAGGTGGTGGCCGCGCAGAGGTGGGCGCCGGGGCACTCGGTGTAGGGATCCAAGCCGTTAGCGACGTATTCGCACATGGCGATCGCGTCGCAGTGTTGGCACAGGCCGTTGCATAGGACGGCACCGTAGCTGTCTTTGATGTTGGTCAGATTGACGCAGCTGCCGGATCCGTTGCATGCCTGGCATTGGAATGTGATTCCGCAGTTCTCGGTTCTTTCGTCGTACTGGGCATTGTTCGTGCATGTGCCGTTGTTGCAGTAGGTGCACGCGCCGGAACAGCCCGCGTCCTCGTTTGTCGTCAGATTGACGCAGGCGCCGGTGGCGTCGCCGCAGTCTTGGCAGGCGGGGCAGGCGGGGGATCCCTCGGGCCATTGGGCTCCGCCGCGCGCCGAGCTGACGTTGACGCAGGCGCCGGCGCCGTCGCATTCGGTGCAGGAGCCGGTGCAGTTTAATCCATCCACGTTGTTGGCGACGTTGTTGCAGCCGCTTCCGTTGCAGGTGCCGGACTTGCAGGTTTGCGCGCAGCAGGAAGCGCACGTGCCTATCGCGTCCGCGGTGGTGCGCAACTGGGTGAAGTGGGTCGCGCTGATGGAGGTCACATACGCGGTGATCCCTCCCCAGGCCGGGGTGGCCGGGACCACGCCGGGGCAGATGGGGTTGTAGGCCGCCGTGATGTCGTCGCACTTGTCCCGCAGCTCGTCGATGTGAGTCTTCTTGATCAACGTCGTTCCGGCGGTGATGGTGGGGTCGGTCCAGGAGGCCGCGGAGAAGCCGAAGTCGGTCCGCTTGTTGTTGATCGCGGTGCGCAGCTCGTCCATATGGACTTTGCGGACTTGGATGGAGGTGGTGAGCGGATCGTCGGTCCAGGCCCGCGCCGGTTGGGCCGGACAGAGGAGCAGAAGAGCCGCCAAGCCGGCGCTAGGGCGCATAGGTTGCGGTGATCGCGGTGCCGGCGGTGGTGGCATAGTTGCCGTTATTGGGCCCGACCTGAATGCGGCTGACCTGTGCGGTTGGGGCGGGGCCGCTGACGAACGACGAGTCGAAATAGAGAGGGTTTGTTATGGTCGCGGCAACCGTTCTGCGCACGACTCCGTTTTGAAGATAACGGATGTTCGCGCCATCATAGCTGATCGCGAGAACATCGCCTACGGCGAGGGTGATCCCACTGGCCGGATTGCCGCAGCTTTCGTAGATATACCCGTTAGCCGAACTTGTGATGTACCACGCATAATCGATGGAGCAGTACGAGGCGTCCGTCGTGGGGTCGGTGTTGAGACCCAGCATGTAGGAATATGCCAGAGTCTCGATCACGAAGGAAACGTAGGCGCCGCCGGCATGTCCGTCCTTGCTATAGACTTGCGCATCCCAAGCGCCTCCGGCGCCTCTCGTGGCGCCATTGCCTATGATCGTCATATTAGTGCCGGTGGCTACCAGCGACACGCTTTGGGATGGGGTATTTAAGGCGGTACCCGCGGTATCGGAATAGGCCACCTGGACGCCGGCATGGTAGGTGTCAGTATTGTAACCGTCCAGGTGCCAGTAGGAGCCTGTCCAATAGGTTTGCAGGTTATAGTCTGAGTCGCTGTCACGACGATAGAGCTTTGTGGGCCCTGGACGAGTCGCCGACGTATAAACGGTTGAAGGGATGCCCGTGACGCCGGACCAGGGAACGGCTCCGGCGGTCAAGCTTGCCGCGGTGCCGGTCAATCCGGTGCCTGCGCCGCTGAAGCTCGCGCCGGTGACAGTTCCGGCCGTCCAAACGCCGTAGCCGAGAGCGGTCGTTGTGATGCCTGCTCTCATGAGGAGGAGTTGGTGACTCAAGCCGGCCTTGGACTGAGGGTTGTTGCCCGCGCCGCCATAGTCGGGCTCATACGACCAGCCCAGGCCGTAGAAGTTGCCGTAGTTGTTGGAAGCTCCGCCGAACGGAAGAGTGTATGCGGCTCCCATGGACCATAGGGACTGGGTGTTCGTCGGATCGTAGACGCCGATGTCGCCGTATCGGAGGTTGCTGTAGGTGATGTTGCCCGCCATTGTGTCCGATGTGTCCTTGCGCAGGAAGCTTTCGTTGCTCAGGCCGTCCAATAGGTCGGCATCTAGACCCGATCCGGCGCCGTCACTCGTCTCCGTCCAGATCTTACGCCAGGAACTCCAAGTTCCGGCGTCGACGCCCCGGGTAAAGATCATTCCGGGTTGGTTGTATTGACCTGCAAGCTGTATGCCCCAGGAGTTGGAGAGGTTGCTGTGGCGGGCGCTGAACCCGTGGATGTGAGTTGTTCCTGACGGCATGTCGGCTCCCGACCAAACGTCGAAAAAGCCGCTTCCGTTGGCAAACGGGGTATTTGGGGAAACGCTTACGCCGCCATTGACCTTGGCGGCGTTGGTCCCCGAGACGATCTGGCTTTCAGCGACGCCGCCCACCGTGGCGGCGTTGGGCACGGTGCCAGTCACGTTCGCGCCCGTCAGGCTCGTCAGGTTGGCTCCGGAGATGGCGGGGAGAGATGCGATCGATGGATTCGGGTAGGTGCCGCCCAGGTTTCCGCCGGCGGTGCCCGTTGGAGGTGCACCCGCAGCGGTGCCCGAGATGCTGATGGGCCAGGTTCCCGTGGCGTTGGAGCCGCCGAGGAGGGCGTACTGGGCGTCGGTGGCGGACGTGTAGGAGTTTCCGGCTTTTAGGGTTACCCCGGTGCCGAGCTTGGCCGTGTTGTCGTCGCCGTTGATCGCGGCGACGAGCAGCCAGTTGCTGGGAGCCGTGAAGGCGTTCGTGTAGCGCACGATGCGGTAGGTTATGGCGGACGGGGCCCCCCCGACCGTGTGTTCGGCGTACAGTGCCTCCCAGGCGTTGAGGATGACTCCGTTGGCGTCGGCCGAGCGGGCCAGGCCATCGTAGACCTGTCCGGCCGGAATATCCGCGGCGGGTTGGACGATATCGATGTAGCCGCTAGCGCTGGAGGTGGGATTCGCCATGGGAATGACGATGAAGCGCGAGGTCCATTTCAACCTGGCGCCCCCGCCGTTCCAGGTTACGGTGCCGCCTCCGCTCATCGTGGCCTGCCCCTTCTCGTAGGCGACGGCCGGGCCGTTCAGCACGCCGGTGGCGGAAAAGGTGGATTTAACCACGCCGGATCCGAACTGAGCGGTGCCGGCGACATCGAGAAGCGCCCCGGGCGCTCCGGTTCCGATGCCGAGCCGGCCGCTCGTGTCGAGCACCATTTGTTGGGCGGCGTTGATCATGAAGGCTAGGGGGTGGTTGGTGTAGGTCCCAAGGTAACCGGCGGCCCCGGCGCTCCAGGAATCGTGGGCGTAGAGCCCCATTCTTACGGTGTCCGTTCTTGCGGTTATTCTCGCGTGTCCGGCACCGTGCAGGTCGATGACTTGGTTCCACCCGGCCGCATTTTCGAATGTCCCATTGCCGATGTAGACGCCGCCGCCGGCGGCGGGCGCGACGGCCAATTTCGCGGACGGAATCGTCGTGCCGATTCCAACGCTGCCGTCGCCGCGCACAACTATTCCGCCCGCGGCACCGTTGGCGCTCAGCTCGACGTAGCGGGAGGCGGCGGTTGCGGAAGGGAGGAAGGATAAAAACGCGTCGGACGTGACGCCGTCGGTCAAGTGCACCTCGGCCCTTTGTCCGGAGGAGCCGGAGTCGATCCGCGCCTGATCGCCCCCTCCGTACGTCGCGTCGCCGGTCCTCAGCAGATGAAGCTTGGACGCGGGGCCCGTCGTGCCGATGCCGATGTTGTC
>JACQJQ010000067.1 GCA_016204945.1 Elusimicrobiota bacterium
CGGCGCTGCCGGCGGTGCCGCGGTCGACGACGCCCTCGAGCATCAGGGCGATCTCGCGCACCGCGCTCTCGGAGGCGACGCGCCGGACCTTGACCGGGGGCGCGCCGTCGGCGATCAGTTTGGGCTGCCAAAGGGTGCCCCCGTTGGCGATCGCGGAATAGGCGCCCAGCATCTGCAGGGGGCTGACCGCCAGGCCGTAGCCGTAGGAGGACGCGGCGAGGCCGACCTTGGTCAGGTCCGACAGCGGTTTGAGGGAGCCTTCGCTCTCTCCCGGCAGCGGAGCGCCCGTTTTGGCGCCGAAGCCGAACGCGCGGGCGAGGCGGTAAAAGCGCTGAGCTCCCACCCGTTCGGCCACCTTCGCGATGCCTATGTTCGAAGACTTCTCCAGTATCTTCGCCAAGGTCATGTCGCCCGCCGGCTCGTGATCGGTGATGGCGACTCCGGGGGTCAGCTGATAGCGTCCGTTCTCGCCGCCGAAGAGCTCGTCCGGCCGGACGATGCGCTCGTCCAGCGCGGCCAGGGCGGCGACGACCTTGAAGGTCGAGCCGGGTTCGAAGGCGTCTTGGACCAGGGGGTTCCGGAGCGGATTCGGCGGCCACGCGGCCATGGCCAAGATCTCGCCGTTGCGGGGGTCCTGGATCGCGACGACGCCCTCCTTGAACTGCCCCTTGCTGCCCCCCTCGCGCAGGGCTTCCTCCGCGAGAAACTGCGCGGTGCGGTCGAGCGTCAGGCGCAGGGGTTCCGGCGCGTCTCCGGCGTCGGATACGCTTTTATAGATCGTTCGTCCTTTGCCGTCGCGGATCACCTCCATGCGCCGCGCGCGGCCGCTCAGGCGCTTTTCCTGCGATAATTCGAGGCCGGCGAGACCCTTGCCCTCCGTGCCGACGAGGCCGAGCACGCTTCGCGCGAGGTCGCCGTTCGGGTACACGCGCTCCTGCGCCGGCACGAGACCCAGCCCCTCGACGCGCGCCTCGGCGAGCTTCTGAAACTCCGCCTGGGTCATGCGCGTCTTGAGCCAGGCGAAACGGTTCGCGGCGCGGGTCTTGCGCGTTATCTCGGACGCGGGAAGACGGAGCAGGGGCGCGAGCCTCGCGCCGAAGGCGTTGGGATCCTTCACCATCGCCTTGTCCACGAAGCAGGACCAGGATGGGATCGAGCGCGCCAGCACGCGTCCCTGCCGGTCGAGCAGGTCGGCGCGGGTGGCCGCCTCCTGGGCGGTGCGAGCGAATTCGCTCGACGCGCGGGTCGAGAGGTTGTCATGCCGCAGTATTTGAAGGAAAGCGAGGCGGGCGCCGAGGGGCGCGAGGGGCGCGAGCGAGAGCGAGGCGGCCACGGTCAGTCGGAGCCCGAGGTCCATCCTTTCGCCTTCAGCCGAGCCGCGGCCCGATTCGCTCCAGGCGCGCCCAGAGGCGGGGCAGGATGCCGCCGTCCTCGCCCGTTTCCCCGGTCAGCAGGCGCAGTGCGCCGGGCGAAGCCGGGACCATGCCGAGCTTGGAGCCGGCGCGGGCGGCGAGGGCCGCGGGAGCCATGGTTTGGTCGACCTTCAGCCGGAGATCGGCGACGCGGCTGCGCAGGGCGCGCAGCGAGCTGCGCGTGGATTCCACCCGGTAGCCGATGCGGGTGGCCTGAACATGCTGCCAGCACAGGAACAGGGAGAGGGCGCCCAAGCCCGCGAACTTCACGACCCGTCGTGGATCGAATCCCATGAGCGCGTCCATCATACCATGTTCCTCAATTTTCTCGGAGCGACGGGCGGGCGCCCCCGCCGAGAGGGACGCCCGCCCTGATTCGTCGGCGGCTCCCTCCGCCGAGAGAGAGAGCCGCCTAGATCGGGCGGTCCCCCCGCCGAGAGGGGGCCGCCTTTAACGGCGTCGAGCGGTCCGGATGCGGCCGCCCGTCACAACGATGGCGGACGCCCCCGCCGAGAGGGCGTCCGCCAAATCCAGTGTTAGGGCCTGTTCAACCCCCTGTCCTTCAAGAATACGCGGCGCCATACGTAGCCGGGGGAACTGATCCTGCCTACCGGCGAGACCGCGACGGTCTGCCGGCGATCCAGAAGGAAGGACACCGTCGTGTTCAGCTTTGTCAAGGCCGCCATCGCGACCGTCGATCCGCTCAGGAACGAAGTGTTCTTCATCATCGTGCCTCCCTGCTTATCGCTTCTTTTCAATGACCCGCAGCTTCGCGCTGCGGGAACGGGGATTGCGGGCGATCTCCTCCCCGGACGGGATGATCGCGGACTTGGCGTCTCCCTTTCCGAGGTAGGCGCATGAGCCTTGAGCGACGAACGAAGCAAAAACGTTCTTGACGATGCGGTCCTCGAGCGAGTGGAAGGTGATGACGCACAGGCGCCCCCCGTTCTTGAGATACGGGATCGCCGCTTCCAGGCCGCGAGTCAGCGCCTCGAGCTCCTGATTGACCGCGATGCGCAGGGCCTGGAACGTGCGCGTCGCCGGGTGATGTCCCGTGCGCGGCACGACGGACTCGACGCAGGCGGCCAGCTCCAGGGTGGTGGCCAGCGGCCGCTTCGCGCGGCGCTCGACGATGGCGCGGGCGATGCGGTCCGCCTCCGGCTCTTCCCCGAATTCCTTCAGGAGCATCGCGATCTGCTCGGCCGGCCAGCGGTTGACGATCTGCTCCGCGGTCAGCGCGGCATCGGGCCCCAAGCGCATGTCGAGGGGCCCCTCGCGCAGGAACGAGAAGCCGCGGGAGGGCTTGTCGAGCTGCAGCGAGGAGACGCCTAAATCGAACAGCGCGCCCGTGAGAGGGAAGAAGCCCTCCTGCTCGAGAACGGAGCCCAGGGAACGGAAGTTCGCGCGGACCGAGTGGAATCGTCCACTGTGGGCTCCGAGCCGGTGGCCGGCTTCAGCGAGCGCCTCCGGATCCGCGTCGAGACCAAGTACCTTTCCCTGGGCCGAAATCTTCTTCAGGAGCGCCTCGGAATGGCCGCCCAGACCGAGGGTGGCGTCGAGATAGGCTCCGCCCTTGTCCGTGACGAGCCGCGCCAGCGTTTCCGCCAGAAGAACGGGTTCGTGCGTGTAACGGCTTTCTTCCAAGATCATATCTCCAGGCTCTTCCCGATCTTCTTGTAGGCCGGCGCGATCGTCGACTTCTCGTAGGCCGCCCACCGCTTCGAATCCCAAATTTCCGCCCGGTTGCCCGCGCCCTGGACCAGGACGTCGAAGCGCAGGCCCGCGTGCTCCTTCAGGTACTGCGGCACCAGGATGCGGCCCTGGGCGTCCGGCTCGACCTCGACCGCCTCGGAGAAGAACTTGCGCTTGAACGCCCGCTCCTGCTCCTTGTCCGGCAGCGAGAACATCCTCAGATCGTCCGCGAGCAGCTTCTCCCACTGCGCCGGCAGGAAGAGGTAGAGGCAGCCCTCCATGCCGCCCGTCAAATAAAAGGAGCGTCCCTTTTCCTGCGCCAGCGTCTCGCGGTACTTCGGCGGAACCGCGAGCCGGTTCTTCGGGTCGAGCGAGTAATCGTAGCGGCCGATCAGAAGGGCCATTAGTCCCCACCTTTGCCCACTCGATTGTTATTTTTCACCACTTTTCCCCACCGGGATCGTGAGTATAGAGGACTCGGCCTTTCCTGTCAAGGGGTGATTTTTCGCGGGCGGCGTTTCCCCTCGAGAAACGGGGCTAAAATCGCGCCGTCACTGCGCGTCGAGCTTGGCCGTTTGCGCGCGCGAGAGCTCGTAGCGCCAGGCGTGCTCGAGCGCGATCAGGCGGGTGTAGGGCGCGCCGTACGCGCGGTAGAGCGCCTCGGGCGCGGGGCGCCCGTCGCGCAGGTGGGCGGAGAATTTATAGAAGGACGAGCGGTACTGGGTCCGGATTAGGAAACGCACGAGGCTGTAGGACTGCGCGTACCACAGCCGGACCTTGGCGTCGGGCCAGCCCGCGGTCGAGGAGACGGCGGCGAGCTTCTCGATCGAGAATCCCTCTCCGGCCTCGAGGCGCTCCAGGTTCTCGCGCAGCCAGTTCGGCGCGGACAAGCCTCGCTCGACCTGCACCAAAGTCGCCATCCCCTCCGACAGCCACAGCGGATCCGGAACGCCCTTGAGAAAAAAGCCGTCGAAGTAGATGTGCGTCAGCTCGTGCGCGACGATGCCGGGCAGCTCCTCGCTTTCATAAACGTAGAGTTTGCGCTTGCCGACCGAGCTGGCGCCGCCGGACCAGGCCGGGCGGCCGGTCACGCGGCGGTAGGTGTCCTGGTTCTTGAACAAAAAGATCGTCGTGCGCTCGTTGCTCGCCCAGGGCGAGAAAGGCGCCAAGTCCAGCATGAGATTCGAATGCAGGCTCTCGATGAGCTCGATGAAGCGCTCGGAGGCGGGATACTGCTCGGCGAACACGGTGAAGTGGCGCGAATCGCTGCGCACGAACCCTTGAGGGGCGGGGACGTCGGCGCCGGGCGCCGCGGCGTGGTCCTGGATGCGCCGGGGCGCCGCGGTGATCGCGCGCCCGCGCGGAGCGGGGCCGCTGTGTTCCGAGGAAGGCAGGACGTTGAGCGTCGGGTCGGAGGGAGGCGGCGCGGCCGGCGGCGGGCCGGCGGCCGCCTCCGGGGGCGACGGCGGAGCCGCGTCGTACGGCGCGATGCGCTGCATCTTCGCGAGTTCCGCCTCGTCTTCGCCCAAGTACTGGTAGACCATCACGGCCCATAGTCCGATGACCAGGACCCAGATGAGGACGCGAAGCCTTAGAAGGACGTCCACCGGGACCTAGCTGTTGGCGCCGAAGGCGTCGCGCAGGCGCAGGGCCGTCTGGGCCAGGCTGTGCACGAACAGGGAGAAGATGATGATGAAGGCCGCGTGCGAGAGGACCATGCCGAGAAACGGGCCCTCGAGGGGCTGGCTCGACCAGATGATGCCGATCATGGCCCCCGCGGCGGCGAGCGCGCACAGCACGGTCTCGAATTTCGAGGTCGTGAGCGCGGCGGCCGTGGGTGCTAGGACGAACAGAAGCCACATCGGGCCCCAATACGGATAGAGCAGGTAGAACAGGGGCATGGCCCAGACGAAGTTGAGCCAGACCTGCATTTGCCGGAAGCGGCCCGCCCAACCGACCCAACGGTACTGGTTCTTGCCGATCCACCAGTTGAGCAGCATGTCGGCCAGGAGGATCGCGACGGCGATCTTCGTCGTGCGGGGCTCGGGTTCTCCGAAGCGGACGGCCGACAAAATCAGCACCAGCGCGAACGGGGTGAAGTAGCGGCTGAGCATCTGCATCGGTCAATCCTCCTTGCGCTTGAACAGAACCAGGCGCCGGTCGCGCGCCTCGCTCGGGCGGCGGTAAAGGCAAGACTTTAGCACTGTGGCGCCCGCCGCGGCCAGCGACTTCGCGAGAACCGGCTCTTCCGGCTTCGGCTCATCGGATTGGAACACGGCGATCAGCCCCTTGGGGGCGAGCAGCGGCCCGGACAGTCGGACCGCTTCGGGCAATGCCGCCAGGGCGCGCGAGACCACGGCATCCTGGTTTTTCTCGTAGGCGGTGAGCGCTGACCCCGAGCCGGCGCGGCGTCTGAGCACGCGCAGGCCCTTGAGGCCGGCGCGCGCGGCGGCGGCGCTGAGGAACCGGTACTTGCGCTCGATGGATTCCATCAGCGTGACCTCGGCCTCGGGCCAGGCGAATTTGAGCGCGATGCCGATAAAGCCGGCGCCGGAGCCGAGGTCAAGAACGCGCGGCGAGGGAGGCAGGAGCGGGCGCAGGACCGACGCGGCGAACACGCCGTCGGCCGCGTGCTTGAGGACGAGGTCGTCCCAGCCGGCGTCCGAGGTCAGGTTCACGGTCTCGTTTTTCTCGCGCACGAAGGCGAGATAGGCGGAAATTCCCCCGAGAGCGGCGGCGTCCAGGGGCGCGCCCCACGACGCGGCGCAACCCGCGAGACGCTCGAGCGCCGCGCTCATTTCGCGCGCGCGGAGTGCACCCAGAGGATCTGCAGGTCGGACGGCGTCACGCCGGGGATGCGTCCCGCCTGGCCGAGCGTGCGCGGGCGCAGGCGCGAGAGCTTTTGGCGGGACTCGTTCGTCAGCGCGCCGATCGCCGCGTAGTCGAGGCCGGAAGGGATCTCGATGAGCTCGGCGCTGCGCAGACGCCGCGCCGAACCCTGCTCGCGGGCGATGTAGGGGGCGTAGGACGAGCGGATGCGCCGCTGCGCGGCGACCTTGGCCATGGACCAGGGCGCGAGCTCCGAGTCCGGCGCCTCGTCCGCGGCCGGGCCCAGGACGAGGTCGCGGTAGCGCAGGAAACGCTCCCGCGCGCCGGGCGCGATCAATCCGAGCGCGAAGCCTTTTTCCATCAGGCGCATGTCGGCGTCGTCGGCGCGCAGGCTCAGGCGATTTTCCGCGCGAGCGGTGAACATCCGATAGGGCTCGTCGACGCCGCGCACGACGAGATCGTCGATCATGACCCCAAGATAGGCTTCTTCGCGGCTGAGGCGAAACGGGGCGCGGCCGCTCGCGCGGAGCGCGGCGTTGACGCCCGCGAGCAGTCCCTGGCCCGCGGCCTCCTCATAGCCGGTCGTGCCGTTGATCTGGCCGGCCAGGAAAAGGCCCGGGACGGCGCGGCTTTCGAGGGTGTCGCCGAGCTGGGTGGGCGGGCAGAAGTCGTACTCGATCGCGTAGCCGCATCGGGTCAGAAGCGCGTTCTCGAGGCCGGGAATCGAGGCGACGAGCGCGCGTTGGGCGTCTTCGGGGAGGCTCGTCGACATCCCGTTGAGATAGAGTTCGCTCGTGTTCCACCCCTCGGGCTCGAGGAACAGCTGGTGGCGCTCCTTGCCGGGGAACTTGACGATCTTGTCCTCGATCGAGGGGCAGTAGCGGGGGCCGACGCCCGCGATGACCCCGGAGTAGAGCGGCGAGCGCTCGAGGTTGTCCCGGACCACCCGGTGCGTCGCGGCGTTCGTGTAAGCGACCCAGCTCGGCAGCTGGGGGTTGTCGATGCGCTCGTTGAAGTGGGAAAACGGTTTCGGCGGATTTTCCCCGTCCTGGCGCTCGAGCCTGGAAAAATCCACGGAGCGCGCATGAAGGCGGGGCGGCGTGCCGGTCTTGAGGCGCCCGACCGCGAAGCCGAGCGACGAGAGCGATGACGATATCCCGAGAGAGGGCGCCTCGCCGCCGCGTCCGGCCGCGTGCGTCTCGAGGCCGACATGCGCGCGGCCGTTGAGAAAAGTGCCGGTCGTGAGCACGACGGTCTTTCCCTCGTAGCGCGTGCCGCGGCGCGAGATCGCTCCGCGCAGCCGCGAGCCGTCGATCCAAAGCGCCCAGGCCTCGTCCTGGACCGGATCGAGGTTCGCGCAGGATTCGATCGCGGCCTTCTGTCCCATCCGGTACGCGGCCTTGTCGCATTGCGCGCGCGGCGAGTGGACGGCCTGGCCCTTGCTGAGGTTCAGGGTCTGGGAAAAGAACGAGGAGCGGTCGGCGGCCTTGGCCATCTCGCCGCCGAGCGCGTCGATCTCCCGCACCATCTGGCCCTTGCCGACGCCGCCGATGGAGGGGTTGCAGGACATCGCCGCGATGGTGTCGAGGTTCTGCGTGAGCAGCAGGGTCGCGCGCCCCATGCGCGCCGCGGCGAGCGCGGCCACGACGCCGGCGTGGCCGCCGCCGACGACGATGACGTCGTAGCGCCGGGGAAAAAGCGCGTCAGCCATACAGGAGGGCTTTCAACGTCTCGACGGGCAGCCAGCCGAGCATGAAGGCGGCGATAACGACCTCGATCTGCAGGACGAGTGCGAACAGGAGAGGAAGGAGCGCGCGCGGCAAGGGCCTTTGGGGCGGCATCGCCCTCAGGCCCAGGGCGCCGCCGATGAGCATCCAGAAGCCGGCCAGGCCGACGACCGCCTTGTAGCCCGCTTCCCAGCGCATGACGGTCACGACGGCCTCCGGGAGCATGGCGGCGAGTTCGACGGCGTTGAGGCCGAGCATGAACGCGGCGAGCCCCCGCCATTCCCTGGGAGAAACGCCGCGGCCGATGTGAATCCCCGGAAGGATCCAGACGATCATCAGGACGGCGAAGGCCGATTTCGGAAGCGCGTTCTTGACGTAGAGTACGGTCGCGATCAGCGGGATCGCGCACCAAAAAAACGAGGAGGCGACCTTGAGCGGCAGCCAGCCGTCTTTCAGCCAGCGGAGGAGGACGGCGCAAAACGCGATCAGGACGCCCATCAACAGCGGCTGCCAGAGCATGACCTTCAGCCAAAACCATATGCCTTGGGCGGCCATGGGAACGGCGGCGTTCGCGTCGGGGAAGTCGTACGGCTTCCACCGGTAGAACAGCGCGGCCGCGAGCAAGGTCAGGCCGTAAATCTTGAGGGAATCGAGAAGCGCGCGCCCTTCGCCGCAGGCCGCGGCGGCCTTGGCCGGCGCGAACAGGAAGAAGCGTCCCAAGGCCAACGTTCGCCTCATGCGGCCGCCTCGGCGGCGTCGGCGTCGCGGCCGAAGCCCTTGCGCGCGGCCAGGCAGATCCAGCCGCCCAGGCCGAGCGCGGGACAGGCGGCCAGGAGGGCGCGCGTCAGGCCGAAATGGTCCGAACACCAACCGATCAAGGCGGGCGAGGCGGCGTCGCCGAGCAGGTGGATGACGAAGATATTGGCCGCGAAGGCCATGGAGCGCTTCTCGAGCCGGGTGACCGAGACCATGGCCGCGTTGAGAGGGCCCATATTGAGGAAGAGCATCGTTTCGGCGAGGAACAGGCAGGCGATCGAGATCGGCAGCGAAGGCGCGCCGATCGAGGCGGCCGCGAGGGGCATGCCCAGAAGGAGCCCCCAGCCCGAGACGAAAAGGTCGGCCGTCCGATCCGAGCGGCGCAGGCGATCCGACCAATATCCTCCGGCGAGGCTCCCGACGATTCCCGCGGCCACGGTGACCGCGCCGAACAGCATTCCCGCCTGATCGACCGCGAGTCCCCAGCTGCGGTGGAAGAACGTCGGCATCCACACGGCGAAGCCCCCGAGCGCGAAGGTCATGCCGGCGCCCGCGAAGGTGACCATGCGAAACGTGGGCACGCTCCAGACCTCGCGGTAGCCCGCGAGCGCCGGCGGCGTGGCTTCGTGCGGCGGGTCGTTGGGCAGGAGCAGGCAAAGCGCCGCGAGCAGCAGGCCCGGCAGGCCGACGACCCAGAACGCGTGACGCCAGCCCAGGAGCATTCCTAGTTTGCCCCCCCCGACGTAGCCCAGCGCCGATCCGACCGGGATGGCCAAGCTGAAGATCGCGAGGGCGGTGCCTCGATGCTTCTGGAGAAAGCGCTCCGCCACGTAGGCCGGGGAGATCGCGCCGTAGCAGGCCTCGCCTATGCCGACGGCGGTGCGCGAGAGGAACAGCGTGATATAGCCGCCGGCAAGCGCCGCGGCTCCCGTCGCCACGCTCCAGACGGCGACGCCGCCCGCGATCCACGGCTTGCGTCCGCGCGAATCGGCGAGCCACGCGATCGGGGGCGCGGCCAGCATGTAGACGACCATGAAGGCCGACGCGAGGCTGCCGGCTTGCGCGTCGGTGAGCCTCAGGTCGCTCGAGATCAGCGGCAACAGCGCGTAGACGATCTGCCGGTCCACGTAGTTGAGGATGTTCACCGCGAGCAGAAGCGCCAGGACGGCTTTCGGCGATGCGATCATCAGGCGGCGCGGCCGCGGACTTTATAAACGGCGTCTCCCACCCGGACCCGGTCCGCGACGGCGCATACGACGGTTTCGCCGGAGAGGGCGCTCTGCACGCAGCGTCCGCCGACGCACAGCCGCTCGACGCGCTGGGAGAGGTCCGTTTCGCGGCCCTTGACGCGCACGGCGTCTCCCGTGGAGATGGACTCCTCCAGGCGGATCGTCATCCCGCCTTTCTTGGCGTCGTAGGCGCGGACCTTCCCGAGGAAGGGCGCCCCGACGATCTGCTCATCGGGGGAGATTCGGGAAACGGGCGTGCGGCGAACGGGCGGGGTTCGACGCGTTTTTTTAGCGGATTTGGAGGACGGCATGGCGGTTTTATTCCTCACTTTCCAACGCAAAACTTGGAGAAGATCTCATCGAGCACGTCTTCCGGGGCGCCGTCGCCCCGGGTTTCGTTCAAGAGCGAGAGAGCGCGGCGCAGGCGGTCGGCGGCGCGGTCTTCCCACGCGTTCGGGCGCGCGGCGATCTCGGTGCGGGCGGCGCCGATCTCGGCCAGCGCTTCCGCCAGCGCGGCCGCTCCGCGCGCGTCGTCGAGCAGGGTCTCCCCCTCGTCGTCGGCGCCGCCGCCGGCGGCGGCGATCGCGGCTTCGAGCTGAGCGATGCCCTCGCCCGTCAAGGCGGAGCAGGCAAGCCCTTCTCCGGGCGCGGAGCGGCCGCCGGCGAGATCCATTTTGTTGAGCGCCACGATGAGGCGCGCGCCGCGCCGCGCGGCCGCGGCGGAGACGGTCGCGCGGACCTGCTCGTCTTGCTCGTTCGCCGGGCGGGAGGCGTCCACGACGAGGATCGCGACCTCGCAGGACTCGAGCGCGCGCTCGGCTCGCGCGACGCCCTCGCGTTCGGCGGGGCCGGCCGCGCCGCCATGAAGGCCGGCCGTGTCGATGAGCGTCACCGGAGCGCCCGAGAATTCGGCCTGCTCTTCGAGGAGATCGCGCGTGGTGCCGGGCTCGGGCGAGGTGATCGCGCGTTCGCGGCCGAGCAGCGCGTTCAGGAGGCTTGACTTCCCGGCGTTGGGGCTGCCGAACAGACCGACCCGCGCCCCCTCGCGGCGCGCGCGTCCGCGCGCGTAGCCGGAGACGAGGCGCTGGAGGCTCGCCGCGGCGTGCTCAAGCGGCAGATCCGCCTCGCCGCCCGAAAGGGGCGCTATGTCCTCCTCCGGATGATCGAGCCGCACCTCGAGCGCGGCGAGCAATTCCAGGAGCGGGGCTCGGACCTTGTCGAGCGCGTCTCCGAGGCCGCCCTCCAGGCGCTTGAACGCGGCCGCCCTGGCGGCTTTGCCGCGCGCCGCGATCAGGTCTCCGACCGCGCGCGCCTGGGCCAAGTCGAGACGTCCGTTGACGTAGGCCCGGCGGGTGAATTCGCCGGGCGCCGCGGCCCGGGCGCCCGCCTCGAGCGCGGCCTCGACGATCTCCCGCAGGATCTCGGGGGAGCCGTGCGCGCTGAGTTCGAGCAGGTCCTCGCCAGTCGGCGTCGACGGACCGGCCCAATAGGTCGCGACCACCCGATCGATCGCGGTCCCCTTGCGCCGGAGCGTGAGAGCCGTCGCGCGGCGCGGCTCCGGCGCGGTCCCGAGCAGGGCGCGCGCCAGCTCGAGGCACATGGGGCCGGAGATGCGCACGGTTCCCAGGGCCGAGCGCCCGGGCGGGGTCGCGAGCGCCACGATCGTCGTTTCCGTCGCGGTCACTTGGCTCTGGGACGGATGACGAGCTTGCGCCAGGGCCCCTCGCCCTCGGAGGCGGTGACGACTTCGGGGTTGGAGGCCAGCGTGCGGTGGATCAAGCGCCGCAGAGAGGCGTCCATCGGCTCCATGCGCACGGGCCTGCCGGTCGCCTTCACGGCCGTCACCGCGCGATGGGCCTCCTCGAGAACGGCCCGTTCGCGTTTCTCCCAGTAGGACAAGGCGTCGACCTGCACGGCGAGCGGGGCGGCGCCGCCGCGAGAGAGCATCAAAGTGACGAGAAACTGCAGGGACTCCAGCGCGCGGCCGTCGCGGCCGACGAGCAGAGGGGCATCCTGGGACTCCACCGCGACCTTGACGCGCTCCAGGTCCGGGTCCCAGGAGGCGGCGGCGCTCGGAGAGGCGATCGCCATCAGCCGAAGGAGCTCGATGACGAGGTTTTGCGCGTTTGCGCAGGCATCGGCGCCGTTCACGGGCGCGGCGGGGCGCGGCGGCGCGGGGGCGTTTTCACGGCGGACGCGCGGGGACGGGGCCGGGGAGTCGGGGCTCCAGTGTTTTTCCATCAGGCGGATGCGCGCGGGTTTGGAGCCGAGGCCCATGAAGCCCGGGGCGCCTTCCTGCGTCACGATGATCTCGACTTGATCGCGGCGCAGGCCGCTTTCCCGCAGGGCGGCTTCGACGGCGTCGGCGACGGTGCTGCCTTCGGCTTCAATCGGCTTCATAGCGCTTGTCCTCCGCTGGGGGGCGTCAGGCCTCGAGACGATCCTTCAGGGCGATCTGAACGACCGTGCTGACCAAGCTGTTCGTCAGCCAGTACAGGACGAGTCCGGACGGGAAGTTCATGAACATGAACGTGAAGATCAACGGCATGAACATCATGATTTTCTGCTGGGCCGGGTCGCCCGCTGGCGGATTCATCTTGCTCTGCAGGAACATGAGGGCGCCCATGACGATCGGCAGGACGTAATAAGGATCCTTCGCCGACAGGTCTCGGATCCAGAAAATCCAGCCCGCTCCGTGAAGCTCCCATGAGTTGCGCAGGGTGTTGAAGAGGGCGATGAAGATGGGCATCTGCAGGATCATGGGCAGGCAGCCGCCGAGCGGATTGGCGCCTTTGGCCTTGTACAATTCCATCGTCGCCGCGCTCAGCTTTTGCGAGTCGTCGGCGTACTTCTGCTGAAGCTTCGCGATCTCGGGCTGAAGCTTCTTCATCGCCCCCGCGGCGCGCAGGCTTTTCCATGTCAACGGAAACAGCGCGACCTGCAGGATCAGGGTCAGGGAGAGGATGGCCCAGCCCCAGTTGCCGGTCAAGCCGTGCAGGCGCTCGAGCGCCTCGAGCATCTTGCGTCCGATCCAGGCGAAGAAGCCGAAATCGATGGAGCGCTCCAGGCCCATGCCGTATCGCGACAGCCAGGTATGGCCCTTGGCGCCGAGATAGTAGGGGGCTTCCCAGGTGAAGGCGCCTCCGGGACGGATGCTCACGGATTTGGCGGTGAGGACGACCCGGGGGGGCGTCGCGGTCCTCGCGGGCTCGAAGTGTTCGGGCGAAGGCAGCAGCGCCGCGAGAAAGTAGCGGTTGTCGATGCCGATCCAGCGGTACGGCCCGGAGTGGACGCCGGGCTTCAACGATTCGATGCGGCCGTTGAGGCCGGCGCCTTCGGGCGTCAGCGCGATCACGCGCTGGAGCTTCTCGTTCTCCTCCTTTTCCGTGTCGATCGTGCCGAGGCCCGGACCGACGGTCAAGGTCCAGGCGCCGGAGTCGAGGGATCGTCCGGTGGGGTTGACGGCGACGATGCGCACGCGCGGCAGAACCGTGCCGGCGCCGGGCAGGAACTCCTTGGAAATCCTCAGCCCGTCCGGCCGCGCGGCTGCGTACACGATGCCGTTTTTCACCGAGGCGTCGCGCTTGAACACGAGCTCCGGGAAGGTCGAGAACAAGCCCTCCCGGGGATCGTGCACCAGCTCGACGCGGCCGAGGGGCTCGGGCGACAGGAAGCTCGCGATCGAGGCGCCGTGCGGCTGGATCTTGGCGGCGGCGTCGCCGATGGCCACGGTGTCGGCGGCGGAGAGGTCCAGCTTCACTCGCGACGGGAGGGCGTCGGGCGGCGCTGGCGCGGCCGCCGGAGCGGTTGACGGAGCGGCCGACGGCAGCGCCGCCGTCCGTCCGGCCGGCCCGTCCGGAGGAGGGTTGAATTTTTGTTCAAAAAAGCCGAACCAGGCGGCGTAGACCGCGACGGAGAGAGCGACGGCGAGCAGGAGGTTTCGGTCCATGGGTTATCGGGGGAGCGGCACGGGGTCGTGCCCGCCGGGGTGAAAGGGATGGCATCGGAGTATGCGGAGGACCGCGAGGGCCAGCCCTCTCGGCGCTCCGTGGGATGAGACGGCGTCGCGCGCGTAGTCTCCGCAGCTGGGAAGGAAGCGGCACGCGGCGGGCAGATACGGCCGCATGGCGGCGCGGTAGGCGTCGAGCAAGGCGATCAGGATCGTTTTCACGGTTTTAGCAACGCAAAAGACCGGCTTTCCGCCACAGAGCGAGAATCTCGCCCTCCGCGTCGGCGCGTTTCTTCCAGGAGCAGCCCGGCCGGGGGTAAGCGATCATGTCGACTCCTGAACGAAGTTCCGAGCGGCGCAAGCGGAACGTCTCGCGCAGCAGGCGCTTGAGGCGGTTGCGCCTGACGGCGTTTCCGGCTTTGGCGCTCACGGAAAGCCCCAACCGCGGCGGCGACGAAGAGGCGCCGGCCCGGTGCCAGAGGATGAGCGCGCGGCCCACGGTCTTCGTTCCCGATTGAAAGACACGTCGAAACTCGCGGCGCTCCCTGAGGCGCGCATCGTCGCCGAAACCGGACAGCGGCGTCAAGCCTTTTTCTTGATTAAAGTGACGCGGCCTTTGGCGCGGCGGCGATTGAGCGTCTTGCGGCCGCCAGGCGTGGACATGCGCGCGCGGAAGCCGATTTTCTTGAGGCGTTTGCGATTGTGCGGCCTGTATGTAGGGAGCATGAATCGGCATTATAGAAAAAATCCGACTTCCGGGCAACGAATACCTTCAACCGGCTGGGGACGGGACGACGGCAGAGCGTCGGGCGGCCCCTCAAATCGGGGCCGCCGCGGAAAATGCTAGGATCGTTCCCATGGAAAACGCGGGAAAGGAGCGCTCCATCGCGGTTCTGAGCGGCGAGGGCCGGTCGTATCCCCCCTCCGCGGCCTTCTCCAAGACGGCCTGGGTGCCGGGCAGGGCCGCGCGCGAAAGGCTGGCCGCCGCCGCCGCGAGGTCGCCGGAGCGCTTTTGGGACGCCGCCGCGCGCGAACTCCATTGGTTCAAGCCGTGGCGCAGGACGCTGTGGTGGAAGGCTCCGAACGCGAAGTGGTTCGTCGGCGGCGCCACGAACATCTCCTACAACTGCCTGGAC
>JACQJQ010000030.1 GCA_016204945.1 Elusimicrobiota bacterium
GGTGTCCTTGGCCGTCTTGTGGCCCGCGAACATGCGCATCGTCCACGGCGTCATGCGGTAGCCGCCGCTCTTGAGGCCCCGCGTGTACGGGAACTCCCCCGGCCGCCCGATCGAGCCCGGCGCCGGGGCGTCCTCCGGGCCGTACGCGCGCTTGACCGGGATGCCCGACAAGGTCGTCGGATCATCGGCCGCGGGCGCGGGGGCCTTCGATTTTTCGACGGCCGTGCTCACCGCCGCTCTCTGCGCCCGCCCCGGTTGATGTTTTTGCGCCGCTCGTCCATCTTGCGCAGGTTCTCCATCCGCCGCCGCTGATTCTGCTCCACGGCCTGCCTGCGCCTCTCGTCGACCCTCTGGCGCATCGCGCCGCGCTTTTCCATCAGCCCCTTCCGGTTCTCCCGCATGCGCTCCATGGCTCTGACGCGCGTCTCCCGGCGCAGCGCCGGCGGCAGCGCCCGCCACTTCGCCTTGATGACGGCGATGCGCCGGCCGTGAGCGCGCATCTGGGCGCGGCGCGCCATGAAGCGCCGCAGCTGCGCGGCGTGCGCGGGAGGCCCTCCTCTCCTGACCGAGGTCTCTTGATTCGAGATCAAGAGCTCGGGCTCCCCGCCGGACTCGCCCGTCACCTCGACCTTGCCCTCGTCGAAAACGCCCACGTGGGATTCCTCGCCGTCGACCTCGACGCCGAACTCGGTGCCGCGCACGGCGGCGACGGCGCTGGGCGTGCGCACGCGCAGGCGCCGCGCTCCAAGCTTCTGAATCTTGGCGAGAATGGACCCCGCCGACAGGAAGAAGGAGGAGTCCCCCGCCGCCGTCTTTTCGATCTTAAAATCGGACCGCTCCCGCACCGTGATCAGACTGCTGCCGTCGAGCGAGACCTCGGCCGAGCCTCCCTCGGCGACGACGACGCGGTCGCCCTCCTCGAGAGGCATGTCGGCCTCTCCCGAGGCCTCGGGCGAGCCGTCCGCGGAGACGACCGTCACGTCGCCGGAAACGCCGGCCAGACGCGCGTCCCAGCTTTCCTCCTGCGCGCGCGCCGGAGCGCTCCCGAGGCACAGCAGGACGAATCCGATGGAAAAGATCAGGTTCATGAGGTCAGCTCCACTTTGACGAACTGGTGTTTGCCCATCTTGAGAGTAAACGACGCGGGAGCGCTCACGGGCGCGTCCGCCGCCGCCTTGACGCCGTCGATCTGCACGCCGCCCTGCAGGATGAGCCGGCGCGCCTCGCCCAGGGACTTGGCGCCTCCCGCCTGGACGATGATCTTCGCGAGAGGAAGGCCCGCCTCCACGCGCTCGACCCGCAGGTCCGCGGGCAGCTCTTTTTTGGAGAAGGTTGCCTCGAAGTAGGCGAAAGCCTCGTCGCCGGCCTTCGCGCCGTGGTATCGCGACACGAGCGTGCGCGCCAGCGTTTTTTTCGCCAGCATGGGATGCTGGGCCTTCACTTCATCCAGCTCAACGTCCGTCAGGAGCTCGTAGTACTGCAGCATCAGTTCATCGGACACGCGCATCGTCTTGCCGAACATGTCGTTGGGAGCGTCATTGACCCCGATCGAGTTGCCGTAGGATTTCGACATCTTCTTCTCCCCGTCGAGCCCGACGAGAAGGGGGACGGTGAGCGCCACCTGCGGCTCCTGGCCCGCGTCCGCCTGCATTTTGCGCCCCATGAGGAGATTGGTCAACTGGTCGTTGCCGCCGAGCTCCACGTCGGCCTTCACCGCGACGGAGTCGTAGCCCTGCATCAGCGGATAGAGGACCTCGAGCAAGGAGAGTGGGGAGTTGTCCGCCAAGCGCTTCTTGAAATCCTCGCGCGCGAGCGCCTGCTGGACCGTGTGGCGCTTGAGCGCGTCGAGCAGGGAGTCGCGCATGAACGGGCCGAGCCACTCGGAGTTGAAGCGCAGCTCGGTTTTCGGCTTGTCGAGGATCTTGAACGCCTGGTCCTGGTAGGTCCGCGCGTTCGACTGGACCTCCGCGGCGCTCAAGGTCGGCCGCGTCGAGTCGCGGCCCGAGGGATCGCCGACCATGGCGGTGAAGTCGCCGATGATGAGCACGGCGGTGTGGCCCAGATCCTGGAATTGGCGCAGCTTGGTGAGCGCGACGCTGTGCCCCAGGTGCAAGTCGGAGGAGGTCGGGTCCACGCCCAGCTTGACGCGCAGGACGCGTCCGGAGCCCAGCTTTTTCGCCAGCTCCGCCTCGCTGACCAGCGACACGCAGCCGCGCTTCAGGCGCGCGAGCGCATCATTCGTGCCCATGGTGGCAGGATATTACTACCTTAAATGTGCCCTCGTCCACAGCCGTCTGATGTTTTTACTGATGATAATCACTGTTTCCGGAAAGAGTGATCGCCAACGTCGCGCGATCACAGAAAATCGTAGGGATCGGCGTCGAGGACCAGCTTCACGGACGAGGTCAGCGGGCAGGCGCGCGCGATCTTAAGACCGTCCTCGACCGCGGCCGCCGGAAGCTTGATCAGGATATGATCGCGGAACTTGCCGCGCACTTGGCGCAGGAGCGCCGGCGCGGGGCCCACGACCTCCGCGGGCACGGGCAAGGCGGCGCGCAGCCCGTCGGCGTAAGCGGCCGAGGCCGCGGTCAGCTTGGCCTCGTCGGCGCAGGAGAGGACCGCGCGGATAAGGCCCCCGGCGGGCGGATAGTCCAGCTCGGCGCGCGCGGCGAGCTCCGCGTCGGCCCAGGCCGCGTAGTCGCCGTCCGCCGCGCCCTTGATCGCCTCGTGATCGGGAGACAAGGTCTGCAGAAGCACTTCGCCGGGCTTCTCCGCGCGTCCCGCGCGCCCCGCGACCTGCGCGAGCAGCTGCATCGTGCGCTCCGCGGAGCGGAAGTCGGGCATATGCAGCATCGTATCCGCGTCGACGACGCCCACGAGCGTGACCTCGGGGAAGTGGAAGCTCTTGGCGACGAGCTTCGTGCCCACGAGGACGTCGGCCGCTCCCGCCCGAAACCGGTCGTAGACGCGCTCCTCGAGCCTCGCCTCTTTCGACACGGTGTCGCGGTCCATGCGCAGGACGCGGGCCCCGGGAAGGCGGCGCTTGACCTCGGCCGCCACGCGCTGCGTGCCCACGCCGCCGGAACGCATGGCCGGCGCGCCGCACGCGCCGCACGTCTCGGGGGGCGGCCACTTCCGGCCGCAATGATGGCAAATGAGGGTGAAGCCTCCCTCGGGCTTTTCATGCGTGATCTTGGCCACGCCGCAGTCGCCGCAGCGGTCGATCCAGCGGCATTTGCCGCACGTCGTCAAGGTGGAGAAGCCGCGGCGGTTGACCAGCAGGATCGACTGCTCGCCGCGCCGCAGGCGCTCCGCCATCTTCTCGAGAAGCCCGTCGGAGAGCGTCTCGCCGAAGCGCCCCGGCGGCAGGATCGTGACGGGCGGGCGCGGGACCGCGGAAACCCGGTCGGGCATCATGATCCGCTCCGCGGTTCCCGCCCGCGCCATGCTCCAGGCCTCCAGGCTCGGCGTCGCCGAACCCAGGACGACCAGCGCTCCGAACGCCTTGGCGCGCTCGATGGCGACCTCGCGCGCGTGATAAAAAGGCGAATTCGAATCCTGCTTGAACGACTCATCCTGCTCTTCATCGAGCACCGCCAGCCTGAGATCCTTAAAGGGAAGGAGGCAGGCGGAGCGGGCGCCGACGACGACCTTCACGTCCCCGCGCGAGATCGCCAGCCAGGCGCGGCGCCGCTCCCGCGGCGTGAGCCCCGAATGCCAGAGCGCGACGGGCGCGTTCAACGAGGCCGAGAACTCGTCGAAGAACGGGCGCGTCAGCGATATCTCGGGCAGAAGAAAGAGCGCCTGGCCGCCGCCTTCGATCGCGCGGCGGATGAGGCGCAGGTACACCTCGGTCTTGCCCGAGGCGGGCACGCCGAAGATCAAGGCCGTCGCGTGCCCGCGCGCCGCGAGCAGGACGTCGAGGCGTTCGAGCGCGGCGGCCTGCCCGGGCGTGAGCGTGAAGGCCGGCGGCGCGCACGCGCGCGCGGACGCCGCGGACACGGTCGCGGGCTCGTCGAGGGATTTGACGAAGGGGGGGATCATGGCCTTCAGCGCCTCGCCGATGGGCGCGCCGAAGCGCCGGGCCATGAAGCGCGCGCACGCCACGCCCTCCGGGCTCAACGCCGGGCGCGCGTCCACCAGGGAGTCGAGCGCCTTGAGCGGGCGCTCGGGCTCGCCCTCGAATACCGCCAGAACGACGCCCGTCGCCCTGCGCGGACCGAAGGGGGCCCGCACTCGCTGTCCCGGCGAGACGGTCATGCCGTCCGGCACGCGGTAGTGATAGCCCTTCGGCAGGGGCACGGGGAAGGCGACCTCCGCGATGCGCACGGCGCCTACTTCAGCGCGGTGAACACGAAGTGCGGCGGCATGTTGCGCACCTCGAACTGGATGTCGACCTTGGAGAAGTAGTCCCGGAGCAGCGGGATCAGGTGCGTCGTGACCTGGTAGGCGACGAAGCGCCCTCCGGGATTGAGCAGCGCGGAGGTCTTCGTGAGCAGCTCGTGGCGGCCTCGCCCCGAGAAGAACGCGAACGGCACGCCGGAGACGACGGCGTCCGCGCCTGCCAGGCCGCGCTCGGCGAGGATCTTGTCGATCTCGCGGACGTCGCCGTGGACCGCCGTCATGCGCGCATCCGACACCTTCTGGAGCTCCTCGTAGAGCGCCGCGTTGAACTCGACGGCGATCAAGGTCGCGTCCGGGCGCATCTTCTCCAAAATACGCCGCGTCATGACGCCGCGCGCCGCGCCGTATTCCACGATGACCTTCGCGTGCTCGAGGTTCATCGCCTTGACGGTGCGGGCGACGAGGTACCGGCTCGAGGGCGTGACGGCCGCCACGGCCGGATCATCCATGAACACCTTGACGTAGCCCATGAACTTCGAGTCCGCGGGCTCCGCCTGCGACTTCTTTTTGCTGTCGGCGATGACCTCGCCCAGCTTGCTCACGCCCCTCTTGA
>JACQJQ010000031.1 GCA_016204945.1 Elusimicrobiota bacterium
GCGGGATCATGATCTCGGGCTCGGCCTTGACGCCCTCGCGGCCGAGCTCGCAGGCGGCCGACAGGATCGCGCGCGCCTGCATGTCGGTGATCTCGGGATAGGTGATGCCCAGCCGGCAGCCGCGGTGGCCCAGCATCGGGTTAGCCTCCTTGAGCTCGAGCGTCTTTTCCCACAGCTTGCCGGCGTCGAGGCCGTGCAGGGCCGCCGCGCGCTCCGCGTCCTCGCGGGTGCGCGGCAGGAACTCGTGCAGGGGCGGGTCGATCGTGCGGATCGTGACCGGGCGGCCGCGCATGGTCGTGAGGATCGCCTTGAAGTCGGCCTTCTGCAGCGGATACAGCGCCCGGAGCGCCTCCCGGCGCTCCGCCTCGGAGTCGGCCAGGATCATCGCCAGCACCTTCGGGATGCGGTCCTCGCCGAAGAACATGTGCTCGGTGCGGCAGAGGCCGATGCCCGCGGCGCCGAGCGCGGTCGCCGCGCGCGCGTCGTCGGGCGTGTCCGCGTTGGCGCGGACCTCGAGCGCGCGGGCGCCGTCGGCCCAGGCCATGAACGTCCGGTAGCGCCGGTACAGCTCGGACTCGGCGGCCGACCGCATGCCCAGGAGAACCTCCAGGATTTCCGAGGGCTGCGTCTCCACGCGCCCCTCCAGGACTCGCCCCGTGAAGCCGTCGAGGGAAATCCAGTCCCCCTCCTTCAGCTCGAGCGCCTCGAGCTCGCCGCAGCCGACGACGCAGACCTTGCCCATGCCCCGCCCGACGACCGCGGCATGGCTCGTCATGCCGCCGGTCGCGGTCAGGATGCCTTCGGCCGCGGCCATGCCGAGGATGTCGTCGGGATTGGTCTCCGGGCGCACCAGGATCACGGGGCCTTTCTTGGCCTCGGACACCGCGCGATCGGCGGAGAAGCACACGCGGCCGGTCGCGGCGCCCGGACCCGCGGGCAAGCCCCTCGCCAGCGTCCCGGCCCGCGCCGAGGCCGCGTCCTCGAAGACGGGCCGCAGCAGCTCGTCGAGCTGCTCGGGAGAGACCCGCATGACGGCCTGCTCGGGCGTGATGAGGCCTTCCCCGACCATCTCGACGGCGATGCGAAGGGCGGCCATCGCCGAGCGCTTCCCGGTGCGCGTCTGGAGCATGAACAAACGGCCCTTCTCGATGGTGAACTCCATGTCCTGGACGTCGCCGTAGTGCTTCTCCAGCTTATTCGAGATCTCGAGCAGGCGCTCGTAGGTCTTCGGCATCTCGGCCGAAAGCTCGGCCAGCGGCCGCGGCGTGCGGATGCCGGCCACGACGTCCTCGCCCTGCGCGTTGACGAGGAACTCGCCGTAGAACGCGCGCTCCCCGGTGCCCGGATCGCGCGTGAAGCCCACGCCGGTCGCGCAGTCGGCGCCCATGTTGCCGAAGACCATCGCCTGCACCGTGCAGGCCGTGCCCAGATCGTCGGGGATGCGGTGGAGCTTGCGGTAGGCGCGCGCGCGGGGATTGTTCCACGACTCGAACACGGCGGAGACCGCGCGGCGCAGCTGGTCGCCGGGCTCCTGCGGAAACGGGCCGCCCGCGCGCTCTTTGTAGATGTCCTGGAAGCTCGCGACCAGCCGCCGCAGGGATTGCGTGGACAGCTCCGCGTCGCTCTGAACGCCGGCGGCGGACTTCACGCGCCGCAGGGCCGATTCGAAATCATCCTTGTCGATGCCCTCGACCACGTTGCCGAACATCGCGATGAAGCGCCGGTAGCAGTCCCAGGCGAAGCGCGGGTTGCCCGTCTGAGCCTCGAGGCCGCGGACCGTCCGATCGTTGAGGCCGAGGTTGAGGATCGTGTCCATCATGCCGGGCATCGAGAACTTCGAGCCCGAGCGCACGGAGACGAGCAGGGGGTTCTTGGCCGAGCCGAACTTCCGGCCGGTGGATTTTTCGAGCTTGCCGACGGCGGCGAGGAACTCGCGCGCGGGGGCGCGCTGCGTTTCGCGCGCGTAGTACGCGCGGCACACGTCGGTCGTGACGGTGAACCCCGGAGGCACCGGCAGGCCGATGCGCGACATCTCGAAGAGGCCCGCTCCCTTGCCGCCCAACAGCGCGCGCGCCGCATCGCGGTCCAGCCGCGACACCGCCCGGACGTCCGACGACTCCCCGAAGCAGTAGATGGTCTTGGCCATGCCCCATGAATACCATAGTCCGCCGGCGCGTCGACAGGGATTTCGAGCCTCGCGCGCCGCCCTATTTTATGGCGGGCGCGGCGGCGGCGCCGGAGCGTCCCCCGTCGGACGGGAGCGGATCGCGCTCCGGCAAAATGTCTATATTTATAGACAAACGGAATGGTGTCCGCTGGCGCGGGAGGGGCGGGCGGGCTATAGTATCGCCGCATGGCGAAAGCGCGGGGGTTCACCCTCATCGAGCTGATGATCGTCGTCGCCATCATCGGCATCCTGGCCGCCGTCGCCCTCCCCAAGTTCTCGGACCTCCTCCGCAAATCCCACGAGGGCCGGGTCAAGAGCAGCCTCGGCGCGTTTCGCTCGGCGCTGACGATCTACTACGGCGACCTGGAAGGGGTTTACCCCGCCGACCTCAACTCGCTGACCGTGGGCGGCAAGTACATCAGCGCGATTCCCTCGGCGCGGATCCCGGACTATCATCCCGGCACCGTCGTCGTCCGCCACAACGATAACACGGATCCCTTCGGCTGCGGCTCGGGCTACGTCCTGGACACGGGAGAGTGGATCTACTGGAGCGACGACGGCTCCCTGTGCGGCGGGACGTCGCCTCCCGCGGGCCAGCGGCGCCGCCTGCAGGGCGAGCTTTGGATCGCCTGCAGCCACACGGACACTCGGGGAGTCGCCTGGACGAACTATTAGGACCCGTCAGCGATTGAGCAGAACGATCTCCACTCGCTGATCGGAGAAGGGCGCCCGCGTCGCGTCGACGCCGACGTGGCGCGAGGCGACCATGAGCTCGCGCAGGAGGACGTCCTGGACGGCCTTGGCCTGGGCGTCGCCCAGCTCCTTGGTGTTGGCGAACACGCGCACGGAGATCGGGATCGCGGAGTATCTGCGCTTGACAAGATCGGCGGCCGAGCGCAGCAGGTCGAAGCCCGCCGGGACCTGAAGCTCGGTCGCGTTCTTGCTCGTGCCGAAGAGCACCGAGGAGTCGAGGCTCAGGTGAAGTCCGGTGTCCTCCTGATGGACGATTCCCTTGAAGAGCAGGGGCTTGCCGACCGTCGTGCGCGGAGAGCCGTCCGGGCTCGTGAACGTGTAGACGGCCGAGTACGAGCGGCCGGCGCGGACCCACTCGCCCTGCTCGTTCTGCCCGCTCCACAGCAGCTCCTCTGGCGGATCGCCGGAGCCGGAGTAGTTGTGGAAGACGCGGCCCTCCTCGTCGGCGATCGTGAGGCTCCAGCCCCATCTGCGCGCCTCCTTCCTCTCCAGCTTCCCGCCGAGCAGCGCCTCGAGCTGGTCCTTGATCTTGAAGCCGATGCCGGAGCGCTGGCTGAAGGCCGTGCGCCACGGCTGGATCACGCGCTCGTTCATCAGAATCTCGGGATGGGTGCGGCGCCACGACACGGTCAGCGGCGAGACCGCGAGGAGCAGGTTCTCATCGGGCTTGAGCGAGGGGCGGATCGTCTCGAAAGGATCGACCTCGATCTTCAGGGGCGGCTTCTGGTCGTTGAGCTTGGAGCCGGCGCCCTCGGCCTTGATGACGACCTCGGCGGGCATACCCCCCGAGGGCGCCGCGGCCGGAGCCGAGGGCGGCGTCTGCGCCGAGGCGCCGAGGGCGAACGTCAGAACGGCGGCGATGATTTTCATGATCACTCCAAGACGAAGCGGAACGTGATGACGCCCCACTGCGCGCCGGATCCCGGCGCCGAGGCGAAGGTCCAACGGCGAAGGCTGTCCATGCAGAGCCGGTCGAGGCGTCCGTAGCCCGAAGTGCGCTCCACGCGCACGCCGGGCATCACCAGGCCCTCGGCGTCCACCGTGAAGCGCAGGGCGACCTCGGCCTCCAGCATCCCCTGCGCCCGAGCCCAGTCCGGAAACTTCGGGATCTCGGCGGCGACCACCTTCCGATCCTTGAGCGGGCCCTCGATCTCGACGCCCTTCCTGGGGCCGCCGTCCGTCGCCGCGGCGGCCTGGCGGCGCTCAAGCCGCGGCTCGGCCGCGAGCTGCTCCAACCGCGGCGCCGCGGCCGCCTCGGCCCCGCGGGGCCGCAGGTCGATCGCGTCGGGCAGCAGGGACAGGCCTTTTCTCGGCGCGGCGGCGGGCGCGCCCTCGGCCTCCTCGAGCGGGATCGCGGCCGCGGCGACGGCCTGGCGGCGGCTCGTCGGACGGGGAGCGTCGAGGGCGCCGCCCAGGATCGCCACGGCCTCCCGGCGCTTGTCCTCCAGGGCGAGGGCCTCGGGCAGGTTCCTCACGCGCCGGCGCCCCACCTCCTCCAGCTTCGGCAGGGCGGCCAGGGTCTGCGCGGCGCGGCGGCGGCTCATCGGCTCCGCGTCGATCTTCGCGGCCGAGACCCGGGAACGGGACAGGTCGAGCGCCTCGAGCTTGGGCGCCAGCCTGCGCGAGCTCTCCTCGAGCTTCGGCGCTTCGGCAAGCGCTGGCTTGCGCGTCTCCGGCAGCTTCAAGTCCACGGCCTGAAGCGCGGCGCGCCTCGGCGGCGCGGCGGGCAGGGCCATCTTAAGGAAGTCCATCGTGGACAACGCCGGCTTGACGGTCGGCCGCGGCCGGGAGGGCGCGATCAGCAGGTCCACGCCCTCGACGATCTGGGCGGCCTGCTTGGGCCCCTCCCTGACCGCGCCCAGGAACAGGGCGAGGAAGCCCGCGTGAAACGCGAGCGAGATCAGCACAGACGCGGGAACCCGCTGCGTCATGCCCCCCCTCCGCTCATTTCAGCTGCTCCGTGGCGATCGTCATCGACTGGGCGCCCGCGTCCTTGGCGCGCGCCATCAAATCGGTGAGCTGACCGTGCAGGGCGTCCTTGTCGGCGCGCAAAACGACCATTTTCGAGTCCTTCTGCGCGAGCGCCGACTTCAACGCATCGCCGAGGAGCTTCGGGTCGGTGAATTTCTGGGCGTCGATCGCGTATTCCCCGTCCTTGGAGAGCGTGATCGTGATCTTGTCGGCCTCCTCGCCCTCGTGCGTATGGGCGGAGGGCAGGTCGACCTTGATGGGGGGATCGGAAAAAAGCGGCGCGGTCACCATGAAGATGATGACGAGCACCAGGCACACGTCCACGAGGGGCGTGATGTTGATGTCCGTGATCGGATCGTCGGAGTCGAGAGCGGCGCCGGCCATCAGCCCCCCCCGGCCTTCATCACGGCGAGCTTCTGGGCGCCCGCCTGCTTCGAGGCGTCGAGCACCTCGACGACAAGGCCGACCTTGTTGTTGGCGTCGGCGGTCACGATCACCATCTTGTCCTTGCTCGCGAGCAGGGCCGCGGCGAGGATCCCGCGGAACGTCACCCCGTCGGTCCTCACGCCGTTGACGGCGACGGCGCCGTTTTCCGTGATCTTGATGTTGACGTTCTCGTCCAGGGAGGCCTTGCCCTCCGCGTTCGAGGCGCGGGTCTCGAGGACCTTGATGCCGAGCGTGACGGCCATGGGCGCGACGGCCATGAAGATGATGACGAGCACCAGGCACACGTCCACCAGAGGGGTGACGTTGATATTCGTGATCGGTTCATCTTCCTTCTGGCTCGTGCCTGCCATAGCAGCCCTCGACGCGCCCTTGTTATTTCGCCCCGAGCATCACGAGCAGTCGCGCCGAGGCGACCTCCATGTCCACGGTGATGACCTTCAGGCGGCGCATGAAGTAGTTGTAGATGATCGTCGCCGGAATGGCGACGAGCAGGCCGGCCGCCGTGGCGACGAGCGCCTCGGCGATGCCCCGGGCGACGACGGCGGGCCCGCCGGTGCCGGAGGCCGCGAGATCCCGGAAGGCCTTGATGATGCCCACGACGGTGCCGAAGAGTCCGATGAACGGGGCGACGTTGCCCAGGGTCCCCAGGATCCCGAGGAAGCGCTCGAGCTTGACGCGCTCCTCCTTGAGCTTCGTGAGCATGAGCTCCTCGAGGTCCTTGCGCGAGCGCGCGGCGTGGAGAAGCCCGTAGTGGACGACCTGCGCCACCGCGGAGGGATGCTTCTGGCAGTAGGCCGCGGCGGCCTCCGTCTTTCCGCTCTCGAGGCTCTTGCCGACGTGGCCGAGCACCGCGTCGGGGGCCGACTGCGCCGTGCGAAAGTACCACCAGCGCTCCAGCGCGAAGGTGATCGACAGTATGGAGCAGAAAAGCATGATGACGAGGGTGAAGCTCTCGCGGAACAACGCCAGAATATGAATTTCGCCCATTCTCTATCTCCTCGCGTCTAACGAATGTCCTCGGCCGACGGCATGCCCGGCAAATTCGGCTCCTGCGCGGCCTTTTTGGGAGCCGCTTTCCGGCTCGGCGCGGCGTCGGCGGGCATCACCATCGTGCCTCCGCCCTCCGGCTCGACGCGGTCGTCCACGTTCGGGGTCGCCTTGGGCGCCGCCTTCCTGGCCTTGGCGCCCCCGGGCGACTGGCGCAGCGCGGCGGCGCGAGCCGCGGCCTTCTGCGCCAGGTCCCTCGGCGCAGCGCGAGAGTAGTCCTCGTAGACGTCCGCGGCGGAGGAGACGTCGCCCGCCTTCTCGTGCGCCTCGCCGAGCTTGGCGAGCGCCTGCAGGCGGAACGGGGAATTCAGAGGCTTCATCGCCCGCATCTTCTCCCAGGCCGCCTGCGCCTCGTCCGGGCGGCCCGCGGCCGCCTGCACCTCGGAAATGCGGTACATCACCTCGAGCGCCAGCTCCCCGTCGGCCTTGCCGGCGTCCCGGATCTGCTCGAGCGTGGCGACCGCGCCCGCGAAGTCCTTGCGGTCGCGCTGGATCTGGTAGGTCTCCCACAGCGCGTTCTGCGCCTGCGCGTCGCCGGGCTTGGCGGCCGCGACGTACTTCTGGTAGGCGTACTGCGCCATGTCGAGCTTGCCCAGCTTCTTGTAGGCGAGCGCCAGGTTGAACTGGGCGGGCGCGACGTACGGGGAAGCCGGATACTCCTCGATCAGGCGCGAATAGTGGCGCGTCGCCTCGTCGAACTTCTCGAGGTTGTAGTAGGCGCTCGCCAGGTGAAAGACCGCGAGCGGGGTGTCGTCGGACTTCTCGAAGTTGTCGAGGAGGCGCTCGTAGGCGGGAATCGAGTCCTGCCAGCGGTTCTGATTGAAGAAGCTCTCGCCCAGATAGAACTGCGCCTTCGGCAGCTCGACGTGGTTCGTGAAGTCCACCGAGAACTTCTGGAAGTCGGCGGCGGCCGACGCCCAGTCCTTGGCCTCGAACGCGCGGCGCGCGAGCCGGAACTGGGCCTCGCCGCCGATCGGAGTGGAGGGCTGGGAGGTCACGATCTGGCGCAGGCTCGCCTTGAAGTCGAGGCCTCGGCTGCGGTCGAAGACGCCCTCCAGGATGTCGAGGCCGTCGTTGGCCTCGGCGGACGCCGGGAAGCCGGCGACGAGCTCCTGGACCTGCTTGAGCGCGGCCGCGTCGTCCTTCGAGTTGAAGGCGGCCTGGGCGATGCGCAGGTGCGCCAGCGGAGCGCCCGGGCCTTTCGGGTCGGCGGCCAGGATCTCGCGGAAGGCCGCGACGGCCTCCCCGTACTTCTGCGCGCGGAACAGGGTGTCCGCGATCTGCGAGCGGGCCAAGGGCGCGTCCTTTGAGTTCGGATACGCCGCCGTCAGCTTTTTCCACAGGTCGATGGCCTGCGTGTAGAAGCGCTGATGGTACGAGCTCATCGCCGCGCGATAGAGCGCCGAGGGCGCCTCGGCGGCGTTGGGGTTCTCCCGCGCGAACTTCTCGTAGAGCTGGTAGGAATCCTCGTAGTTCTTCTGGTTGAACATCGAGTCGGCGATGCCCAGCTCGTTGAGCCCCGTGAAGGAGAACGAGGAGGTCGCCACCGCCATCATGTCCTTGAGCTTGCGCCGGGCCTCGAGGGCCAGCTCATCCTCGCCCTTGTACGAGTGCCCCCAAGCCAGGCCGTCCTGGGCGTAGAACGCGGCGGGATCGTCGGGATAGACCTTCAGGATCATCTCATAGATGACCGCGGCCTCGTCGACCTGATTGAGCGCCAGATAGGCCTCGGCGGCGTACAGGTAGCTCATCGAGCGCCACTTCGATTTTGACGGCGGCAGGTGGCGGAAGATGAACTGGTAGGAGGTCAGGATGGAATTGAACGCCTTCTGGTCGTACTGGTTCTTGAGTATGGTGAAGAGCGCCTGCTCGGCGATGTCGGAGGAGGGAGCCAGGTCGATGATGCGCTGGAGCGACGACGTCGCCTCGACGTAGCGCTTCAGCGCGATCTGCGCGTTGGCCATGATCAGGTAGACGTTCTTGGCCAGCACGTTGTTCGGATACTGGGCGACGAAGTTCGAGCCGGTCTGGATCGCCTGCATGAAGTCGCCGACCTGGTGCTGGCACCACGCGAGCTTGAAGTAGGCCAACGGCGCGATCTTGACCGCGTCGGGATACTGCGTGATCACCTTCGTGTAGGCGAACAGCGCCTCGCGGGTCTGGCCGGAGACGAGGTGCGACTCGGCGATGAAGAACTGCGCCAGCGGCGCGAAGAAGTCCTTCGGGTAGCGGTCGAGCACGGCCTGGAAGTTCGCGCGCGCCTCGACGTAGTCCGTCTTCTGGAAATAGGACGAGCCGATGCGGAACAGCGCCGAGACGCGCAGCGGGCTCTCCGGGTAGAGCGAGATGAAGGTCTGGTACTTCGAGATGGCGCCGTTGTAGTCCTCCGCGAGGAAGAACGAGTCCCCGATGAAGAACTGGGCCTCCTCCTTCAGGTCCGAGTCCTTGTAGTCGCGGATCAGGTTCTCGAACGCGGCGGCCGCGAGGTAGGCGCGCTTGGACAGCAGGTAGGTCTTGCCGAGGTAATA
>JACQJQ010000032.1 GCA_016204945.1 Elusimicrobiota bacterium
CCCGACTGGGAAGCGAACGAGACCGGCGCGAAAGGGATCGGCGAGCCGCCGATCATTCCCACCGCCGCGGCGGTGGCGAACGCGATCTTCGATGCCACAGGCGTGCGCCTGCGCGATCTACCGTGCAAACGTGAGAGCCTTCTCCTACATCGCGCCTGAGAATCTGCAGCAGGCCCTGAGCGCGCTGGACGACTCGTCGCGGCCGCTCGCCGGCGGCACGGATCTCGTGACGCTCATGAAAGCCGATCTCGCCGCGCCCGAGCGGCTGGTATCGGTCAGAAGACTGCTTCCCGCGGAGGTTCGCCACGCCGATGGTGTCTTTATCGGTGCAGGAACGACCTTGAGCGAGATAGAAGCGAACGACGGGCTGCGCGAGCGTTACACCGCCCTCGGGCAGGCCGCTGCGGCCGCGGCAAGCCTGCAGTTGCGCAATGTCGCGACCCTGGGCGGCAACCTCATGCAGCGGCCGCGCTGCTGGTATTTCCGCAATCCCCGCGTGCAATGCTGGCTGAAGGGCGGCGAGCAGTGTCCGGCGCGTGAAGGCCGGAACCGGCTGCACGCGCTGTTCTCGGATGGTCCGTGCGTGGCGGTACATCCTTCCGACCTCGCCCCTGCATTGCTCGCTTTCGATGCCGGCGTGCAAGTGCGCGGCCCGCAGGGCGAGCGCGCATTGTCGCTGGATGAGTTCTTCGCGATGCCCGAAGCCGCCCGACGCACCGAGACGCGCCTCGCTGTCGACGAGCTCGTTCTATCGGTGCGTTTGCTACCGCATCCGGCTGAGACTAAGAGCACATACCTGAAGGCAATGGACAGGCAGGCGTTTTCTTTCGCCTTGGCGAGCGTCGCTGCGGTGCTGCGGCTCTCGCCCGAAGGGCGCGTAGGCCACGCGCGCCTGGTCCTGGGCGGCGTGGCGCCGATCCCCTGGCGCGCCCGCGCGGCCGAGCGCACCCTATTCGGCGCGCAGATGAGCGAGGAATCGCTCGGAAAGGCGGCTGAAGCGGCCGTGCAGGAGGCGGTACCCCTGCGCCACAACGCCTACAAGATTCCTCTCGTGCGGGCGCTCGTCAAGCGCGCGCTGCGGAAGCTGGTGTAGCGCCGATGAGCGAGCTTCGCCAGCCGGTCGCGCAGGCTGCAGAGGTCGCGCCGGTGAGCTGTCCCTGCTGTAATGGCGTGCTTTATCTGGCGCTGCGGCAGGACGAGGGTCCTCGTACTTCTTGGATCGCTAGCGCGGGCACCCCCAAAGTGAAGAGCGACTTGCACGGTGCGTATGTCACCTGTCAACACTGACGAACAGGAATGCGGCAATCATTTTCAACCACTTGGCGCTCGGAGTTGATGCAACGCTTCGGAAGGTTCCAAACGGGCGATGTGAAGCCTAGAATTTCTTTCACACCGATGGCCGAAGAAGACCTTCTGCCGCTGTCCATCGCCGCCAGGCGCACGTACGCTCGGTTCTTCCCGTACCACGCGTTCGATGAGTCAGGCGCCGGGCGTACTCTCGATACGGTCGCCCTCGCGCTGTCGGCGCTGGTTCCCATCTACAAGCGCGAGAACAGGGACTCTCAGATCGAGAAGGTCTCCGAGCAGGAGCTCGCGGCCGGACAGTTCGGCAAAGGCGCCACGCGCATGGATTTCGCGGACGGAAGGCCAGCGATCGAGTTCCTCGCCATCAAACGGGCCGATCTGGACGTAGCGTTAAAAACCCTTGAGCGTTCGATCCTCCCGGACCCGATGGCAAGCCGGGCGGCCGGCGGCGCGCGCCCGCCGGAAGCGTAACAAGAAGGCAAGCGTCCCGCCGCTCAGCGCCGCTCAAGCGCGCTGGCGGATCCGAATCTCGCGCGAAGGCGACGCGGTCCTTGGGCTCATGGTGCTCGTCGTACGGATCTTCATACGTCCTCGTTTGACTGCGCGATCACCTCGCCGTGGACTTCAGCCTCCATAGGCTCGCCGGCCCGCATTTCCGCGACCTTGTGTGCGGGCCATTTCCGGTGTCCGGGTGATTTGCTCATGGTGGATCCTTCGCTGGGCAGCAGATTACGGAAAGGAGCCGCGTCGCTTTTTCTGCATCAGCGGCGTCTTGTGATCGGGCCCGACATTGAGGCGCTCCCTGCGGTTCTTCTTCAGCTTCGCGGCCTTGATCCCGCCCGATTCATCGACGGCCTTCGCTTCCCTGCCGGCGTCCTGGGCTCCCGGCTGCAGCCGCCTGCCATGGCGCGCGTCCTGAGCGACAACAAAGACGAAACCCGGTCTACGCCAGCCCTTGTCCTTTCTGGCTATGGGTGTTTAGTCCATTTCCTTTGGGATGTGTCGGCGCAACCGGGCAATACAAGCGCAGCAAGGGTCGTGCCGCGCGGCCTATCGGCATGTCCTTTGCAAGGCAATCGCCTATCCACCCGAGGGGATCGCTTCATGAAAAGCTCTACCGCACTCACCGCCGCCGCCGCCGCGGCGCTCGCCACCTATTTTCTCGATCCGGACATGGGACGCAGGCGGCGCGCCGTCGTGCGGGACAAGGTGCTCGGCAAGCTGAGCCATGCCGACGAAGCGGGCAGGGTGGTCGCCGTCGACCTGCGAAATCGCCTGAAAGGCGTGTTCGGTTCGCTGCGCACCCGCATGGCATCGAAGGAAGTTCCGGACGAGGTTCTCGCCGAGCGCGTGAAGGCCAAGCTGGGACGCTTCCTCGGCCATCCCGGTTCGGTCGAGGTCGCGGCAAGCGGCGGCACGGTGACCCTGCGGGGCCCGGTGCTCGCGCACGAGGTCGACAATGCCCTCCGCGCGGTGCGGACCGTGCCGGGCGTGCGCGGCGTCGAGAACCGGCTCGAGGAGCACAAGCAGGCGGGCAATGTCTCAGGGTTGCAGGGCGGACGTCGCCGCGTGCAGCGCGTCGACATCATGCAGGAGCATTGGGCGCCGGCGACGCGCGTGGTCGTGGGCGCGGGCGGCGCCACGCTGGTCGCATGCGCGCTTGTACGCCGCTCGCCGCTTTCGGTCCTGTTCGGCGTGGCGGGCGGGGCGATGCTTCTCCGAGCCGGCTCGAACATCGACATGGCGCGGCTTTTCGGCCAGCGCGGCCCGTACATCGACTACATGAAGACGATCAGCGTCGCCGCGCCGATCGAAGAGGTCTTCGCGTTCTGGCAGAACTTCGAGAACTTCCCGAAGTTCATGCGGAACGTACGCTCGGTGCGAAAGAACGTGGAGAACAACTGGCACTGGGAGGTTGCCGGGCCGCTCGGCAGCACGGTGCAGTGGGATGCGGAGATGACCGTGTGCATTCCAGACGAGCTGATCGCCTGGACCACCACGCCGGGCTCGCAGGTCGAGCACGCAGGCCTGGTGCACTTCCAGCGTGAACGCGATGGAACCCGGATCCAGGTCGAGATGGGTTACAACCCGCCGGGCGCCGCGCTCGGCCACGTCGTCGCCTCGCTCTTCGGCGCCGACCCGCTGACCGAGATGGACGAGGACCTGATGCGCCTCAAGAGCTACCTCGAGACCGGCAAGCCGGCGCGCGACGCCGCGGCGGCGAAGCCGGCATCGGCCGCGTCGCCTGCCGTGCGGCCAGCCTGATGCGCGCCGGCGAAGCGATGACGCGGGATGTGTGCGTCTGCGGGCCGGGCGAGACAGTCGCCGACTGCGCGGCCGCGATGGCGAGGAACGATATCGGCGTGCTGCCGGTTGCCGACAACAACCTGCTGATCGGGATGATCACCGACCGCGATATCGCGATCCGCGCGGTCGCGGCCGGCAAGGGGCCCGATACTCCGGTCCGCGAGGTCTTGAGCAAGGAGGTCCTTTACTGCTTCGAGGACCAGGATCTCGAGCACGTCGCGAAGAGCATGGGGCAGGCCAAGATTCGAAGGGTGCCGGTCCTCACCCGCGACAACCGTGTAGCGGGAATCCTGTCGCTAGGCGACGTTGCGCTACGTAGCCCAGAAACCGCGGGCGCTGTCATTGGCGACCTGTCGAAGCGAGGCGGGCCACACTCGCAGGGATTCGCAGGGAGCTAGCGCTAAAAACGAAATCCGGGTCGAGCCGTACCCTAGCCCAGCACCCCGTCTGGCGCGAGGCAGGCGGCCAGGGTTCCTGCGTTGATTTCGCGGTGACCGATCCAGGTGGCCGCCGCCTGATTCACTGGATCAAGCCAGAAATCCTCGAGCTCGCCGGCGAGCGGCACGAAGGGCCGCAGCCGGCTGACATCGGCATGCTCGCCCAGCGGCTCCACGGCGTGCAGCCCCAGGGCGAAGCCCAGCTCGCGGAATGCCAGCCGGCGCGTCGCCGGCCCACCGAGGGTGGACGCAGCCGCTTCTGCGCTCGCTTCGGCGTCCTGCACTACCTCGATGAAGAAATCCTGCAGGTCTTGGCGGCCGCGGGCGACGAGGCGCGCCAGGCGAAGCGCGTCGACCAGCAGTCCGCCTGCGCCGAGGGCATCGTCGGTCGCCCATCGATGGCCGTCGCAGATTCGCGCCAGCTCGCGCGTTTCGAGCACGAGCCCCAGCGAGGCGGCGGCGACGAGACCGTCGAGCGGATCGTGCGCGCCCATGGAGGGCACGAGCGGCCGGGAAAGGTCGACGCTCATCTTCCAGTACAGGCGTTGCGGTGCGGCGCGCGGATAGGCGAACGCCCGGTGCGCGGTCTTGGCGAGCTCCACCGCTGACCGGTGGTATCGCTCATCGCGGCTCGCCGCGGCCGTGCGCTCCAGCGCATGCATCCACTTCGTCAGGTAGTGGTAGTACTGGCCGTCGCGCTCCCATTCCAGGTCAGGGTCGTAAGGCTCGTCGGGTCCGCGCTCTGGCAGAGGCTTGCCGATGCGCAAGCCGCCGCGCGGCGCGCCGAGAATCTCGTGCACCTGCTCGATCAGGCGCTCGGCGAGGTCGAGGAAGCGCCGCTCGCCGGTGCGCTCATGCAGCCCGACCCAGGTCATGACCGCGAAGGCGTCGGTCCAGAGATAGCGCCGGGGAGGCTCGGCGGCAATGAGACCTGTCGCTGCCGCGAATTCGTCCAGGATCTCGGCAGCCTTGGCGAGACGGTCCAGCAGCGCGGTTTCCACGCCATCGGTCCCGCAAGCGCCGTTCCCGAGGGCACGGGACTTGCGGCGATCAATCACATTCGAGAGGACTCCAGCCATGGCCGACCTGAGCGAAGCCCGCAGTCAGATGGTGGCGCACCAGATCCAGGAGCGGGGCGTGCGCGCGCCCGGAGTGGCGCGCGCCATGCGCGAGGTGCCGCGCGAGGAGTTCATGGGCGAGGAAATGCGTGAATTCGCCTATGCGGACTCGCCGCTGCCGATCGGCGAAGGCCA
>JACQJQ010000035.1 GCA_016204945.1 Elusimicrobiota bacterium
GACACGCTCTACCGGGCGTATCGAGCCGAGGCCGGCGTGAGCCTCGCGGAGCCGAAGGGATGAGCGACTGCGATCACGCCAAGCGCATTCACGAGCGCCCGGTCGTGCTCATGACGTATCGGCTCGGCGACCTCGTGACCACGATCACCCGATATGCCGTCGTCCGCTGCTACGCCTGCGGGGCGAAGTGGATCGAGGACGACGTGATCCGCGCGGAGCCGAAGGGGTGACCCTCGCCTTCCCGCCCGTGCCCGCGCTCCCCGCGAAGCCGTGGAAGCGCGAATTCACCGGCTACGACTCGCACCTGACCGCGGAGAGCCTCGCGGCGTACCGCGCTGCGTGGCAGCAATACGAGCAGGCTGTGCGCGACTGGCGCGCAGCGTGCGACGAGATCGCGGGCGCGGCGGCGCGCCTGCTGATCGCCGAGGGCTTCCCCGCTGAGGTCAAGGCGTGGACGCGGAGCCGGACCAAGGGGCGCATCACGCGGGCGCTCAACGTCGCGCTCCGCGACTTCGGCCCGACCCTGGACGTGACGCCGAGCCTCTGGCTTCACGACGAGGAGGACTGGCTCCGGCGCGCCGACCAGCGGGAGCGGCAGGCTCAGCAGGCGATAGACGCAGCCGCGCTGCGCGACCGGGCGATTGTCTACTTGCTCGGGCGCGGCAAGGTCTACGGTCAGGATTTTACTGCGGAGACGGCGGAGGAGCACGCGCTGGAGATCGCCGCCAGAGAGCGGATCACGGAACTCCGGAAGGCCGAGCCGTGGCACTCGTTCAACGGCCAGAACTGCGGCGACTACGACGAGACTCGGGACTGCAAGGGCTGGGACGGTGAGAGCCGCCGCTGCCAGTGCGGGAACCGGCGCGTGTCGTGGGAGATCGAGGGGACGTTCGAGGCGCCGCGCGTCTACGGGGAGGCGTATTGATGACCCCGAGCGACCGGCTCTTGGTGGACCTGTGGCTGTGGTGGGGCCTGATCGTCCTGCTGTTCGGTACTCTGGTACCCGCTCGACGACGGTAGATGGGATGATGCGAGAGAAACGGCTTTAAGGCCAGAAACGGCAGAGAAAGCGAGCTAGAAATGCGCGATACGCACGACGATCCTGGACACGCCGTTCCACAGCGGGATATGCTGCCGCTGAGCCCCGAGGCGTTCGCCTCGCTGGTCGCCGCCGAGGTGCTCCACGGCCTCGCGGGCGTCCCCCGCGGCTACCTGGACAAGGGCGCCTACATCTGGGTGCGCTGGCAGCAGGGCGTGGTGGGTCGGGACGGCCCGAACGGGGCCCAGGTGGACGACGTGCTGGCGCTGGCGATGCGCCGCCTGGGCGACTTCCAGGGCGGAGCGTTCGCCTGCATCGAGAACCGCGTGGCCCTCAGGCTGCTCGGGCTGGCGCTGGACGCGCTCCGGGCGCGCACCCGGCACCGCGTGGCTCAGGGGGTCGAGGCGACCGAGACGCGGCACGAGACGCCGCCCGAGTGGCAGGGGGTGGCCGACGGGCTGCTTGAGGCGCTCTCGCGGGTGACGCTGTCCGGGCTGGCGCTGCCGGGAGGGGGGCGACAATGAGAACCGCTGACCCGCCGAACGCTGTTGTATATCAAGCGCGGATCGTCCAGGTTGAGAAGGCCGGGGTCATCCAGGCCGAGTCGGCTACCGGCATCGACAAGATCGGGGACGCGGCGATCCGGGTTTATCTGATGCCCGTGAGGGCACCCGATTTCGCTCCCCCGCTTGTGTTCGTCGTGCCGGCCAGCCTCGCGCCTATCTACTGGGTCGGTCGGCTGGTGGACGTCGTTCTCGATCCGCATGATCTGGAGGTGAAGCCGTGAACCAGGCGAAGACTGAGGCTCTCAAGGCGCTCGACCACATCCGCCAGCGGCTCGCTGACGGGCTGGCGCTGGACGGGCTCGACCGGGCGCGACTGCGAGCGACGGCCGAGTACGCGATCGAGCAGGTGCAGGCGATCCAGGAGGTCAAACGGGTCCGCCGCCAGCCCGACAAGGTCGTGCCGGTGAGCGTCGTGCCGGTGAGCGTCGTGAGTGAGGCTGACGAAGTGCCTTTCTAGGACATCACACGCGCCTCAGGCGCAAAAAGGAGCAGGCTCATGGGCGAGATGGCGGTCATGGGGCGGGGCGGCGATGCGAGGATCAGCTGGGACAAGTCCAAGCCCGACGAAGTGGAGGCCGCACGTAAGGTCTTCGACGATCTGCGCGGCAAGGGCTACTTGGGCTTCACAGTGACGATGGACGGCGACAAGGGTGAGCAGGTGACGGAGTTCGACCAGGATGCGGAGAAGATCATCCTGGCGCCGCCGATCCGGGGCGGCTAGGGCGGTGGGCCAGCCAGCGAACTTGGAGTTCTCGTGCTCGGTGGGGCGGCTCCGCGTGCTCTTGTCTCTCTCGCTGCTCTGGCGCCGCCGGGAGCGCGAGCCCGAGCCGATGGGCGGGCTGGGAGGGGCTGTGGCGCAAGGCATTCCGACAACCGCTCCCGACCCGCCGGAACCCATTGCGCGGGAAACGTGGGCGAACGCCGCGATCGGGGAGCAGCGGGCGGAGCAACTGCTCCGGGCGGCGCTCAGCGAGACGCAGGCACGGGACCTCGCGGAGCGGGGCTACTTCGAGATCGTGGGGAGCCTCGGTCACCGCTACCGCATCCGGCGTGCGCCGCAGCGGAACGTCGATCAACTCGACGAGGCGGGGGGCATGGTCCGGAGCCTCTGCGCGGCCCCGCTCGACGTGCCGGTCGCAGACGCGATGCTCGCCCAGAAGCTCCTGATCGAGGCCGACGAATTGGCCTTCGCCTTCTTGGCCAATACCTACGTCGTGAGCTTACCCCGCAGGGCTGACGTGGGCCTGCCGGGTGAAGCGCCAGAGGCCAGCGCTGAGTCCCGAGGCATTTGCCTCCCTGGTCGCTGGCGTATCGACGACCTGCCGGGTGAGGCGTCACAGACCACAGGGGAAAACTTGGCGTCCCCAGCCCCGAGTAGGCTAGGATGATGCCGTGGTGTCCATCGCGGCGACCCGACCCGGGAGGGATGACGACATGAGGACCATGAGGCGCTGGTGCGCGGCCCTGACAACCCTGCTCGCTCTGGCGCTCGTCCTGCCCGCAGCGGTCGCGGCTCAGAGCAACCCCCGCTACTGGCTCCAGGTCGTGGGCGACGACGACTCGGTCATCACCTCCGGCTACTGCCGCCCGCTGACGGCCGGCACCAACACCGAGCCGACCGTCTACACCACGGCCACCCTGGCGACGGCCAAGTCCGTCCCCATCTCGATCAACACGACCACGGGTGAGTGCGAGTGGTACCAGACCCGGGGCCAGACCTACGACGTCATGGTCTACGTGACTGCCGGGACCTACCGCGGTACGCAGATGCGGGTGAAGAACTTCACGGGCGTCGGCAAAGCCGTGGCCCCGGCGGGCGGGGCGATGAAGGTCATGGTGGTCCCCTTCTCGGCGACCGCCTCGCTGACCACGACTCAAGCCTCCGAATCGGTACCCGCCGGCGCGCTCATCAAGGACATCCTGATCGAGACCAAGACGCCGGTCTCGGCCTCGCGGATCAACGTCGGCTTGCTCAGACCGGGGCAGGAGTACGACAACCTCTGCGCCCGGATCTCAACGGCGACGGTCGGGTTCGCGAACTGCTCGGTGACGACCTACCTGACGCCCGAGAACCTGACGATCACCCACAACAACGAGAACCACGCCAGCGCCGGGTACCTCTACGTCTACTACCTGCGCGGCGGCAACGACCACCCGAGCGCCGCCTACGGGCGGATCTGGCTGGCGATGCGCCGCTAGGCGTCGGGGTCCTCGGAGGGGGCCCCCAGGGCGGGGCGGGCCGCTCGACTCCACGGGGGTCTTCCGGGCGGCCCGCCCCGCTTGTGTGTTTTTCTCCTTGCCCCGACGTGCGTGATGGGCTACCGTGAACTCACGTGCGACTCTGTTCGGGGAGGTGCCCGATGCGCCCGGTGATCCGTGAGGACATCCACCAGCGGTTCCAGCGCGTCCTCGAGCGCGCCCTCGCCAAGCCGCTGCTTCCGACCCTGCCGAGCGCGCCAGCCGCCCGAGGCTCGCGTAGCCCGTGGCGCAAGCGGAAAGTCGCCCGTCCCGTCTCGCCTGACGTCGATCCCGAGAACGACATGGCGGACTGGGACTAGCGGCCCGGACGAGTCGTGGCGCTGCGCGAGCACCACCAAGCGGTCAGCCTGAGCGCTGGCGACGGGCAGGCGGCGAGGCTCGGCCTGCCGAGCGACGAGGTGCTCGACCGGGCTCTGGCCGACTACCGCCGACAGCAGGCGGCCACGAGGGGCGCGCCGCCACCGCAGCCGACGCCGGTGCCCGTCCTGCCAGCCCCACCCCCGCTAGCCCTCGCCGTCGCGCCGCAGGGGTCGGAACCAGTCCAGGCCCGGCCGGAGAACCGGCTCAAGAAGCGGCGCGCGAAGAGCCGTTCGCACATCAAGCGGAGCGCCGAGGAATGCGTGCTCTGCCAGCGGCTCGGGGCGGCCTGCAGGCGGCATGGAGGCCCGTCGCGCTCGACGGCGTTCGGGGGGCAGAGCGAGGTACCTTGTTCGTACTGCCGGTGGCCGAAGCGCAAGGGGCACGCGCCGACGTGTCGGCGGGCGTCGTGAGGGGGGTGGCGATGGACGAGCAATTTCAGCGTTACGTGCGGCGGTGGCTCGAGCGGAGCATCGAGAACGGTGCCCGCGAGTTCATCCGAATGGGCGGGGATCCGATTGAGCTCAGTCGAGCTTTCGCGCCGGTGCTCCGCGAGCTGGCCGAGTTCTACGCCCGGATCGTCGAGTCGTGGGAGGCGGCCGGCGGCGACCCCGAGGTCGCGGGGATGCTCAGCGGCTCGACCCCGATGACGCCCGAGCAGGTGGCGCGCTGGCTCGCCGGCGAGAGCGCCGAGGAGATCATCCGTCGTCCGAGCCAGCCCGGCGCGTAGTATGATCGGCGCCGTGGCGGACGAGCGAGTCGGGCTCGAGGCGGGGCGGCGGCGGGTTTGCCCCCGGCGCCTGCCGTGGCGCTTCCGGGTCGCGGCGTGGCGCGAGGATTTGCCCGGTGGGCGAACGGTCGTCGTCGCCGAGCTGGAGGACACGGAGATGGGGCGGACGGCGGAGATCGGGCTCCCTCTGGACGGGCTCGGCCGCGACCTCACCTGCCGCCTGATCGCCGCTGGTGCGCAGCACTGGGCCCACGAGCAGGCGCACGGCTGGCGACCGGGTGGCGAGCCGTGCCGGGCGTGCGCTGCCGGGGCGCCGTGGCCGGCGGTGGACTCGGGGCTGTGAGCGAGGGGCAGAAGCCCGAGGGGCAGGACATGGCGCAGCGCCTCGCCGCCCTCGACCCGGTCGCGGCCCAGCAGTTCCTCCGCGCCTACGAGTTCTACGGCCCCCGCGTCTGGGCCTTCCTCAACGCCGAGGTGGGCCAGGGCCAGGAGCGCGGCCTCGACCCGGCGCTGGGGCTCCTAGCGCTCGCGAGCGCCCTCTTGGACGCTATGCAGGGGCTCATGGAAATCCGCAGCGCCCTCGCCGCAGCCGGGGGCGACGCGGACGTCGCCGCGCTGATGCTCGGCCTGCGGAGCACGCTGCGGGTGGTGCCCGACGCGCCAGCGGCTCCGCCGCCGCCAATCCGCTCGGCCAAGCGTCGGCGTCGGTGACGGCCCTCGGTCGCTGCGGCGTCGGGCTGCTGGCGGTCCTCACCCTGCTGATCGTCCTGCCCCCGCCGATCATCCTGCCCCTGTTCATCGGCGCCGAGGCGACTCAGGCGTGGCCGGTGCTCTGGGTTCTGGCTGCCGGGACTGGGGCGATGTGCCTACTCGTGGCGACTCAGTCCATACCCCTCGCGGTGCTGCTGGCGTGGGGCTGGGCGAGGACGCTCTGGGCCGATATACCGTTGCGCTCGCTGATTGTGGTTCTGGGGGCGGTCGCGGGGCTCGCTCTCTACCTGCTCGCCGCCCGCCTGCCAGCCCGGGCGGACCGCTGGCTCCTGGCAGCACTCGCCGCCGCCGCGCTCGTCACCGCCTGGATCGGGCTGGAGCAGGTTCTCGGTGTCGGATGGACCGTCGGCGCCTTGCAAGCGCTGACCGGGGCGCTGGCGGCTCCCTGGGGGCTCTCCGCCGTGCCTCAGGAGACCTCGCTGCGGCTCGAGGGCAGCGCCCGCGCGGGCCTGGTCGTTCGCGCGACCGTGCTGGGGCAGCCGCACGGGCTCCTGGGCCACCCGAACACCTTCGGCGTCTTCCTCGCCGTGGCGCTGCCCGCGATCCTCTGGGCGGCTCGGAGTTGGCTCCCGCCCCGGTGTCGGCGGCTGGGCGGCGGCGCGGTCGGCGCGGGGCTCCTGGCCATGGTCCTGCTCTCCCGCTCGCGCACGGCGCTGCTGGCCCTCGGGCTGGTCGGCGTCGCTTGGCTCCTGCCCCACCTCGCCCGGCGCGCCAAGATCCTGCTCCTCGGTGGCCTCCTCGCGGCGGCGACCCTCGCGGGCGCGGGGATCCTCCTCGGGGCCTGGACCCTCGGGACGCGCACGCAGGCGTGGGCGCTCGGGTGGCAGACGGCGCTCGCGGCGCCTTGGGTCGGCTGGGGGCTGGGGACGTGGCGCCTGTGGGCGATGGCGCCCCAGGGGCCGATCGCCCGGTGGACTGGGGTTGAGCAGGCCGGCTGGTGGCAGGGCGCCTTCAACGAGCCGCTGCAACTCTTCTTCGAGCTGGGGGCGGTGGGTCTCGAGGAAGCGGAGGACCCGCTCCAGACTCTCCCGGTTTTTCAGGCGGCCCCGCAGAAGGAAGCCTTCTGCCTCAAAATTCTCCGGGCGTTCAATCTGAATGCCCTCGCCCGAAAGCTGGGACTGGAGGCGGCGAAACTTCGATTCGGCCTCGGTCAGCCGTGGAAAACGCAGAGACCGGACCCGCTCGAAAAGCCTTTCTCCCCTTCCCCGGTCGTCCATTTCCGAAGGTTTGAAAATTTCCCGGAATTCCCCCGCCTGGATCAGCGCTTCAAGGGAACACTTTTTTATTTTCCTCAAATCGAAAAACCACTCGGCAACGAGCCGGACCTGATTGGTCGTGAGGTGGGCTTTTTCAAAAACCTCCCGGGCCAGAAACCCCTGCTCCTCCCGGCTGAAACGCCGGAGACCCGAAAGACCCCGAAAAGAAAGCCTCCCCTGAAAGACCAGACGGTGGACTTCGGGGGCAAGACCGGCTGTCCTGCGGTATTCTTCCAGGGCCCCCCGGCCGGGGGAAAGCCCGAGCGCCGGAAAAATTTCTTCCAGAATCTCCTCCTCGGAGAAACCAAAGACGGCTTCTGCCTTTTGGAGGGCCGTCATTCGGTCAAGCTCGGAAAAATTCTGGTTCCAATTCGAATAAACCGCCAGAAGGAAAAATTCCTTTTCGGACAAATCTTCCGGAACCCAGGCAGCCGGGACCCTCTCCAAGGATTTCCGGCGGGCAAAGGCAAGGCGCCTGTGGCCCGAGATTAAAACGGCCGGACCGTCCCCGGAAGGGCGC